>CANEDU010000230.1 GCA_947426355.1 uncultured Adlercreutzia sp. | reverse complement strand
GGCCGGGACGGGCTGTCGGGGCAACTTGTCCTACCTCGTGCCGCGCGTGGCCCTCTCGCTGGTCACCACGGTTGTTTGGTCGGTGTTCAACGGGCTGTCCTTCCTTGCGCCCTGGGTTGCTTCGGCGAAGGTGCGCGATGGGCTTGCCGTTGCCGGCCTGGCGGTCATGGTGCTGCTCGTCGCCGTGTCGGCGGGGTAGGCCATGGCCCTGTTCGTTGCCGGCATAAATCCCCGTAGACCGGTCTTTTTGCCCGCCAGCTCTCTGGCGAGCGACGCCGCTGCGCGCCGAGCCCTGCTGGCTGATGTGGCCGCGCGCCGCGGGCTGACGGAAGGGCTGCTCTTAGCTGACGAGGGCCGTCTCGAGCTGTACGCGGTGGCCGAGGAGGGCTGCGACGCCTACGATATCGCCGCCGCCCTGTTCGGCGGGACGTCGGCTTCCCTGGATGTGACAGGCGCGCTCTACTTCGCGGAAGGGATCGACGCCGCGGCGCACCTGTTCGCCGCCCTTTGTGAGCTTGACGAATTTGCGGGCGCTCAAAGCGGATTGCGTACGGAAGGAGAGTCTGCCGCCTCCGGCGCGCAGGGCCTCTCGCCGGCCGAAGGGCTCTCCGCCTCCCTTGCCCGTGCGGTGGCGGAAGCGCGCTCGGCGGGCTGTTTGGGCGAGGGGCTCTCCCGGCTCGCCGGCGCCGCCAGCACCTTGGCGGGCGCCCTGGCCGCGGAAAGCTCGGGAGCCGCGCCGTCTGCCCTGGCCGAGACGGCGGTCGAGCTGGCGAGCCGCGTCTTTGGTCACCTCGAGCGCCGCTGCGTGCTCGCGGTGGGCTCGGGCCGCCTTTCCGACGCCCTCGGCGAGGCCTTCGCCCGGGCCGGCGTGGACGACTTCGTTTTTCTGGGAGATGACGAGCAGAACGAGCGCGCCCACCTGCTCGGCGCGCGCACGGCCGCGCCGGAGGGCCTGTCGGTGGTGATGGGCAACGCTGATATCGTGATTGTGGGCAGCGCGGTGCCGGGCATTGCCATCGATCACCGCCTCATGAAGGGCGTCGCCCGCCTGCGTCGCGGCCGCCCCATGCTCATCGTCGACGGCAGCCGCGATGGCGCGCTCGTCGATCGCAAGGTCGCCTCCATCGACGGCGTCTTCCTCTATGCTGCCGACGATTTGGCCGCCATCACCCGCGACGCCCCGTGGGCCCGCGTCGGCGCCGGCGCCTCGCGCGAGAAGCTCCTCGCCGACGCCACCCAGCGCTTCGCCCGCGAGCTCTTCGAATAAACTGAGGCTAACTTCTTCTTCTCGAAACCTAGCCCATTCGGGCGATTCCCCCTAACGGCTCTCTCGGTAACCTTGTTTCCACGATGCGGGCCCACGCTCAACAATCCGAGTGTGAGCGCATCCGAGAGAACAGGGAGAGGAGCCCCTATGATCGTATCGTGGATGACCACGAACCAGTGCAACCTGAAGTGCGTCCACTGCTACCAGGACGCCGAAAACGCCACGGAGCGCGAGCTTTCCACCGACGAGGCGAAGAAGATGATTGACGAAATCGTGCGTGCGGGCTTCAAGATCATGATCTTCTCCGGCGGCGAGCCACTCATGCGCCCTGACATCTACGAGCTGGTGGCCCATGCCGCCTCCCGCGGCCTGCGCCCGGTGTTCGGCAGCAACGGCACGCTCATCACCGACGAGGTGGCCGGCCGCCTGAAGGAGGCTGGCGCCTGCGCCATGGGCATTTCCGTGGACAGCCTGGATGCCGCCAAGCACGACAAGTTCCGCGGCCTGGCGAACGCTCACGCGCTCACCATGGCCGGCATCGAGGCCTGCAAGCGCGCGGGCCTGCCCTTCCAGCTGCATACCACCGTGGTGGATTGGAATCGTGACGAAGTATGTGGCATTACCGACTTCGCTGAGGAGATCGGCGCAGTGGCCCACTACATCTTCTTCCTCATTCCCGTGGGCCGCGGCGAGTACATCCAGGAGACGAGCCTGGAGGTGCTGGAGAACGAGGCGCTTCTGCGCGACATCATGAAGAAGTCGGCCGAGGTGTCCATCGACGTGAAGCCCACCTGCGCCCCGCAGTTCACCCGCGTGGCCAAGCAGCTCGGCATCGACACGCGCTTCACCCGCGGCTGCCTGGCCGGGCTCACCTACTGCGTGGTGGGCAGCGAGGGTATCGTGCGTCCGTGCGCCTACATGACCGAAGAGGCCGGCGACGTGCGTGAGCAACCTTTCGACGAGATCTGGAAGACGAGCCCCGTGTTCGAGAAGCTGCGCACCCAGGCCTATTCCGGCGCCTGCGGCAGCTGCGACTACAAGGACGGCTGCGGCGGCTGCCGCGCTCGTGCCGCCTACTACCACGACGGCGACATCCTGGCCCAAGACGACTACTGCGCCCACGGCCAGAAGCTGGAAGAAGAGCCCGTCGCCTAGGCGCTTGATCCGCCCGGCGGGGGCCAGGAGGTATACCTCCATGCTCAGACAGTCCTCGCTCGGCGAAACAGTCCACTGGGCCTTTACGTTCCCAGTGGAACAGCGCGTGGAGGCACCCCTACCGACCCCCCCCATCACAACCACCCTTGAGCCAAA
>CANEDU010000229.1 GCA_947426355.1 uncultured Adlercreutzia sp. | reverse complement strand
GGTGCTGCCCACGCCCCTTGCGGGGGTGGACGTGTGGAACCCCGCCTTCGACGTCACGCCGGCGGCCCTGGTGACGGCCATCGTCACCGAGGGAGGGGCCTTCGCCCCTGGGGCCATCGCCGATGCCGTGGCCGTGACGGCCCCAGGGGGCCCGCGGCCCGTGCCGAGCCCTTCCACCTCACCCGAACCCACCGAGAGGAGTTGAGCGCCATGGCCATCGTCTACCGCGAGGACCAGGAGCTGGCCGAGCGCAGCCGCCTGAGCCCGTCGGCCGCCTTCGCCGACGAGAGCGAGGGGCGGGAGCGGTCGAGCAACTTCGACCTGCTGCGCACCGACTACCAGCGCGACCGCGACAAGATTCTGCACTCGAAGTCGTTTCGCCGGCTGTCCCACAAAACCCAGGTGTTTCTGGCCTCGGAGGGAGATCATTTCCGCACGCGGCTCACGCATACGCTGGAAGTGTCGCAGATCGCCCGCACCATTACGCGGGCCTTGGGGCTGAACGAGGACCTCACCGAAGCCATCTCCCTCGGCCACGATCTGGGCCATACGCCCTTTGGGCACACGGGGGAGGCGGCGCTGGCCTCGTGCTTGGCGCGGCACAAGGGCATCGCGCCTGGCAGCGAGCAGGCGGCGGCGCTGTACCGCCACAACGAGCAGTCGGTGCGCGTGGTGGAGCGCATCGAAAACGGCGGCGCGGGCCTGAACCTCACCGTGGAAGTGCGCGACGGCATTCTGAACCATACGGGGAATTTGCGGGCCGACACGTGCGAGGGGCGCATTGTGGCCACGGCCGACCGCATCGCCTACGTGAACCACGATATCGACGACGCCATTCGCGCAGGCATTCTGCGCGAGGCCGATTTGCCGGAGGCGACCCATCGAGTGCTCGGCGGGAACCATTCGGCCCGCATCGAGACGCTGGTGACCGATATGGTGCGCACCTCGGCCGAGACGGGCGATATCGCCATGAGTCCCGAGGTGTGGGACGCCATGATGGAGCTGCGCGCGTTTTTGTTCGCGAACGTGTACACTTCAGCGCCAGTCATGGCCGAGGTGGAAAAGGCGACGCACCTTATCGGCGACTTGTTCGACTACTACGCCGACCATATTGAAGAGGTGCCGGAAGATTATCGCGCTATTTCAGAAGGCGACGACCTGCGCGCGGTAACCGACTACATCGCCGGCATGACCGACCGCTACGCCACTGCCACCTACCAGCGCCTCTTCATTCCCCACGCCCTTTCTTATTAAGGCGTTTTCCGTCGCAGTCTTCTGGTTCCTCTCGCGGACCGCGCCCTGTTGCGGCCTTCGCCTTGGTTACCGTTGCGATAAAGTTTCCCCGTGCGCTCTTTGGCAGGCGGCGCTTTTGCCATAGTGGAGCGGTGAGCTGATAGTTAGATTGCGATTGAAGGGAGGCAGGCGATGAGCGAGCCTATGATGGCGGCGTTTGCCATTGCGCTTGTGGTGCCCCTGGCGGGTAATACGCTGGGCGCGGGCCTGGTGTTCCTCATGCGTCACGGCATATCCGAGCGTTTCTCCAAGGCGCTGGCGGGCTTTGCCGCCGGCGTGATGATCGCCGCCAGCGTGTGGAGCCTGCTCATTCCGTCGCTCGAGGCCTCCGAGGGCGGTCCTCTGCCCGCCTGGGTGCCGGCCACCATCGGGTTTCTCGGCGGCATGCTGCTGCTCCTGGTCATCGACCATTTCACGCCGCATTTGCATGTGGGGTCGGACGAGCCCGAAGGCGTGCCCAGCACGCTGAAGAAGCCGACGATGATGCTGTTCGCCCTGGGCATTCACAATTTGCCCGAAGGCATGGCCGTGGGCGTGGTGCTGGCCGGGTTCCTCGCTGGGGACCCCAACATCACGTTGGCTTCAGTGGTGGCCCTGTCTGCTGGCATCGCCATCCAGAACTTCCCCGAGGGCGCCATCGTGTCGCTGCCTTTGGTGGCGAGCGGCTGCTCGCGTCCCAAGGCCTTCGCCATGAGTGTCCTGTGCGGTGCGGTGGAACCCTTGGGGGCGCTGCTCATGGTGGCCATCACGGGCTTGGCCACGCCGATTCTGCCCTACGTGCTCGCCTTTGCGGCCGGTGCCATGATGTACGTGGTCACCGAGGAGCTCATTCCCGAAACTCAGCAGGGCCGCCACACCAACGTCGGCACCGTAGGCGTCGCCGTAGGCTTCGTCCTCATGATGATCTTGGATGTGGCCTTGGGCTAGTGAGTCGAAACAAAAACGGAGCCGCGAAGGCTCCGTTTTTAGGGAGGGCTAGATGAGACGAGCGATGCGTTATTCAGCGACGCCCGCCAAAAGCTTCGCTACGTGACGTCCCTCGACCGAGCTGCGACCGCAGGCCACGCCCACGATGTACTCGGGATAGTTGCCCGAGAAGAAGCTGCCGGACACGTCGCCGGCGGCGTACAGGCCCTCGATGACGTTCAACTCGGGGTCGAGCACCTGGCAGTGCTCGTTGATGCGCAGGCCGTCAATGGTGGTCAACAGCGACCCGCCGAACCAGCAGCCGTAGAAAGGCGCCTGGCGAATGGCCGAGAGGCGATAGGCCTCCTTGCCGAAGTCCTC
>CANEDU010000228.1 GCA_947426355.1 uncultured Adlercreutzia sp. | reverse complement strand
TCTGGGCCAGACCAAGGTGAAGGAGTCGCTCGGCATCATGATCGATGCGGCCCGCTCTATCCGGCTCGACCTGCCGCGCTTTACGCTCATCGGCGCCACCACGCGCACGGGTCTGCTGACGGGTCCGCTTCGCGACCGCTTCGGCGTGGCCTTCCGCCTGCAGTACTACACCCCTGAAGAGCTCTCGCTCATCGTGAGCCGGTCGGCCTCCATTCTGAACGTGGCCATCGACGGCGAGGGCGCCTTGGAGATCGCCCGCCGATCGCGCGGTACGCCGCGTCTGGCCAACCGCCTGCTGAAGCGCGTGCGCGACTGGGCCCAGGTGCGCGGTGACGGGGCTATCACCGAAGACGTGGCCGCTGAGGCGCTCACCTTCTTCGAGGTGGACCATCTGGGGCTCGATGCGGTGGACAACCGCCTGCTGGAAGTGCTCTGCGTGCAGTTCGCCGGGCGACCAGTGGGGTTGACCACGTTGGCTTCGGCTTTGGCCGAAGACCCCGATACCGTGGAGGATGTTTACGAGCCCTATCTTATGCAGCAGGGCCTTATGATGCGCACGCCCAAGGGTCGTCAGGCCACCACGGGTGCTTGGGAGCATTTGGGCCTGGTGCCGCCGGCGGGCTGTTAAGGAGCGAGCATGTTCGAGCAGGATTATCTGATGCGCATTATCGCGCAGCTTATGGGGGCTATTCGACGTTCTATGGAACGGGCGGCCGGCGAGGAGGATCCCGACGGCGCGGCCCGTATGCTCGACGAGGCCCTGGGCGAGGCCACCGACTTGGATGGCGAGGCGCTGCTCTCGCTTGCGCCGGAATCCCTGGCTTCCATTCTGCAGGTGTCCGGTGTCGACCCGCATCTTACCGAGTACATAGCGCGCAGCCTCATGCTATCCGGGCGCTATTACGCTGAGGCGGGCCATGGGGATGTGGCGGCGCTGCGCGAGGCTCAGGGGCGTGCGGTAGCCGCCGCCTTCGGTCACGATGTGGGCGCCGCGCCCGTAAGCGACGAGGAAATAGAGGCTCTTCTTGCCGCATGTGATGGAGAAGCGTGAATTCCCCGTGAAAACCCGCGAACTTAGCGTATAGTTATAGCGCGCTTCCAAAAGGGAGCTGGGCTTCGCGCCCCATTGCTAGACCCTCTCGCGACGCGAGGGGGAGGAAAGAGGAAAGTATCATGGCGGAAGGCACTGTCAAGTGGTTCAACCCCGAGAAGGGCTACGGCTTCATCTCCCAGAATGATGGCGAGGATCTCTTCGTCCACTTCTCCGAGATCAAGATGTCGGGCTTCAAGACGCTCAACGAGGGCGACGCGGTGACGTTCGATGTGACCGAGGGTCAGAACGGCAAGCTGCAGGCGAGCAACGTGGAACGTCTCTAATTTTTAGGAACCTACATGATGCTACAGGGCCCGGGAACATCCCGGGCCCTTTTCGTTTATGCGAGGCGGCAGGCGATGGGGCGAGCTTACGTCCGCCCCATCGTCGTCTAGATGTCCCAAGCGAGGAAGGCCCAGGTGACGGTGCGCGGCTCGCGCAGGCGCCAGGCTCCCTGGGGGACGCCCTTGCGGTCGGGCTTTCCCGCCTCGTCGTTGGGGACGAGGTTCGCATCGAGCCATGCCGCCAGGCGCGTGCGGGCGCGCTCGCGCTCGGAGCCGGTGGCCATCACGGCCGAGGAGTCGTCGATCATGGCGGACAGCTTCTGGTGGGCGTCCTCTTGGCTGGCGAAGGTGTCCTCGCGGGTGCTGTCGATGTAGCGCACCTCGGCTTTAAGGCCCTCGTTGGCCAGGATGTTGAACGCGTACAGGTAGTCCCGTCCGAGCACGCAGGGCAGCCCCACCGCGGCGAGGATGCGCTCATCCACCCGCGGCGAGGAGCCGGTGGCCAGGGTGATGCACACCCGCCGGCGCGCCACGTCGGTCAGGCGCAGCAGCGATTCGCGCAAGTCGCCCGTGGCGATGGAGCGCGAGGCGAGGGCGATGTCGGTCATGCCTTCGCGCACGCCGAAGGAGGCCCAGTCATCTTCCCAGCTCATGAGCTTGGGAAACACGGTGCGGATGCCCTGGGCATCAAGGCGCTCCTTCATCTGGTCGAGCATGCCCTGGGAGAAGTCGGCGGCGACCACCTTGTGGCCCGTCTCGCCGAGCGGCACCGCCAGAGCGCCCGTGCCGCAGCCCATGTCGAAGACGGTCTCGCCGGGGCGGATGGCGGCATAGTCCAGGAACTTCTCAACATAGAGATTCGGCGCATCTTTGGTGGTGAAGGTGGCCGAGCGCTTGTCCCAGAAGGCGGCGTCATCGGCATGGCGGCGGCGCTTCTGAAGCTCCTTCCACTCCTCGTTCCAGTCCGTCGAGGTGAGCAGGGGCGCGAATTCGTCGCTCATGGGGCTCCTTCCGGCCTAAAGGACGTTTGTGGTTCCTCGCTAGGTTCGCCGATACGGCGATGCGGGGGCGGTTTCGTGCCATTATACTTCCAGAAGACAAAAACAAGATGTGAGGAGACGCCATGCAGGTAGAGCTTCTGTACCATACGCCCGACCCCGAGCGCGCCATCGCCACGGCGGCGCGCCTGTGCTACGCGCCCGTC
>CANEDU010000227.1 GCA_947426355.1 uncultured Adlercreutzia sp. | reverse complement strand
TGGTGCGCCGTGAGGGATTCGAACCCCCGACGTACTGATTCGTAGTCAGTCCCTCTATCCAGCTGAGGTAACGGCGCACTTCAAAACAGCAACGACTATTTAACCATGACCCTCGGGCGCTGTCAACGGTGAATTAAAACTTTTTTGAAAATGTGCCGCTCGCCGTGCGGGGCGACGGTCGCGAAGACCCCCGAACGCAGGGGGCCGTGCAGCCGTTAAAATAGCCGAATACCCGCGTAACGACCATTTTCGGGAGGGATGCCCCATGGCCATGGAAATAGATGAAGCTGTCATTCGCGTGGATAACCATGCCGAAGTCGACGATGCCGAGCCCATCGAAATCAGCGAGGATGAGGCTTTGCGCGTGCGTCTTTACGACAACTTCTATCAGGTGAACTCCATCGATCCGGCGCTCTATACCCAGTACGATGTGAAACGCGGTCTGCGCAATGCCGACGGCACGGGCGTGCTTGCGGGCATGACCAATATCTCCAACGTGCACGGCTATGTGATGTCCGACGGCGAGAAGATGCCGGCCGAGGGCTCCTTGCGTCTGCGCGGCTACGATATCTATGACCTGCTGGGCGATTTGGACCCGACGCGTCGCTTCGCCTTCGAAGAAGTGGCCTATCTGCTGCTCATGGGCGAGCTGCCCACCAGCGAGCGCCTCGCCAAGTTCGTGGAAGTCATCGATTCTCAGCGCGAATTGCCCGACGGCTTCACCGCCAGCACGCTTATGGTGGATACGTCGGCCGACCTCATGAACATGATGGCCCGCTCTATCCTGCGTCTGTACGCCGCCGACGAGCACGCCGAAGATCGCTCTCCCGAGCATGAGATTCACACGGCGCTGTCGCTTATCAGTCGCCTGCCCCGCATCATGGTGCTGGCTTACTACGCCAAGCAGGCCGCCTTCTATCACGGCTCCATGATCATGCATCGCTTCATTCCCGGCCAGTCCACGGCCGAGACCATTCTTTCCATGCTGCGCCCCGACCGCGAGTTCACGCCCGAGGAGGCGCGCATGCTCGACATCATGTTGTGCCTGCATGCCGAGCACGGCGGCGGAAACAACTCGTCGTTCACGACCCATGTGCTGTCGTCCGCAGACACCGACCCCTATTCCACCTATGCAGCCGCGTTTGGTTCGCTGAAGGGCCATCGCCACGGCGGCGCCAACCACCAGGTGCGCGCCATGCAGGCGGAAATCAAGAAGAACGTGAAGAGGTGGGACGACGACGACGAGGTGGCCGCCTATCTGGCGAAGATCGTGAACAAGCAGGCCTATGACGGCACGGGGCTCGTGTACGGCATGGGGCACGCGGTGTACACGCTTTCCGACCCGCGCGCCATCATCGGCAAGCGCTTCGCCGAGCAGCTGGCCGCCGGCACGGAATACGAGGCCGAGCTGAACTTGCTGAAGTCCATCGAGCGTTTGGCGCCCGAGGTGTTCGCCCGCGAAAAGGGCTCCACCAAGGATCTGTGTGCGAATGTGGATATGTACTCGGGATTCATCTATTCCATGATGGGCATTCCCGAAGACTTGTTCACGCCGCTGTTCGCCTGCGCCCGCATGGCCGGTTGGGCCGCTCACCGCTTTGAGGAAATCGGCGCTGGCAAGCGCATCATCCGCCCCGCCTACAAAAACACCGCCCACGGCACCAAGCCCTACGTCCCGATCGAGCGGCGGTAGGGGAGCGACACGGTCTTACGTTTCGAAAGTGGTGCTTCCCGAGCGAGCGTCTTGTTTGTGCGACACCAGAAGCTGGTCGAGCTCTTTGCGAGAGTGAATGTCGAGCTTTTGATACAAATGACGGATATGCGTCTTGATGGTCTCTTCGGAAAGCACCAATGCTTGGCTCACTTCGAGTCTGCTCTTCCCGTGCGCTAGTTGCACCAAAACGTCTTGCTCTCGCGCGGAGAGCCCGTAGGTTTGTGCAATTTGGGCACAGCAATAGGAAACGAGATTCGCTTCGTCCTCAGCTTCGCCGGGCTGGGCCATTCCCCAGGCTTCTCGTAGGTTGGTTTGGCTCACCAGGTAGAGCGCAATGAACATCAAGCCAAACAATACAAGGGCCAGAAGCACCGATAAGGGCTGAGCGCTGAGCAAAGCATCCCATAAGCCAAACGTTTCAAATCCGATAAACCTGCCCAACAGCAGCATGCCCATGCAAAGACCGCTGAGCCAGGTGGATGGCGCTGTGCGGTGGTGCACGAGGTAAGCGCAGAGGCACCAAATGAGAACATCAAAGAAGCGGTATCCAACGCAGAACACTTCGTAGCCCCAAGCGGCGTTGTTTGGAAGAATGATGCACAGAAGGGCTCCCAGCGCCATGAGGACAAACGAAACGCGGTATATGAGATGGTTGAAGTTCATTCTCAAGGGCATGGCACACAGGGCGAAAAGCAACGCAGCAAGGAAGAAGCCCATTACGCCAAAGTCGTACCAGGCTCCAGGGCCGAAACCGCCCGAAAAGGAAATGCTCTGAAATATGCCAAACGAAAAGCCTGCAGCCAAGGTGGTGATCAAAAGCTTCCAAGGTGGACGAAGCGTTGGACGTTGGGAATATTGAGAAACGTCTGCTTCGT
>CANEDU010000226.1 GCA_947426355.1 uncultured Adlercreutzia sp. | reverse complement strand
TCATACACACTCCCTTCTCTAGGGTCAGTGCGTACAGACGAGTCCGCGAAGCTCGCGTCCGAGTTTCCGCGCGCTTCGTGCCGCCGTCCGGGCAAAAGAAAAAGCCCGTCTGGCGACTAGGCTTCCTGCGTCGATGCGTCTTGGGCTCGCTCGCTTCTCGTTGCGCGCCCCGCGCTGATGGGGTTACCTTGTCGGCCTCTCTGTACCGCATTTAAAGGACGCGCTCAATATAGGACTGCAGCGAAAGCAGCGCAACCCCTTTCGATGACTTTTTTCGTAATGAACAAAAAAGGCCGCCCGAAGGCGGCCTTTCGAAGGCAATCTCTGTTCGGAGATTACTTGTTCAGGCTGTCGAGCTCCTTCACCAGGGCCTTGTCGTCAGCAGCGTTGATCCAACCCTCGGGGATGGGGGCGTCGTTGTGGCAGCTGGAGCAGTAGTTCACCGAGGAACGATGGGCCTTGTGGCACTCGCCGCAAGCGACCTCGCCGTGCTGAGGCACGTGCGGGTTGCGCTCCATGTCGGAGGTGGCCTGGATCAGATCATCGCGCGTCATGTTGTGGCAAGACTCGTTCAGGCAGAACTGGTCGGGCTCGATGCCGCGGGCAGCCACGAGCTCCTCGAGGGACTTCTCGGGCACGACCTGCTGGCCGGTCTGAGTGTTCAGGACCTCGTAGTTGCCGGTGATCCAGCTCATGCCCTCGCCGATCTGCTCAGACAGGGTGGGAACATGGCAGCTCATGCAGGTGTCGCCGTTCTGAGCGCGATGCACGGCGGCCATCATGCCGCTGGCAGTCTCGAGGTTGTTGCCCCACTTGTCCACAGCAGGCTCGCCGGGCTCAGCCTCGTAGGTGGGCAGATAGGGATCCATCGGCGTGTGGCAAATAGCGTTGCAGAAGCTGGGCTGCTCATGCCATACCCAGAAACCGGCGCCGGCCACGACGAGCACAGCGACGACAACGCCCACCACGATGGGCCACTTCTTCTTTTTCTTCTGGGCAGCGGGCTCGTCGGCCGGCTGCTCCACCTTCTTCTCTTCTTCCGTCATGCCTCTTCCTTCCAGTTGGGGATCCTTAAGGTGCCCTTCGGCACCTCCTTCCTTCGAAGCGAGAAGATCTGCCCTCCCCAGCTGACCTAAAACCTCGAGGGGCAAGGGCGGCGTTTCTATGGCGCGACGCCATCGCCCCTTGGGGTTTCGCTTCGGTAGCATGATACCCGATATGCGCGGTCCGAGGCAACGCCGCTCACCGCAAAATTTTGCCAATCGTGCTCGTCAAACAAAAGAGACACCCTTTCGAGTGTCTCCCGTTACCTAATCGTGAACACCGTCGGTCTGGCGGATGAGCTTTCGCTTGATCTTCCCGCCGATGGTTTTTGGCAGCTCGTCTGTGTACTCGATGATGCGCGGGTACTTGTAGGGAGCCGTGGTCTTCTTCACGTGCTCCTGCAGCTCGCGGGTGAGCGCGTCGGTGCCCTCGTAGCCGCGGGCGAGCACGACGGTGGCCTTCACCACCTTGCCGCGGATGGGGTCGGGCGCGGCCGTCACGGCGCATTCGACGACTGCGGGGTGCTCCACGAGCGCGCTTTCCACCTCGAAGGGGCCGATGCGGTAGCCCGAGCACTTGATGACGTCGTCGTTGCGGCCCACGAAGAAGCAGTAGCCGTCCGAGTCGCGCCAGGCCATGTCGTGCAGGTTGTAGTACTCCCCGCCCACGGCCTCGGCCGTCTTCTCCTCGTTGCCGTAATAGCCCACGAACAGGCCCGGCGGGTAGGCTTCGGTGAGGCCCGTGACGCAGATGGCGCCCTCCTCGCCGTCGTCCACCTCGCGGCCGTCCTCGTCGAGCAGCTTCACGTTCAAAAGCGGCGAGGGCTTGCCCATGGAGCCCGGGCGCGGCTCCACCCACGGGAAGGTGGCCAGAAGCACCGGGCCCTCGGTCTGACCGAAGCCCTCGCGAATCTTCTTGCCGGTGAGGCGCTCCCACTGGATGGTCACCTCGGCGTTCAAAGGCTCGCCGGCCGTGGCGAAGTTCTCGACGCTCGACAGGTCGTAGGAGGCCACGTCCTCCTGCAGCATGAAGCGGTACATGGTGGGCGGCGCGCAGAACGTGGTGAGCTTGTAGTCCTGGATCTTCTGCAGCAGCTTGGTGGGCACGAACTTGTCCATGTCATAGGCGAAGATGGTGGCGCCGGCGATCCACTGGCCGTAGATCTTGCCCCAGCCGAACTTGGCCCAGCCCGAGTCGGTCACCGACATGTGCAGCTTGTCCTCCTGCACCTGCTGCCAGTACTTCGCCGTGATGATGTGACCGAGCGGGTGCGCGAAGTTGTGCTCCACGGCCTTGGGGTTGCCGGTGGTGCCGCTCGTGAAGTACATGAGCATGATGTCCTTGGACGTGACGCCCGCATCGCCCTGCGGCCGCTCGAAGGTATCCGGAAAGCCGGCAATAAGGTCGTCGAAGTCAACCCAGCCCTCGCGGCTGCCGTCAACGATGAACTTCTTGCGCACCGTGGGACACTCGGGCATGGCCTCTTCCACCTGGGCGCACACGTACTCGTCGCTCACGGCCACGATGGCGCGCCCCTCGGCGGTGTTCGCGCGGTAGACCCCGTCCGGGCGGGTGGGCGGCAGG
>CANEDU010000225.1 GCA_947426355.1 uncultured Adlercreutzia sp. | reverse complement strand
GGGCGCCTCGCGAGAGGGGGGGGGTGCGGATGCGGTGACGGGTGCCACGCCGATGGCGCAGGCGGCCGCCGAAGAGCGGGGGAGCGCCGGTGCGAGCCCGGCCGACCGGGTGGCCGAGACGGTGGACGCCGTGACCGGCGCCACCTGGACCACGCGCAACACCATCATGGCCCAGCTCTTCCAGGCGGACCTCGCCGCGCACGGTGACGAGATGCCCGCCTTCCGCCCACCGGGGGCCTGAGTGCTCAGAGCGCGCTCCAATGGGCTATCATAGGCACAACCTGAGGCGACCGCCGCGGCGGTCGCCTGTCTTTGGAGACTCACGCACGGAAAGGGCGCGTCTTATGGCTAAGAAGATCCTGGTCACGGAAGATCTGGTGCAGGAGGGCATCGATTCGCTCACCGAGCGCGGCTACGAGGTCGACTTGCTCATCGATCCCTCGCCCGAGGAGATTGCCGCGGCCATCGCGCCCTACGACGGGCTGATCGTGCACCCGAACACCGAGGTGGACGCCGCGCTGCTCGATGCCGCCGAGAACCTCAAGATTATCGGCCGAGCCGGCGTGACCGTGGACAACATCGACGTGGAGGCCGCCTCCGAGCGCGGCATCGTCGTGTGCAACGCGCCGAATTCCAACGTCATCTCCGCCGCCGAGCACACCATGGCCCTGCTTCTGGCCGCCGCCCGCCATATCCCCGAGGCCAGCGCCTCCATGCACGCCGGCCAGTGGCGCCGCGCCGACTTCATGGGCAGCGAGCTCTTTGGCAAGACGCTGGCCATCTTCGGTTTGGGCCGCGTGGGCGGTCTGGTGGCCGAGCGCGCCGCCGCCTTCGGCATGAACCTCATCGGGCACGACCCCTACTGCTCGCCGGAGCGCGCGCTGCATCTGGGCGTCACCCTCTATGACGATATGGCCCCGGTGCTCGCCCAGGCCGACTTCATCACGGTGCATCTGCCCCGCACGGTGAACACGCTCGGCATGTTCGGCGCCGACGAGTTCGCCGCTATGAAGGACGGCGTGGTGCTCGTGAACGCGGCCCGCGGCGGCATCTTCAACATGGAGGCTTTGGCCGATTTCGTGGCTGCGGGCAAGGTGAGCGCGGTGGCCGTGGACTCCTTCGAGAGCGAGCCCTGCACCACATCGCCTTTGCACGAGTTCGAAAACGCCATCCTCACGCCGCACCTGTCGCCCATGACCCACGAGGCCCAGCGCCGCGCCTCCACCCAGATCGCCGAGTACGTGGAAGCGGGCTTGGAGGGCGGCATGGTGGCCACGGCCGTGAACCTCTCGCCGCTGCCGCCGGAGGCTTTCGACGTGGTCGGCCCCTACATCCACGCCTGCAAGATGCTCGGCTCGCTGGCCAACCAGATCCTCGGCCGCACGCCGAAGAACCTCAAGCTGGAGCTGGCCGGCGCCCTCTGCGACGCCGACCCGGCGCCTCTTCTGGCCGCGGTGCTCGACGGCGGGCTGTCCTATCGCCGCCTCGGCGCCTTCTCGGCGGCCAACGCCGAGTCCGTGGCCGCCCAGCACGGCATCTCCGTGTCCACGGCCTCGGTTCGCGATGCCGAGGAGTACGCCTCCTCGGTGCGCGTCATCGCCGATGAGGTGGAGGTGGCAGCCACTCTGTTCGGCACCGAGCACGCTCCGCGCATCATCTCCATCATGGGCTACAAGATCGACATCGCCCCGGCGAACACCTCGCTCATCTTCGAGTACGTGGACGCTCCGGGCCGTATCGGCGTCATCGGCACGGTGCTCGGCGAGGCGGGCGCGAACATCACTACCATGCAGATCGGCACCAAGCCCGGCGACGGCTGCGCGCTGGTGTACATGAACGTGGAAGGGGATGTGGGCGAGGCGGTGCTCGCGCGTCTGCGCGAGGCCATCGACCTGCGCAATCTTTGGAAGATAACGCTCTAGGGGCGCCATCGCATCAGCCGATGCCGGAGCATCGGAACTTTCGACGGCCTGCAGCGGCGCTTCTATAAAGAGGCGCCGTTGCTTTTTGCTATGATTCTTCCGTTTGGTTTCGCTGTTAAAGCACGTCGCGTACTGCGAGAAAGAAGGATCGGCATGACACGGAAGATACACATCTTCGATACCACTTTGCGTGATGGCGAGCAGTCGCCGGGCGCCTCGATGAACACTGAGGAGAAACTCGTCATCGCCCGCCAGCTTCTTCGCCTGAACGTCGACGTCATCGAGGCCGGCTTTCCCATCTCCAGTCCGGGCGATTTCGAGAGCGTGCGCCGCATTTCCGAGCTGGCCGGCGATTCCGCCGTGGTCTGCGCGCTGACCCGCGCCGTGGACAAGGACATCGACTCGGCCGCCGATGCCCTGAGGTTCGCCAAGCGCCCCCGCATTCACACGGGCATCGGCGTGTCTCCCTCGCATATGCGCGACAAGCTGCGCATCAGCGAGCAGGAGTGCATCGAGCGCGCTGTGCACGCCGTCGCCTACGCCAAAAAGTACGTCGAGGACGTGCAGTTCTACGCCGAGGACGCGGGCCGTTCCGACTACGCCTTCCTGGCGAAGGTCATCGAGGCCGCCATCGCGGCCGGCGCCACGGTGGTGAACATCCCGGACACCACGGGCTATTCGCTGCCTGAGGAGTTTGGCGCACGCATCAAGTACCTCATGTACAACGTGAAGGGCATCGACGACGTGACCGGGTCGGTGCATT
>CANEDU010000224.1 GCA_947426355.1 uncultured Adlercreutzia sp. | reverse complement strand
CGGGGCGCGAGTCGAGGCCGCCGCGCCCGGCGATGACCTCGCGGTTAAGCGCCCGGCCCCGGCGCGACTCGGACAGGGCGTCGCGGGAGGCGCGAGCGCGCTCGTAGCTTTCCATGGAAGAGCGCGTCAGATCGTAGCTTTCCTGGGAGGACAATGGCGGCACCACGCGGGTGCGACGCTGGGGAGCGCGTTGGGCCGGCGCGGCGCCCTGGTTACCCTGGGCGGCGCGACGGGCCTCCTGCTCGCGCTGCTGGGCCGCCAACGCCTCCTGGCGAGCGGCGCGGTCGGCATCGCGCTGAGCCGCGCTGGCGGCATAGGAGCGGGACGCCTGCTGGGAGCGCAGACGCGCGTCGCGGGCGCGCATCTCGTCCTGGGAGGCATAGGATTGCAGAATGCTTTCCCGCGAGGGGCGGGTCGTTATCTGGCCGCGCGAGCCTTGAGGAGCGCGGCCGGCCGGCGCCTCGGGGCGCTCAGCGCCACGGCCGAGGGCGGCCTCTCGGGGGTCTTCGTTCATTCCCATGGATGATCAACCTCGTGTTCGTTTGGTCGTGCGTTTCACGTGTTCGTTTGGTGGCGGCTCCCCCAGCCGCATGCGACCGAGGGAGCGGTTGCGTCCATCGAAATACAAGTGGGCTCATTATAGGCAAAAACCTCCCCGTCGACCTCCCCTCTTCGCGAAAAGCCCGCAGACTTTGACAATCGGCTCTCCCACGGTGGCCCAAGGAGCGCCACACTGCCGCTTCGCAGCAGCCTCATGGCCCTTCTCTCGCCGTCCTTCGCAGGCGCCCGCTCATGATTCCTGCGTAATTCGCACGCCGCTTACTTGCACCGCGTCAACAATGGCGACGGGATGGAAACGGCCACGTTTCAGAGCGGCTTCTTTCTTCCCGAAACGTTAACCGAAGCATACAGCCATCAAACAAAGGCCAGTTCAGAAGCTATTTCTTACCTTGTCGCTCTATGATAGGCACGGTCAGAGTCCATCTTGGGCCCTGGCCGCACGAGAGGGTTCGCACGCACCGAGAAGAAGCCCGTCCGCAACGACCGCCCCCGGCGTCGAGAGGACTCGTGAAAGGAAGAAGACCATGAAGGCACCGAAAGTTTTCGCCACGGTCGTCGCCAGCGCCGCCGCTTTGGTCCTGGCTGGAGGGCTCGCCTACGCCATCGAGCCGGCCCAAGATCCCCGGACGCTTCCCATGCCCGTGAAGGCCCAAGATACCTCCATCGCCAAGCAGGTAGCATCCATCATCGTCTACGAAGATCAGGAAGAGGCGGTGGCCATGGCCACGGAATTCGACGAAATTCACGACGAGCTGGCCCTCGACGCGGTATCTAGTCGCGCAACCCTCGCCGCCCATCACAGCGCCACCCACGAAAAGGCCGAGCCCGCCGCGGACGAGACCGCCGATGCGCCCAGCACCGAAGGCCTTGACACGCTGAGCGCCGACGCTGTCGTGACCAAGCCGCTTGAAGTCATCTCCCCCGAAGGAGACGACATGGCACCTGACACCATCAACGTAAACGGCGATGTCATGACCTACATCCCCTCTTACGAGACCGCCTCGGCGCCCACCTCCGGCGCGGGCCTGTGGATGGGCTCCGACAGCACCGTCGATGGCAGCTGGGGCTACTTCATCGGCCACAACCCCGGGGATTTCACCTGCGTCATGACGCTGAAGAGCGGAGACCCTATCACCGTGTGCGATTCCGACGGCAAGACCCGCACCTACCACGTCGTCGACGGCTTCACTGTCCCCGACGATACCTATTGGGAGGATATCCAGTCCCGCGTGACCAATTACGGCGAGTCCATCATCTTGCAGACCTGCTGTGGAGACAACGCCCACTACCGTGTGGTCATCGCCGACTAACGGCAGACCCGTTTCCCCTCCCCCCCTCTTTCGAGCCGCCCGGTCTTCGCGATCGGGCGGCTCTTTTGCGAAAGATGCGCTACCCTAAGCAGAAGCTCAGGAAACCTCCGAAGAAAGGAACCCCATGGCACGGCTTGGCGTCATCGACCTCGGATCGAACTCCGTGCGCTTGGTCGTCTACGAGCCCAAACCCTCGAATGCGGCCAAGCCCTTCCGCACTCTGATCGACGAGAAGAAGATGGCGGGGCTGGCAGCGTACGTGAACAACGGCGTATTCACCGAGGCCGGCATCAAGCGCGCCGAATCGGTGCTGGGAGATCTTTTGCGCCTGGCCGACAATCTCGGCTGCTCACGCACCGACATCTTCGCGACGGCCGTGCTGCGCAACTGCGCGAACTCCGAGGCCGCCGCGTCGGCCATCGAGGCGGCCATCGACTACCCCCTCTCGGTGCTGCCCGCCCGCGACGAGGCCCACCTCGGCTTTGTGGGCGCCTCTATCGGCAACTCGCTTACCGCCGGCACGCTGGTGGATATCGGCGGTGGCTCCACGGAGCTCACGGCCTTGGGCCCCGATGGCGACCATGCGGGCGCCTCGATACCCTTCGGCTGCGTGCTCGCCTACGCGAACTATGTGCGCACCGTGCTGCCCACGCCAGCTGAGTGCCGCATCATGGGCGATGCCTTTCGCCGGGAAGTCGAGGCGCTGCCGAACAAGGACGGCTACCGCAGCGAGCGTCTGTACGGCATCGGCGGTTCGGTGCGCGCCGTGGCCAAGATGCTCGCGGCCATTTCCGCCGACGGCGTGCGACCGAGCGT
>CANEDU010000223.1 GCA_947426355.1 uncultured Adlercreutzia sp. | reverse complement strand
CCAGATTTAACGTAAGGTCGCCCACGGCGAGGGTCTCGAATACGACGTCGCCCTGGCGCCGCGTGAGGGCGCGCAGGTGGGCCAGCAGCTCGGCGGGGGAGAAGGGCTTGGTCATGTAATCGTCGGCGCCGGAGTCGTAGCCGGTGATCTTGTCGCCGATGGCGTCGCGGGCGGTGAGCAGCAGGATGGGCGTGCTCACGTGGGCGCGGCGCAGGCTTTGGGCCACGGTGAAGCCGTCGGCTTTCGGCAGCATAACGTCCAAGATGATGACGTCGTAGGCGCCGGTCTGACCGTATTCTATGGCCGCCTCGCCGTCGTGCACGGTGTCGGTGGTGTAGCCGTTGTCCTCGAGGATGCGGGCAAGCGCCTCGGCGAGGCGAGTGTCGTCTTCCACGACCAGAACGTGCATGGGCGGTCCTTTCCTTGGGGGCGGCAAAGCGCCGCGCTTGCGGCCGGTGCGCTGCAGGCGCCGCGATGGCGGGGTGCGACGGGCGCCGGGATGGCAGGGCGCGTTGTGACGCAGCGGGCGCGTTGCGTGTTTCTAGCATTGTAGCGGCCCACCTGAAGGCAACCTGAAAGGAATCGGCTGGTTCAGGCAGTTTTCAGGAAGTCCCCGTATTGTAATGGCCGGCCTGCGGGGGATCAGGACTTCGTGGGCCGTAAGGAGAAGGAACGTTATGACTGGCTACAACAGCGTGTTCAAGCGCGTAGAGAAGAAGTACCGCATCGGCGAGGCCGAGCGCGCTGCCGTGGAGGCGGCTGCTTCGGGCCTGATGGCGGTGGATGCCTATGGGCGCACTCGCGTTACGAGTCTGTACCTGGATACGCCGGAGCGCACCATGATCGCCCGTTCGGTGGAAAAGCCGCTGTACAAGGAGAAGCTGCGGCTGCGTGCTTACGGCGAGGCCGATGGCGCAGCGCTTATGGCTGCCTTTGGCGCGGGGCCTTTGGTGCGCGAGCGAGACGGCGTGCCGCTTTCGGACGCGGAGGTGGAGCGGCGGGTGCGAGTCGGGCTTGGCGCTGCGGCTTGCGATGGCGGGCTGTGCGCCACGATGGTGTTCTTCGGCATTAAGAAGAAGTTCAAGGGCATCGTGTACAAGCGCCGCCTCGCGCTTACGCTGCCAGCGGCGTTGGCTTTCGTGAGCGGACTGCCCTATGAGCAGGCGTGCGCTCGATGGCCCTTGGTCGACGAGGTGGCTGCGCGCTCGGCGCTGTCTTCGGCAACGCGCCAGATTGCGCGCGAGCTTGAGGCGGCCATGGACCGCAATTTGCCGCTGGTGCCTTCTATGGGCATCGCCTGCGATCGTGAGGCCTGGGGTTTTCGGCCTGCCGTGTCGGTCCGCCATGCCGACGACGTCCTCTTCGACGCCGAGTTGCGCATCACCTTCGACGACCGCCTCGAGTACCTTGATTGCCACTGCCTGGGCAGGGTGCCGGGCTGCAATGGCGACGCCAACTTCGGCACCAGCTGGCTTCCCATCATCGAGCCCGCCGAGTCCATCATGGAAATCAAGAGCGCCGGGCCCTATCCGGGGTGGCTTGTGACGTCGCTTTCTGCTCACGCCATTTACCCTGTTTCGTTCACCAAGTATGGCAATGCCTATCAGCTTTGTTCGAGCGTTCAGGAAAAGTTTGCTGCTGATTTTTGCACAAAAAACGGGTTTGTTAGACATCGGCCTTCCGACCTGAGGAGAAAGCAAGAGAAAAGGCCTGGTCGCGTGCTGGTGAAACCCCTTTAAGTTCCAAGCGGGGACGAAAAGAGGGGAGGCGGACTGCAAACAAACGCCTTATTTCTGCAAATAGGAAGAAAAAACTTGTCTGAGAGAAGGGAATTCCATGTTTGACGCAACGTTCACATCTGTTTTCGGAACGGCTGACTCGCTTGTAGGGGCGGTTTCCACGGCCGACTTTCTTCTGTGCTGCGTGTTCTCGGTGGTGCTGGGAGCTGCCTGCGCCGGTGTGTACATGTTCCGGCACAGCTATTCGAAGAACTTCGTGGTGACGTTGGCGCTGCTGCCGCTTATCGTGCAGATGGTCATCACGCTCGTGAATGGCAACCTGGGGGCGGGCATCGCGGTCATGGGCGTGTTCAACCTGGTGCGCTTCCGTTCTATCCCCGGCTCGGCCAAAGACATCGGAAGTGTGTTTCTCGCCATGGCCATTGGCCTTGCCACGGGTATGGGCTTTATTGTGCTGGCCTGCGTGTTCACCGTGGTGGTGGCCGTGGTGAATCTGTTGTTCGTTCTTACGCCCTTCGGCAAGCCCCGCGAGCCGGGCAAGACGCTGCGCATCACCATTCCCGAGGATTTGGAATACGACGGCGTGTTCGATCGCGTGCTCGATCGGTATGCCGCGGAATCGGAGCTCACGGAGGTTACCACTACCAACATGGGCAGCCTCTTCCAGCTCACCTACCAACTGCGCATGCGCGAGTCGGGGCTTGAGAAGGCGATGATTGATGAGCTGCGCTGCCTAAACGGCAACTTGAAGATCTCGCTGGGAATGACGCCTCAGGCACGGGAGACGCTATAGCGCCTCGGGGCGGTTCCTCGGCGGTCTGATCGCGGCCGACTTCGCTTGAATCCCGCTACGAATGGGACCAGGGTAGCAGAGGCGAAGTCGCATGCATTGAGGCACCCTACCGGGATCGGTGCTGCTGAAATGGAATCAGGGTATTAAGAGTCGCAG
>CANEDU010000222.1 GCA_947426355.1 uncultured Adlercreutzia sp. | reverse complement strand
GGACGCCGCCCTCTCAAGGCGGAGGTCGCCGGTTCGAATCCGGTCGGAGCTACCATGAACTTTCCGGGCCGCCCTCAGGGCGGCTCGTTTTGCGTTCGGAGGCGGAAGGGGCGTTTGTGGAATACCTGATCGTGTGCCCGCTGGCTCTTCTGGCCGGTTTGGTGGACGCCGTGGCCGGCGGGGGAGGACTCATCTCGCTGCCGGCGTATTTCTTCGCGGGCCTGCCGCCCCATGCGGCTATTGCCACGAACAAGCTGTCTTCTACCATGGGCACGACCATCGCCACGGTTCGCTATGCGCTCTTTGGCTATATGGTTCCGATGTTCGTCGCGGCGGGCGTCGCGTGCGGCCTTGCGGGCTCGGCGCTCGGTGCCAATCTGGCGCTCGTGGCCGACAGTTTCGCGCTCATGGTGTTCATGCTCGTCTCTCTTCCCTTTGTGGCCGTGCTGGTCTTTCGCGTGCGGGATCTGAACAAGTTCGCCGAGCGCCCGCTGCCGCGCCATCGCGCCCTGGCTCTCACGGGGCTCATCGCCTTGGCCGTGGGTGTCTACGACGGGTTTTACGGACCCGGCACGGGAACTATCCTCATGCTCTTGCTGACGATGGCGGCCCATCAGTCCATGCGGGAAGCTGCTGGCACCACGAAGGCCATCAATCTGGCGACTAACGTAGCGGCGCTTGCGGTGTTCCTCGTTAACGGCGCGGTGCTTATTCCGCTCGGTCTGGCTGCCGGAGCCTTCAACATCGTGGGCAACTGGATCGGCTCGAGCCTCTTCGACAAAAAGGGCGCCGCGGTGCTGCGCCCCCTCATGCTCGTCGTCATCGCCCTGTTCGCCGTGCGCCTTATAGCCGATCTGCTCGCCTAGGCGAGAGAGGGCGCGCGGTTTGGCCCGCCATGCGAGTTAGTCGAAAAGCTCTGAGGACACGAAGGCCAGCAGCGCCTCGCGCTCGTTGGGAACGCGCTCATCGATGACGGCGTCCAGGGCCGCGTTCAGGATGCGGCCAACCTCGGGCCCCGCTTCCACGCCAAGCGCCATAACATCGCGTCCGTTCACGGCAAGGTGCTTAACCGAGAACGCCGCCTCTTCCTCCAGAATCTGGCGCATGAGCGCTCGCAGCTCTTCTGCCGTATCGGCGCGGGGTGCGCAAAACGGCGCCTGGGCCAGGGCGTCGGCCCGCTTGATGTCGCAGAGCGCCTCGAACAGGTCGGTGCGTCCGCCGAGCCGTCCGAGCATGCGGCGTACCGCTCGCGTGTTGGCGGGCACCACATCGTCGTGGGCGCGCACTAAAACGGGCACGTCGCGGCGCAGCCACGCGGGGAAGGGGAGACGGTGCATGATGCCGCCCGCAAGCTCGACGCTGACGGCGGCATGGCCGTAGAAGTGCTCCACCTCGCCCTCGAAGAAGGCCGCTGCCGGCTTGCCCATGTCGTGGAACAGCGCGCTCCAGCGCTGCAGCGGCTCGGGGGGCGTGCGCTGGACGACCCAGGCGGTATGCTCGAGCACATCATATATATGGTACTTCGTCACTTGGGCGCAGCCCTTCATGGCGACCAGCTCCGGCAGCACGAAAGCCAGCACATCAACGCACGTCATAAGGGCATCGTGGACGTGGTCTCCGCAGACGAAGCGCTCTAGCTCGCGGTAGATGCGCTCGCCGGATACCTTGCGCAGCAGGCTCTTCGACGCGACCATGGCTTCGAAGGTCGCTTTGTCGATCGCAACACCAAGCTGCGAGGCGAAGCGGCAGGCCCGCAAAATGCGCAGTGCGTCTTCGGAAAACCGTGTCAGAGGGTCGCCCACGCAGCGCAAGATGCCCCGACGCATATCCTCAAGACCGTCGAAGGGGTCAATGATGCCGTGCTTCGGGTGATAGGCCAGCGCATTAATAGTGAAGTCGCGGCGCTTCAGGTCCTCTTCAATGGAAGAAGCGAAGGCGACGGAATCGGGATGGCGCCCATCGCTGTAGGAGCCATCAGTGCGATACGTAGTAATTTCAAGCGGCTCGCCTTTGCGCACAACGGTAATGGTCCCGTGGGCGACTCCGGTCTCTGCCGTGCCCCAGCCGGCGTCTTCGAAGGCGTCCCTTACGCGCTGCCAGGGAAGGCTCGTGGCGATGTCGACGTCGTGGACGGGCCTTCCTAGGAGGGCGTCGCGCACAAATCCCCCCACGCACCAGGCCTCGCCGCCGACGTTCTCGATGATGCGTAGCGCTTCGCTCGCCGCAAGGGGAAGTTCGAGTCTGGTCGAAGAAGCAGCAGCTAAAGGCGCATTTGCAGAAGGAGCCTCAACGCCCCCATCTTGGGTATGTGTCGTTGCGCCATAGGAATAGGGACGGGAAGATGTGTTCGGATTGCGGTGAGCGGCTGCCATGTCTTATTCCTTCGATTCAGCGATTTTCCTTAAGTATACTGGTCTTTCTTCGAATGAAGGGCGAGAGCGCTGTGCACGTGGGCAAAAAGTTTTAATAAATTTCAAAATACCTCTTGCGCGAATGGGGAAGAGCAGTATTATATGCAAGCTGTCTTTTTCGGAGGTACGAAAGACAGCGTTCCTTGCGAACCTTCGGGGTTGTCAAGCGAGAAAGCAAAATTGTTGAGGTTTTGTGAAGCGCTTGACGGACACTTCGAAACCCTGTAAAGTACTTCCTTGCGCCGCTCGCGAGGGCAGCGCGGCGGGAGAGGCTCCCGC
>CANEDU010000221.1 GCA_947426355.1 uncultured Adlercreutzia sp. | reverse complement strand
TAAATTTTTATGTGCAGCGAGTCTTAGCTTAACGTCCAGGTGCCGTCCACGAATACCTGGGATTGGAACGCGGCGAACAGCCCGTTGAAGTCGACAACGCCCCACAGCCCCAGCACCATAAGCACGAACAACAAAAACGCCGGCCCCATGCGCAGCATGAAGGCCAGAGCGGCGAACTGCTTGCGAAAGCCCAGTACAATGGCGACGATGAGGGTCGCCACGCCGAACATGCCCAAATAGGAGCTGATGCCGTTGATCAGCCGGTTGCAATCCTCCAGATGACTGACCGCATCGGCATCCAGCGCGTAGCGATCGCTCACCTCGGAGAGCGCCTCCATGGTCTCGAAGGCGGGGCGGTCGGTGTCGGCGAGCACCTCGCGGGCCTCCTGGCTCCAATCGGAGTGCTTCGGCGCGCCCTCGGCCGAGGCGGCGCGGGCCGCGTCCACCACATCGGCGGCCAAGCTCTCGCGCGCCTCTTCCATGCTCTGATGATAATCAACCGTGAAGCTGCGCGTGGCCACAGCCAGAGGCACGAGCTGCTCGTGGGTGTAAGGGGAATCCTCCCCCGTGCTCACCGCGCTCGAGAGCGCCTGGGTGGTGGCAGGCATGCAGCACACGGCGAATCCGCAGACGAGCAGCGTCACGGCAAGCAGCGCCGCGCCAAGGCCAGCAAGAAGGGTGTTCGAATTCACTTACAGCTCCAAACCGTCGGAAACGTCGCAATCGACCCAGATGGTAGCGCTTGTGATGCCGCCGTTGGGCTTGCTGATGGTGGGATGGGGCCCCAGGCGGCTGAACACGCCCTGGAAGTGCCCGTTGAACAAGTACAGGCCGTTCAGGTTGTTGTAGGGAACCGGATCGCTTGTCACCGCGCCGTCGGGCATATCGTCGATGCCGCGATCGGGCGGCAGCGTGTCGGTCTTGAAGGGGCGGATGTAGCGCTGCACGATGAAGGGGTAGCCGGCCCGCTCGTTGGCGAACTCGTCCACCACGCGCTCCCACTCCTGCTGGCTCACCTCGCAGCCGGCGTACACGTTGTCGGCACCGTAGTGGTCGGTGGGCTTGATGATCCACTGCTCGCGGTTGGCGCGAATCTGCTCGACGTTCACCTGGTCATCGTTGAGAAACGCCGTCATGGGCACCGTCTCTTCCACGAAAACGATTTCCTCTTCAGTGAGGAAGGCCTGGGTCTCGGGCTTAAACAGCACTTCGAACAGCTGCTTGTCGTGGACGATGTGGCCAGAGAACGCCCCGATGAGCGCCACCTTGCGGGCGCGCACGGCGTTGATGAGGTCTTGGGACTCGTCCCAGAACTGAAGCACGTCGTTGGTGACCGAGCGGCGCCAGATGGCGTTCACCGGCTTCCCGTCGGGCGTGCGCAGCACCTCGCCATCGAAGGCAAGCTCGCGCACGTCGGCCACCACGCACTCGACGCCGGCCTCGCGGAAGCGCTCGGCGAAGATGTAGAACTCGTCCACCACGCCGTTTTCCAAATAGTCGCAGATGGCCACGCGGGGGTTCTCCACCTTGAAGGCGTAGGTGCCGTAGATGTCCATGAAGGCGCGTACCCACGGCATGAACAAATCGCATCCCTGCACCCGGTGGTTCTCGGCGAAGGTGCGGAAGGTATCGGAGCCCACGATGGAGTTCGTGATCTCGCGGTTCTCGTTCATGCCCGCGCTTCCGTCGCCGTTGAACTCGCAGAAGGCGATGGCGTAGTCGTCCTCATTGAGGAAGGTGTCTACGCGAGCGAAGGGCAGCACGGAATCGTAGTCGCGGGGCAGCAAGATGAGCTCCACGAGACGCTCATCGAAATCGAAGAGCTTGCGATAGTCCGCATCGGCCCGATAGCGCTCGATGACCTTGCAGAGGATGCGGTGGCACGTCTCGGCGGTGTGCTTCATCACCTCATAGCTTTTCCGGTTGAACAGGCGAGGCGCGAACGAGGACGCCACCACCTGGTGATGCACGATGGCCGTGGAGTTCTGCATATAGTCAAAGGAGGCGCGACGGCTCTCGATGTCGCCATCCAGCTCGTCGATGATCTGGAAGTACTCGCGCGTGTAATCGGCGTTGGTCGGCATGAAGGCTCCGTCCCTCGGCATTTGCATATCCGCATAAGTGTAGCACGTCGGCGACACCGCGCGCCTTCCGTATGGTTTCTGTATCCTTCCCCGTCGGTGTTCTTGCACCGCGCCGCCATCCCCGATAGTATGGGCAATCGCGCTGCGACCCGTGCGGCTCGCGCGCACCATATTATCCAGAGTCGGGGTAGAGAGTTGGCTCGCCGATCCCGACACCAACCTGACGCGCCTCGCCCGCGGGCGGCCGCCAAGGTGGTCCGGCCAACAGCGATAAGAAAGGAATCTCATGACCGAGAGCCATTCGAGCTACCTGTTCACCTCCGAATCCGTCACGGAGGGCCACCCCGACAAGATCTGCGACCAGATTTCCGACGCCATCTTGGATGCCATCCTGGCCAAGGAGATCGCGCTTTCCGAGGAGGGCTATGTGGCCCCCGACGGGCAGCCGGCCGACCCCGCGAAGATGCGCTGCGCCTGCGAGACGCTCGTGACCACGGGCACCGTGTTCGTCACCGGCGAGATTCGCACCCAGGCCTACGTGGACGTGCAGTCCATCGTGCGCGACGTGGTGTGCGGAATCGGCTACGACCGCGCCAAGTACGGCTTCGACGGCAACACCTGCGCCG
>CANEDU010000220.1 GCA_947426355.1 uncultured Adlercreutzia sp. | reverse complement strand
CGACCGTGTTGTTCATCTTCCAGTTGCCGGCACTGAGGTTCTTGCGGGACAAAGCGGTTCCTTTCTAGCGAAGGGCCTCGACGCCGGGAAGCGCCTCGCCCTGAACGAGCTCCATGGAGGCGCCGCCGCCCGTGGAGATGAAGGTCATCTGGTCGGCGAGGTCGAACTTGTTGACGGCAGCCACAGAATCGCCGCCGCCGATGATGGTGTCGGCCTCGGTAGCGGCGGCCACGGCCTCAGCCACCGCCCGGGTGCCGGCCTCGAAGGAGGGCATCTCGAAGACGCCCATGGGGCCGTTCCAGAACACGCTTTTCGCCAGGGCGATGGCCTCGGCGTACAGCTTCGCGGTCTCAGGACCGATGTCCAGGCCCATCATATCGTCGGGGATCTCGTCCACCGACACCGTGGCCAGATTCGCGTCATTGGCGAAGGCGTCGGCGCAGACCACATCCACCGGAAGCAAGAGCGACACGCCGCGCTCTTCGGCCTTCTTCATCATGTCGCCGGCGCGCTCGACCCAATCGGTCTCCATGAGCGAGGTACCCACGGACTTACCCTGGGCCGCCAGGAAGGTGAAGCACATGCCGCCGCCGATGATGAGGGTGTCGGCCTTCTCCAGCAGCGCGTCGATGACCTTGATCTTGTCGGAGACCTTCGAGCCGCCGAGAATGGCGACGAAGGGACGGCGCGGGTCATCGAGCATGCCCGTGAGCGTGGCAACTTCTCGCTCCATGAGGTAGCCCGCGTACGAGGGCAGAAACTCCGCCACGCCCGCCGTGGAGGCATGGGCGCGATGGGCCGTGCCGAAGGCGTCGTTCACGTAGGCATCGGCCAAGTCGGCCAGGGCGCGGGCGAACTCGGGGTCGTTTTTCTTCTCGCGCTTATCGAAGCGGATGTTCTCCAGAAGCAGCACGTCGCCGTTTTCCATCCCATCCACGACCTCGGCCACCTCAGGCCCTATGAGCTCGCGGGTGAGCACGATATCGCGGTCAAGCAGCTCCTGCAGGCGGCGCGCAATGGGGCCGAGGCTAAAGGACTCCTCGAAGCCCTCCCCCGCCGGACGGCCGCGATGGCTCGCGAGAATCACCTTGGCGCCGTCACCAATGAGCTTGTTGATGGTGGGCAGCGCCGCGCGGATGCGGGTGTCGTCGGTCACGTTGCCCGCACCGTCCACCGGCGCGTTGAAATCGACGCGCACGAGCACGCGCTGGCCCGCGAAGCTCGCGTCGTCGATGGTCTTGATATCGGCCATGTCTCATCCTTTCCTCTTATACGGGAAAACCCAGCCCGAAGTGAGCTGGGTTTCCAAAGGCAAATCTTAGGCAGGGTTACGGAAGGAGAATCTTCACGAGATCCTTTACACGGTTGGAGTAGCCCCACTCGTTGTCGTACCAGGAGATGCACTTCACGAAGTTGCCCTCGCCGCCCAGGCACATGGTGAGCTGGGAGTCAAAGATGGAGGAGTGCGGGTTGCCCACGATGTCGATGGACACGATGGGGTCCTCGGTGTACTCCAGAATGCCCTTCAAGGGACCCTCGGCCGCGGCCTTCATGGCGGCATTGATCTCCTCGGCGGTCACGGACTTCTCCAGCTCCACCGTGAGGTCCACCATAGATCCGTCGGGGGTGGGAACGCGGGTGGCGAAGCCGTCGAGGCGGCCCTGCAGCTCGGGCAGCACCAGGGCCACGGCGCGGGCGGCGCCGGTGGTGGTGGGGATCATGGACACAGCGGCGGCGCGGGCGCGGCGCAGGTCCTTATGGGGCAGATCCAAGATCTTCTGATCGTTGGTGTAAGAGTGGATGGTGTTCATGTAGCCGCGCTTGATGCCGAAGTTCTCCAGCAGCACCTTGGCGAAGGGGGCCAGGCAGTTGGTGGTGCAGGAGGCGTTCGAGATGATGTTGTGCACCGCAGGGTCGTACTGATCGTCGTTCACGCCCATGACGATGGTGATGTCCTCGCCCTTGGCCGGGCAGGTGATGACCACCTTCTTGGCACCGGCATCCAGATGTTTCTGGGCCAGTTCGCCGGTCTTGAAGATGCCCGTGGCCTCCACGACCACGTCAACGCCCAGCTCGCCCCAGGGCAGGTTCGCCGGGTCGCGGTCGGAGAGCATGGTCACATGCTTGCCGTCCACCACCAGGCCGTCGTCGACCACTTCGATATCGAAGTTGCGGATGCCGTGGACGGAGTCGTACTTCAGCAGGTGAGCAGCGGTGGCCTTCTCGCCCAGGTCGTTGACGGCAACGACCTCGACCGCGGGATCGTCGGCCATGGCGCGGAACACGAGGCGGCCGATGCGGCCGAATCCGTTGATGCCTACCTTGGTTGTCATGCGTATCTCCTTTCACAAGATACTCGTGATGCCTGATGGGCGTATATCAGCTGAATTAGCTTCGACAAGTTTACTACGAAGCTAACCATTTCCCCACGCAATCAAGCAGACGGCCCCGAAAACCGTTTCACCTGCACAAAAGGAGCAAGAAGCCCGAGGGACGCCTCCTCCCTCATTCTGCCGCCGAGAGCGGGAGCGAGAAAGACGGCTCAGCTCTGCTTCAGCTCGGCGGCCATCGACTCGATGCGACGGACGCGGTGGTAGACGGCGCTCTTGGAAAGCGGCGGGTTGGCGCGCTCGCCGAGCTCCTTGAGAGACGCTTCCGGGTAGGTGACGCGCAGGCGGATGAAATCCTGCAGGGCCGGGGGCAGATCCTCCATGCCGTAGTGCTCCACCACGGCGCGAAT
>CANEDU010000219.1 GCA_947426355.1 uncultured Adlercreutzia sp. | reverse complement strand
CGGCCCCATGAGGGCCTTCTTTTCGCAGCTCCTCAAGAGCCTTTTCTCGAAGCCCCTTTTCTGCTTGGAGGAGCTAGTTTACGCGGTTTCGCCAACATCCTGACGCACTGCAGACAACCCGACCGAACATCCATTCATGAGCAGAATTATCACGTTTCGAAAAAAGCATCCGACGATAGCCAGTCTTTCCAAAAGCCAGTAAAACCCCTTCCGCTCTGCGAGCAGAACCCCTTTAGGCCGCGACACGCATCGTCCCGGCGAAGATTTTCTCTCGTTTTTGCAAAAAAGGCGCATTTGTTAGACATTCGCGAGACGGAAAGAGGCAACCGACGCCATAAGGAATGCGCATCCTTCACTCTCTGCGCTATTCTGACCTGGTCTTTCTTACAGAAAGCAACATCTCGCAGTTTTCGCGAGGCAGCTTCTCTACCTCGAAAGTGCAAACAATCCCGGTTTTTCTGCAAAAAACAGCGGAAACCTTTTCCGGAAGACATGAAGAGGGAGAGCAGAAGAACATGAGGGGAAGAGGGGATGGAGTCCGACGAAGGGATGGAGGGCAAAGAGGCTCGGGGCGAGGGAGATGGGAAGGGAGATGGGAAGGGAGGGAGCCGGGTCAGGTCGAGGAGAGAAAAGAGGAAGCCCGCACCGAGGCGGGCTTCCTGCATTCGCTTATCGTCAAACGGTGACGCTTAGTATTCTTCCAAGTCGGCGGGGTTCACGCGGCCGCGGAAGGTGCGGTAGATGATGACGTGGTAGACGAGCACCAGCGGCAATCCGATGCACAAGATGATGGTCATCCAGGTCAGCGACAGCTCGGAAGAGGCCGCGTTGGCCAGCGTGATAGCCGGGCCCACGGAATCGACCGTGGCGTTCACGAGCACCGGGAACATGGAGCAGGCCAAAAGGGCCACGAGCGCGATCATGGCAGCGGACTGAGCCAAAAACGCCTTCAGATCATCGCCCGCCGTCTTGCCCAGCACAAGCGAGGCAAGCAGGCCCACCACCACAAGGGCGGCGAACAGCCAGCGCAGAATGCCCAGATTCGGATCCATTTCCGGCCCGATGAGAGCCAGCGCGTACACCGACACGGCGACGAACAGCACGAGCGAAATCACCTGCAACGGCAGCCGCAGACGGGCGGCGCGCGCCTGAAGCTCGGAGGGCAGCGGCGCCTTAAGCGCGGCCCAGCAAGCCCCGGCGGCCAAGAACATGGCCAGGCCGAGCAAGCCTGTAAGCAGCGTAAAAGGCGTGATGAGGCCGATAAGCGGCACGCCGGCATAATCGCCGATGGCGTCCATGGGAATGCCGGCGAAGATGTTGCCCACGGCCACGCCGAGCAGAAGCGCGGGAAGGAGCGACCCCACGAAGAAGCACGCGTCCCAAAGCTTTCCCCAGCCGGGATCGCCGGCGCGGAACTCGAAGGACACGGCACGCACGATAAGACCGAACAGCACGAGCATCACGGCCAGATAGAAGCCGGAAAACGTCGTGGCGTAGGCGTTCGGGAAGGCGGCGAACAGGGCGCCTCCGGCCGTAAGCAGCCATACCTCGTTGCCGTCCCACACCGGTCCGATGGCCCGGCGCAGCACCGCGCGCTCCTCGTCGCTCTTCGCAATGAAGGGCGAGAGCACGCCAACGCCCAGATCGAAGCCGTCAAGGACGAAGTAGCCGGCGATGAGCACGAAGATGAGGAAGAACCACAGCACGCTCAGGAACTCGAACATGGCTACTCACCTCCCTTCGCGGACGCGGCCCCGGCAGGCGCATCGTCCGCCTCGGCCACGACGACCGCCACGTCGCCCTCGCCGTCGGCCGCCACGGCGACCACAGCTTTGGCATCCGCGCCGGCATCGGCAGCATCGTCCAGCTGACGGTCGAGCACCGTGTCGCCCTCAACCACGGGGCCCTCCTTGATGAAGCGGCCGATAACGCGGGCCCAGCCAATGAGCAGCACCGCGTACACCAGCACGAACAGACCCAGCGTCAGCCACAGCTCGGGTGCCGACACCGACATGGAGATGCCGTCGGCCGTGAGCAGCGACACGCCGTCGGGCCCGGTCACGCTCGGGTACACCACCCAGGGCTGGCGGCCCACCTCGGCGGTAATCCAGCCGGTCTGGATGGCGATAAACGGCCAAACGGGTGAAATCAGCGCCGCCCGCTGCAACCAGCGCATCTTCGCGATGCGGCCGCCCTTGAAGGTGAAGATGAGCACGAGAATGCTCGTCAGCATGATGAGCCCGTACATGGCCACCATGAGGTGGTAGCTCTGGAAGACGAGCCCCACGGGCATGTCCTCAACCACCATGTCGCCGTACTTCTCGGTCTGGGCGAGCTCGTTCAATCCCGGATACTCGGTGTCGAAGTTGCCCGTCGCCAAGAAGCTCGTGCCGCCGGGAATGGCGAAGGGCGCGATGACCTCCTGGCTCTGCTCGTCCACGATGCCCACGGCGTACAGCGGCGGCACCTCGGAGTCGTACATGCCCTCCATCATGGCGAGCTTGGTGGGCTGCTCCTCCCATACCACCACGGCCGAGGCGTGGGCGAACACGATCATGGCGCAGGAGGTGACGATGCCCACCACCGCGGCGATGCGCAGGGTCTTCATGGCGAACTCGGCATGGCGGCCCTTCAGCATGTACCAGCCGGCCACGGCCATGGCCACGAAGGCGCCCATGATGAGCAGCGCGTCTACCGTATGGGTGTAACGGGCGAAGATGGACGGATTGAAGGCAGCCGCGAA
>CANEDU010000218.1 GCA_947426355.1 uncultured Adlercreutzia sp. | reverse complement strand
GTTTTGGGCTATCCCACCGAGGAGAAGGCCAAGGAGGCCTACCAGGAGGTGCTGAACCTCGGTAACGACCTCATCGTGAACCTTCAGTCGGTAGCCGTGGTTGCCCGCCGCGACAACGACAAGTTCGACGTGGTCACCCCGGGTCAGCCCATCGGCAACTCCACCGTGTGGGGCCTGTTCTGGGGCATGCTCTTCGGCCTCATCTTCCTCATCCCCTTCTGGGGCGCGGCCATCGGCGCGGGTCTGGGCGCGCTCACGGGATTTTTCGTGAAGCGCGGCGTGGACGAGGACTTCCAAGACCGGGTGCGCAACCTTCTGACCCAGAAGGACGAGGCGGCCGTGTTCATGGTGGTCAGCTCCATGACCGAGGACAAGTTCGCCGAGGCCATGCGTCCCTTCGGCGGGGACATTCTGCAGACCTCGCTGTCCATCAAGGACGAGGAGGAGCTCAAGTGCGAGCTGGGCAAGTGCTAAGCGCTCGCTAACCCTCTTGCCGATCTTTGGGCCCGCGCGGTACATGCCGCGCGGGCCTTTCGGCGTTCTGGGCCGAGCGAAGCCGCGGGGGTGAGGCTGGGGCGGCCGCCGATGCCGGTGCCGCGGTGGGCATGCCCCCTGCCGGCCCTCCGGGTGCATCGCATGGCGGGCTTTCGTGATGATAGAATGGCGACGGGAACGAGAGACCTTATCCAAGGAGGGGCGATGAAGGCGTTGGGATGCGCCGGGCGGGACGCCGGCCGGAAGAACCTGGGAATTGCGTCGTGCTGCTTTGGGGCTCTTCTCGCCTTTCTCGTGGTAGCGGTGCATCGGACGGGCCCTATGGCGCTTGCGGCGGGGCTGCCCGCATGGAAGCCGTTTGTGTGGGGTGTCTTCGCCGGGCTTTCGATTTTCGGCGCCGGCTCGGCCCTCTTCTATGCGCGCGAGCGCTTCGAGAGCTCTCCGGGGCGCCGTCGCTGGCGGCTTATTGCCGGCGGCGTCGGCGTCCTTGCTTCGCTTGCGGGGTGGCTTTTCCCTTTGCCCCCGACGGTCGGCGGTGTTACCGGGGGAGTGGGGGCGGCTCTCTTGCTGCTCGCGTGGCTCGATTGGTTTGCGGGTCGCACGATGGCCGAGCGCTTCGTGTGCACGGGCGTTGCCTTCGCCGCTGCCGCGGCGGTCAACGGCGTGCTGTTCTTCGTGCCCTTGCCCCTGGTGTCGTCTGCGGCGGCCGGCCTGATCGTCTTTTCGTGGGCCGGCCTGCTGCTTTTCGCTCCTCAAGTCTCGGAGGGGGCGGTCATTCCGCCTGAAGGCGAGGGGCTTTCCGCGGGCGATCGTCTCACCTCGTTTGCCGCAGGGGCGTGGCGGCCCCTTGTCGGGGCGCTTATCACGGTGCTCGTCTTCGGATTCACGTGGGATACCGACCTTATGAACATAGCCTTGAACCAAGGCGCCTCTCTCGCCTTCGAGAAAATCGCCGGCATGGCCGCTGGCTCGGTGCTGTTCATCGCCTTGAGCCGTTTTGCCCAGAAGGGCGGCGACGCCCAAAGGGTGCTTTTCAATACCGTGCTGCCTCTCATGGTGCTCGTATTCGTGATCCGGCCCTATTTTCTCGATGTGCCAACCGACGCGATGATTCTCACGGTTTTCGGTGTGTTGAGGGAGGCCGGCTTCGCCCTCTTCTTGGGGGCGGCTTGGATAGCCGTCTCCGATGGGGTGCGGGAGTCGGATGTCTCCACCGGCTTTGGGGCCGGAATTCTGCTTGCGGGATTCGGTGCGTGCGGTCTTGCCGGCCTGATGGCCACCTACGTCCTCGGTCCGATCGCCTCGTACATGGGCGCGATTTTGTTCACGCTTTATCTTGTGGTTATCGCTATCGTGAACGCTCCGCTCGTCGATGGGGCTCCGGCAAAACGCGCCCGAGGTTCTGCCCCGGAGGGCGATTTGGGCGCGGTCATCGCTCAGCGCTGCGAGGCCCTTTCTGAGCAGTGGGCCCTTACGCCTCGGGAGCGGGAGGTGATGGCGCTGCTCACCCGCGGGCACAGCTATCCGTATATCGCGAAGGAGCTGGTTGTGTCCGAGAACACGGTGCGCACCCATGTGCGGAACGTCTACCGCAAGGCCCAGATCGGCTCGCGCGAGGAGCTGATTGCCTTGATCCATCAGGATGCCCTCGGCTAGTCTCATTGCGGCTGCCTTCCAATTTCACATGGATTGACGAGGGGTTTTCCCTTCAATTCGCATGAATCGTTGATTCCTCGCAAGGCCTCGCTCGGCCATGATTGCACCACGCCCGGCGGTCATGGGCCCCGGTGCGAACGGTCATCGAAGTCTAGGAGGGACAACCATGGAAACCAACATGAATCGACGCAGCTTCCTGAAGGGCGCCGCCTTTACGGGGGCGGCCGCCCTTGCCGCGGGCATGGCAGGCTGCGCGCCCAAGACGCAAAGCGAGGCGCTGGCCGAGAGCGGGGCGCCCCAGTGGGGGTCGTTCGACGCTGATGGCGTGTACACCCCCTCGTTCTTGATTGCCCCCGATCCGGTGGACGAGTCGACGCTCGTCGAAACGGTGGAGGCCGACGTGGTCGTCGTGGGCATGGGCCTCGCGGGCATTTGCGCTGCCCGCGCCGCTTTGGAAGAGGGCGCCAGTGTGATTTGCTTGGAGAAGGGCGCTGAGTACCACCTGCATTCCCATCAGATTACCGCCATCAACTCCAAGATCGCCAAGGAGCAGGGCGTGGAGTTCTCCGACGAGCAGCTCGAACGTGTGCTGAGCCA
>CANEDU010000217.1 GCA_947426355.1 uncultured Adlercreutzia sp. | reverse complement strand
CGGCGCTCCTCGCTGTGGCGCATAGCGGCGCCCAGTCCCTGGATGCGAGCCGCTATTTCGCGCCTGTCCGGCGCCACCGCCTCAGCGGCAGCCGTGGGAGTTGAGGCGCGCACATCGGCCACCATGTCGGCGATGGAAGTGTCCGGCTCGTGCCCGATCCCCGTTACCACGGGCACGGGGCAGGCGGCGATAGTACGCGCCAGACGCCGATCGTTGAAAGGCATGAGGTCCTCGAAGGAGCCGCCGCCGCGCACCAGCAGCACCACCTCGGCGCCGGCGAACACCACCTTCGCCAGACCATCCACCAGTCCATCGGCAGCGCCGGGGCCTTCCACGGGCACACCGGCAAACAGGATGCGGGCGAGCGGATAACGCCGGCGCAGCGTGCGCAGAACGTCGTGAACGGCGGCTCCGCGCGGGGACGTGACCACGCCGATCGTCTCTGGATACACGGGAAGCGGCCGCTTGCGAGCCGGGTCCATAAGCCCCATGGCCTCAAGTTCACGGGCGAGGTTGGCCACCTGCAGCCGCAGCTGGCCCTCGCCGGCCAAGGTCACGGAGAACACATCGAAGTTCATGCGTCCCTTGGCCGCATACAGCGAGAACCGCCCCGTGAGCTCCACCAGGGCGCCCACACACAGCGACACGCCCGAGGCCTGGTAGCGGCTCATCCACATCATGCAGGGAAGCGATGCCTTCTCGTCCTTCACGGTGAAGTACACCGCCTTGTAGCCCGGCTTGTCGTTCACCTCGGACACCTCGCCCACCAGGCGCACAACCACCGTCTCCAAGGCGTTCTTGGCAAGGCCCATGGCCGCCGACACCGATAGCGCCGCAGCGGCCTCTTCTTCAGTTGAGGCGTTCGGCTCCTCGTGGGTCATAAAACGGCTTCCGCCCTATTCCTGACGCTGGCCAAGCAGCCACAGCAGCTGCAGGATGGAGGTGAGCGCCGCCGCCAGGTAGGTGAAGGCGCAGGCGCGCAGCACATCGAAGGCGCCCTTGCGCTCGGTGGCGGGCAGGCCGATCTGGCCCATGTAGGCCATGGCGCGCTGCGAGGCGTTGAACTCAACGGGCAGCGTCACGATCTGGAAGAGCACGACCACGGCGTACATGATGATGGCAGCCGTGGTAAGCCCCGCGATGTTCAGGAAGATACCGGCCATGAGCAGGAAGATCCAGGCATTAGAGGCTAAATTCACCGCCGGCACGATGGCGCCGCGAATCTTCATGGGCGCGTAGTCCTGGGCGTACTGGCAGGCATGCCCCACCTCGTGGCAGGCCGTGGCCGTAGCGGTGATGGTGCGTCCGTCATAGGCCTCCGGCGACAGCGTCACCGAATTGCTGCGCGGGTCGAAGAAATCCTGGCCCGGGCCGCCGCGGAACACCTGCACACCGGAGATCCCGTAATAGGAGAGCATCTGGCGCGCGCACTCGGCCCCGGTAAGACCCGAGGAGTTGGCCACATGGGAATACGTCTTGAGCTTGTGGTTCACGTACCACTGGGCGCCCATGCCGATGATGAGCGTCACCACGATGAGCATGAGGTAACTGTTGGAAATCATAGAGGTTCTCCTTGCGTATGCCTTCGGTTTTGGCAGCTAATTATAGACGTCGGTTCAACAGCGGCGCTCAATCGCCCGCGAAAGCGTGAAAGATACGTAACCCTATTCAATGGGAGAGACGACGAGCCCCTCGGGACAAAGCGACAGGCACAGCCGCCCGGCGAGCAGCTCTAAAAGCTCCTCCCCCACCATGGCGCGGCGCCAGCCCTTCAGAACGTCAATGCCCTCGGTGTAGCCCCGGGCGACGCTGGCCAGCTCGCCGCGGCTCGCAAGCGTCTGCATGGCGATGTCGTTCTCCTTCGCGCGCAGACGCACCAAGGCCTCCATGAGGTCGAGCTCCGCATCCACGTTCCGCTCGCTTTTCGGGGATTTGTCCAGCTCGGGCCATTCGGAGGGCGCACGATCAAGGCCCTTCACAAGCGCTGCGGCCACCTGGCGCGCATCGCGGGTATTGAGCTTCTCGCGCACTCCGCGAATCATGAACAGGTCGTCGATGGTGCGTGATTCGCGCCTGCAGGCCTCGACGATTTGCTCGTCGGTGAGCACCCACTTGCGCGGCAGGTCGCGCTCTTGGGCCGTCACCTCGCGCCAGCAGGCCACCTCCTTGGCCGCTGAAAGCTGGCGGCGCGTCAGCTGGCCCACGCGCTTGAGGCGCTTGTAGCGCTCGGCGGGGTCGCTTTGGTAATGGGCCGCATCGCTCATGGCGGCAAAATCATTGTCGAGCCAGTGCAGGCGTCCCTTCGCCTCCAGCTTCTCCGTCATGATGCGGTACATCTTCGGCAGATAGATCACATCGTCGGCCGCATACTCAAGCTGAGAGGTGGTAAGGGGCCGGCGCGACCAGTCGGTGAACGAGTCGCTCTTCTTCAGGTTCACACCGCACAAGCTGTGGACCAAAGGCCCGTAGCCGATCTGCTGGGTGTGGCCCAGAAGCGTCGCGGCCACCTGGGTATCGAACAGGGGCGTGGGCAGCACGCCGAGCTCGCGGTAGAGAATCTCCAGGTCCTGCCCGCCGGCATGGAACAGCTTCAGGATGGCCGAATCGGTCAGAAGCGGATTCAGCACCCGCAAATCCTCGACGGCGAACGGGTCCACCACCGCCACCTCGGTATCGGTGGCCAACTGGATGAGGCACAGGTTGGCATAGTAGGTCTTCTCGCGCAGAAACTCGGTATCGATGGCCAAGACCGCCGAAGAG
>CANEDU010000216.1 GCA_947426355.1 uncultured Adlercreutzia sp. | reverse complement strand
GCGCAGGGGCGCCTCACCGTCGCCAACGGGTGCGGGAATGTTGTAGACCACGGCCTCCAGCAGGTCGTGGACGCCCTCGCCGGTCTTGCCGGAGGCGAGTACCGCGTCATCAGCAGGAATGGCCAGGCCGTCCTCGATCTCGGCCTTCACGCGCTCGGGCTCGGCGGCCGGCAGATCGATTTTGTTGATGAGCGGGATGATCTCAAGGTCGGCGTTCATGGCCAGCATGGCATTGGCGACCGTCTGGGCCTCCACGCCCTGGGTGGCGTCCACCACGAGCACGGCGCCGTCGCAGGCGGCGAGGCTGCGGCTCACCTCGTAGGTGAAGTCCACGTGCCCCGGGGTGTCGATGAGGTTCAGCTGGTAGGTCTCGCCGTCATCGGCGGTGTAAGCCACGCGCACGGCCTGGCTTTTAATGGTAATGCCGCGCTCGCGTTCGATATCCATGGAATCGAGCAGCTGGGCCTGCATGTCGCGCTTGGCCACCGTGCCCGTCAGCTCCAGGATGCGGTCGGAAAGCGTCGACTTGCCGTGGTCGATGTGAGCGATGATAGAAAAGTTGCGGATATGGGAAAGCTCGTGGGTCACGCGGGTCCTCTTCCAATGTGCGCCTCTTGCGAAGAATTTGCCGCTCGGACAAAAATTCTCCGGTTCCTTCAATGAATCTTTGGTATTCTACCGCATTGTGTATCCAGCGATACGGACGCGGGACATTTCTCCCGCCAAATCTGCAGACGTGGCTGCAACGAAAAGATTGCTATTGCTGGCGGCTTCGAAGTCTTGCCGACTCGAAACCAGGGACGCGGAGAAATCCCGCCGCCTCCCGTTTCGCACGATTGCCCGTGGCCGGGGTGTGCCGCCGCGCGTTCGTGTCGTTGGATACCGCAGATAAGGTAACGACTGAACAAGAAAGGCACTATTTCATGGCTAACATCAAGTCCCAGAAGAAGCGCATCATCACCAACGAGAAGGCCCGCATGCGCAACCGCGCCGTCAAGGCCGAGCTGAAGACCGCCACCCGTCACGTCAAGGACGCTGTGGCCGCCGGCGACGGCAAGGCCGCTTACGCCTTCGCCGTGGCTGCCTGCCGCCTCATGGACAAGGCTGCTTCCAAGGGCGTCATCCACAAGAACCAGGCCGCCAACCGCAAGAGCGGCATCATGCAGCTGGCTAACACCGTGGTGACCGAGGCCGATATCGCCGCCTACGAGAAGGCTGCCCCGAAGGCCCAGAAGACCGGCTCCAAGAAGGCCGAGGCCAAGGCCGCTCGCAAGGCCGCCATGGCTGCCGCTTCCGAGGAGAAGGCCAAGCGCCGCGAGAAGCAGCTGAAGGAAGAGAAGAAGGCCGCCGAGCGCAAGGCCAAGGAGGCCGAGGAAGCCGCCAAGGCCGAGGCTGAGGCCGCTGCTGCCGAGGCTGCCGCTGAGGCCGAGGGCGAAGAGGCTGCTGCCGAAGAGGCCGCCGAGTAAGCTTCTCTCCTACATGGAACCGAAACGGGCCGTCGTGATGACGGCCCGTTCTTGTTTTTGAAGCTGGAAATAGCCGCTTAGCGTCGGAGTGTTTCCACGAGCCAGCGGTAGAAGACCTCTTCATCGTTTGCCCCGCTTTTCATGGCCTGCTCGGCATCGCGAGAGGAGGCCAGCGCACGGCGCAGCTCCTCGGGGCGGTAGTTGCGGGCCCAGGCTCCGTGGTTCTTCACGCGCCAGTCGGGAACGCCCAGCGCTTTCGCGAGACCCTTGGGGTTGCCGCGCCGGGCCATGGATTGCGCCGCCATGAGCTCGCGCAGCCGCGTGGTGCACAACGCGATGAGCACATGGGGCGAGACCGACTCCATCTTATCCATGAGGGCCAGGCACTTGCCGAGATTGCGCTCGGCGAAAGCGGCGGTGAAATCCCACGGCTTCACTTCGGAGGTACGGGCCACGAGCGCTCTCACCTCGCGCTCGCCCACGGCATCGGAGCCGTTATGGGCCAGGGCAATCTTCTTCAGCTCGTTGTCGAGGTGCACTGTGTTCTCGCCGGCAAGCTCCACAAGGGCCGAAGCCGCGCCCTCGGTGAGCACGATGCTGTGGCCGGTGGCCATGGCGCGAACGCGCTTGGGAAGCTCCCAGCTCTTGGGCGGCGCGCAATCGATGATGGCCTTGGGACCCACTGCGGCAAGCGCCTTGTACAGCCGTGTGTTCTTGGCGAGCTTTTCCCCCTCGCAGGCGAGCACCGTGGCGTCGCTCGGAGCTTTCAGGTAGGCGATGAGCTCCTCGGCATCGGCCTTCTTGAGCTTGTCCACGTTGCGCACGTACACGAGGCGCACGGGACTCGCAAAGGGCATCGTGTTGCAGGCCGCGGCGATATTGGCGCCCTCGGCGGTCTCGCCGTCGAACTCGTCGGAGTTGAAGGCCATGTCGCCTAGCTTGGCCAAGCGCGTCTTAAGGCGCGTGATGACCGCCTCGCGCTTCAAGGCATCCTCGCCCACGGCTAGATAGGCGGGCAGCAGGTCGTTGTTGTCGTTGGTAGCCATGGGCCCATTGTACCCTATCTGGCCCCGCACTCTTGCCTCTCCGTCGATACGGTGAGCGTATCCTCGGAAAACGTCACGACTACGTTTCCCGCCTCATCGCTGCAGTACGTGGCGCACCCCTTCGAGGCAAGCAGCTCGAGTGCCTCCTGAGAGGGATGGCCGTAACGGTTGTGCTCGCCCACACCGATGAGGGCCACCGAAGGGGAAAGGCGTTCGGCAACCGAGGCGTCGAGGCTCTTTTTCGAACCATGGTGGCCCACCT
>CANEDU010000215.1 GCA_947426355.1 uncultured Adlercreutzia sp. | reverse complement strand
CCTGCCGCCGGCCTACGTGCCGCAGGAAAGCGAACGGATATCGCTCTACCAGACGCTCGACAACATGGAACTGCCCGAACAGATAGAGACTTTCCGCGAAAACCTCCGAGACCGTTTCGGCGAAATACCGCACACCACCGAGGAGCTAATCCGGATCGTGCCGCTGCGCATGTCGGCGCGCCGCCTCGGAATAGAACGCCTCCTCCTGAAGGGCGGCCGCATGTACCTCTACTTCGTCGGCGACGCCAACAAGGCATACTACCAGTCGAAGGCCTTCGGGCGCATACTCACATACCTGCAGCTCAACCCGAAGCGGTGCCAGATACGCGAAGCCAACGGCAAACGCTCTTTCCTCGTGGGGGAAGTGCCCGGGGTGGCCGAAGCCCTCGCCATCCTCCAGGGCATCGAGGCCCTGCCAAGCTCTTAGTCTTCACAAAAAATCTTCCACCGACACCCTCGGCGACCCTTCGGCCATGAACCGCGCCGCCGCAAGGCGCGTCAGGGCAAGCGGAGTGGCCCACGGCCTGAGGCGCGAACAGCGCAGAAGCTCCTGCCGAGCCTCGGCATCCGTCTCCACAGCCCTGCCGTCCTCCGAAAGCCCGGCGTAGACATCGCCGCAGTCGGCGAGCGAAACGGCGTCGAAGACCACGTAAGGACGCTCGTCCTCGTCGTAGGCCATCGGCACGCCGAGCATCGCCGCACGCCGGGCGCACCGCCGCGCATGCCCCGGCCCGTCGGGACGCACGGCCTCAGCCACCACCAGCCGCGCCCCCTTCCCCCGGCATCTTGCGGCGGCCTCGGCCACAGCCCGCCCCGGGGTAAGCCCGTCGAGCCTCTCGTCCACGAGCGGGGTGAACCTGCCGTCCACCTCGGCGAAGAAGGAAAGCAGCTGACCCTGCCCGTCGCCCGACACGAGAAGCACACCCAACGCGCCCCCGTCCGCAGGCGCGCCGGGACTCTCCGCCAACGGGGCCACCTGCCCCTCCGCGAGCAGGCTCCCGCAGCCGGCGTTGGCGAAGGCCTCCTCGGCAGTCGAAGGGAACTCAGCCATCATCGCCTCGTGCGTCGCGTACTCGCGCCGCTTCTCGTGGTACCACGCCACGCGCTCCAGCTCCACGCCGTCGGCAAGCAGCCCCCGCTCATAGTCGTCGAGCGAAGCCTCGGCAGCCGCACGCTCGCCCTCGGCAAGCTCCTTGCGGTAGATCTCTATCTCGTGCCACGGGACGAACACCGCACGCTTGTCGCTCTTCCCCGCCACCGCACGCCGCCACTCGCGGCAGAAATAGTTGTCAGTCCCGTTGGCCGTCGATTCCATCACCACGAGCGTGTCCGGCTCACGCGCCACCGACCCGCTCACCGTCCTCACTATCTCCGAAGCCACACGCTCGTCGCCGTCGGCCCAGAAAGCCACCTCCGAAAGATGCGCCATCGCGAAGTTGCTGCCCCTCACCGTGTTGGGCGAAAGCGACGTGGCTATGGCCACCTGAGCCTCACGCGCCGGAATCCAGCACACCGACTGCGACTTCTCATAAGGCACGAATGCCCAGTCCCTGGCCTCCCCGGCCTTCATCCCCTCCGGGTACTCGCGCAGAAGCTGCGAATACATGCCGCGTATCTGCGCCGAAGCATCCTTCACATGGGCGCATATCAGCGAATTCCAGCCCTTGCGGCGCACAAGCTGCATCCACGCCATATACGTCTGCACAAGCGTCGAGCCTCCCCACTGCCTCGCCTTGAGCATGATGAGGCGGATAGGCTCCCCGCCCCGGCGCATCTCCTCGAGAACGCCCAGCACACGCCTCTGCGGCGCATTGAGACGGAACGGCACAGGCCGTCCAGTCAGCTTGTCGGTGATACGCACGCAATCACGCGCCCACCTTTCAAAATCCTCCCTGTAATCCTTCATGATTCTACGGTTCATATTATGGTTTCCTCGACTGACCGGCCTTAACCAGCCTTATTTAACCGGCCTTAATCAGCCTTAATCAGCCTTATTTAACCGGCCTTAATTAGCCTTAACCGGCTTTAATCAGCCTTAATCAGCCTTATTTTCATTAACTTTGCACCATGAAACGCTCAGACTTCGAAATCATGGCCCCCGTAGGCAGCCGCGAGTCCCTCGCCGCAGCCCTCGCCGCAGGCACCGACGCGATATACTTCGGCATCGGCGGCCTGAACATGCGCTCACGATCCAGCGCAAACTTCACCGCCGACGACATGGAAGAGATCGCCGCCGCATGCGCCGCACGAGGAGTGAAGACCTACCTCACCGTCAACACCGTAATCTACGACTCCGACACCGGCATGATGCGCAGCATCATCGACCGCGCACACGCCGCCGGAATCTCCGCCATAATCGCGTCCGACATGGCCGCCATCCTCTACGCCCGCTCCATCGGACAGGAAGTCCACATATCCACGCAGGTCAACGTCAGCAACACCGAGGCCGTCCGCTTCTACTCGCAGTGGGCCGACGTCATGGTCCTCGCCCGCGAGCTGAACCTCGACCAGGTGGCCGCCATCTCACGCGCCATACGCGAAGAAAACATATGCGGCCCGGCCGGAAAGCCCGTACGCCTCGAGATGTTCTGCCACGGCGCGCTATGCATGGCCGTCAGCGGAAAATGCTACCTCTCCCTCCACGAAATGAACTCAAGCGCAAACCGGGGCGCGTGCAACCAGATATGCCGGCGCGCATATACCGTCCGCGACCGCGAGACAGGCGAAGAGCTCGACGTGGAAAACAAATACATCATGTCGCCCAAAGACCTGAAGACCATCCATTTCC
>CANEDU010000214.1 GCA_947426355.1 uncultured Adlercreutzia sp. | reverse complement strand
TTGGGCAACGCGGAGATACGGGGTGTTCTGACCGAGCGAGGACTGCAGAGCGAATCAGAATACCCCGTAGCTCCGCACCCCGACGAGCCGCAACTAGACTTCCCTCTTCTTGCTGCCGATCTTGTTCTCGGTGCCGGTGCGCAAACGCTGAATGTTGGCGCGATGGGCCCAAACGACCACGCAGGCGGTGGCCAGGATGATAAGCCACGGCACCCACTGGCCCCAGTAATAGTACAGGCCGAGCAGCGGACACACTGCCGCGGCAGCGATGGAGCCCACCGACACGCAGCGCGAAAGCGCGATGCCGGCGGCGAATACCGCGATTTCAATGAGGAAGCCCACGGGCCCGTAGACGAATACGAGGCACGCGGCGGCCACGGCGATGCCCTTGCCGCCCTTGAACTTGAGCCACGGGCTGAAGATGTGGCCCAGGGCGCAGCCGGCGAAGGCCAGGGCCATGGCAAGTGCCACCGGATTCACACCCGCCGGGCCGAAGACGGAAAGCAGCGCTTGGCCCTCGACTGCGGTCGCATCAACCGCCGTGCCGGCGATGGCCGGCGCGAACACGTAGGCCGCCAGCGCTCCGGCGGCAATCCCCTTCCCGAAGTCGAGCACGAACACCGCCGCTCCCCCGGCCTTGCCCAGGGTGCGCATGGCGTTCGTGGTGCCGATGTTGCCGCTTCCCTCGTCGCGCAGGTCCTTCTTGAAGGCCAGCTTCGAGATGATGACGCCCCACGGGATGGAGCCCAAAAGGAACGAGACGACGAACGACAGGGCCAGATAGGTGATGACAGCGTCCACGGGCTAGTCCTTTTTCTTGAACTTCAAGCGGATGGGCGTGCCCGTGAGCGGGAAGGCCTCGCGCATGCGGTTTTCCAGATAGCGCTCGTAGTTGTCGTCCACGACATCGGGGCGATTCACGAAGAAGGTGAAGTGCGGCGGGCAGGTGCCCGTTTGGGTGAGGTACTTCATGCGCAGGATGGCCTTGCCCTTCGACACCGTGTGCCCCGTCTCGCGAATGCCGGCGAGCCACGTGTTCAGCTGGTTGGTGGGAATGGTGCGGCTGTAGTTCTCGTACACCTCGTCAATGGCGCCCCAGATGCGGTCGACGCGCTTGCCGGTGAGCGCCGAGATGGCCACCACCGGCGCGTAGCCCACAAACGTCATGCGGTCCTCGATGCGCTCGCGAATCTTCTCCTTGGCCTCGGGGCCCTCCACGATGTCCCATTTGTTCAGCACGATGACCATGGCACAGCCGCGCTCGGCGGCATATCCCGCCACGCGCTGGTCCTCGTTGGTGAGGCCCAAGGTGCCGTCGATGACGAGCAGGGCCACGTCCGCCCGGTCGATGGCGCGCATGGCGCGGACGAAGCCGTAGTACTCCACGTCCTCGTCGATTTGGCTCTTGCGGCGCAGGCCCGCCGTATCCACGATGCGGTACATCTGGCCCTCGTGCTCCACGAGCGTGTCGATGGCGTCGCGGGTAGTACCGGCCACATCGGACACGATGGAGCGGTCGTTGTTGGTGAGCTTGTTGGTAAGCGAGCTTTTCCCCGCGTTCGGGCGGCCGATGATGGCCACGTTGATGGCCTCGACCTCTTCCTCGGGCTCGAAATCGCACTTGCGCAGCTCGGCCACCACCTCGTCGAGCAAATCGCCCGTGCCGTTGCCGTGCTGGGCGCTCACCGGCCACGGGTCGCCCAGGCCCAGCGCGTAGAACTCCCACACCTCGTCCATGCGGGCGGGATTGTCCATCTTGTTCACGGCAAGGAATACCGGCTTGCCCGCCTTCTGCAAAATGCGGGCCACCTCCTCGTCGTCGGTGTTGATGCCGGTCTTGCCATCCACGAGAAAGATGATGACATCCGCCTCCCGGGCGCCTTCGAAGGCCTGGGAGCGGATGGAGCCCTGGAAGGCGTCGTCGCCGCCCATCTCGATGCCGCCGGTGTCGATGAGCATGAACTCCACACCGTTCCAGTCGGCCTTGTGGTAGCTGCGATCGCGGGTGACGCCGCGCATTTCGTGGACGATGGCCTCGCCCGTTTGGGCGATGCGATTGACCAGCGTCGACTTGCCCACATTCGGGCGGCCGACGATGGCGACGATAGGCAGTGCCATGGTGTGTTCCTCGCTATCTTCTAGAGCCCGCCTTGGGCAAGCTCGATGATCTCAGGCAGATAATCGCAAGGGTTACAGGATACCACGTGAACAGGCACCCCGACCGCGTTTTCGATATCCTGCACGGTCATGTCATCGAGCGTCACGCCGTCATCGTTCAGGATGACGCTCGGAATGAGGAACAACTGGCCGCAGCTCTCTGCGTCGCGGGGGGTAGATTCCATCCCTATCACATTCCGAATGGCGGCGATGATGTCGCAGGCGGTAAGCAGGCCGGTGACGTTCACGTTGCCGCCAAAGTAGTCGTTGCGCACGGTAAGGGGAACAAGACGACCGGCCAGGGGGCTCTCCTCAATCATGGCGTCCAGGAAGGGCTGCATGGCCTCGCCGACAATGTAGCGAGCCGTGATGCTGCGGGAAGCCAGTACCTCGGCGGCTTCTGCGGCCAAGCCGCTCTCGCAGACTTCGGCGAACTCGTCCACGTAGGAGCGCACGATGCCGATGCCGTCTTCGAACATGTCGTAGTCGCCGTAGTCGGAGGCGGGCGGGATGTGGGCCGGCGTGTCGGCGCCGTAGGCGTTCACATAGAACTCGTCGGCGGTGAAGACCCACGGGCCTCCCCGCTCGGCGCGGGCGCGTTTCTGGAAGGGGGCTATCACCTCGATGACGCCGCGGGCGGCCTC
>CANEDU010000213.1 GCA_947426355.1 uncultured Adlercreutzia sp. | reverse complement strand
ACTCGCTCACCCCGGCCCAGAATGTCGTCAAGATCGTGCTCGACGAGCTCACCGGGCTCCTCGGCCGTACCGACTCCAAGCTCGTGCTCGGCAGCCGCATCCCCAACGTCATCATGCTCGTGGGCCTGCAGGGCTCCGGCAAGACCACGGCGGCGGCCAAGCTGGCTTATCGCTTGAAGCAGGAGAACCACGCCCCGCTGCTCATCGCCGGTGACGTGTACCGCCCCGCGGCAGCCGACCAGCTGCAAACGCTGGGCGACGAGATCGACGTGCGCGTGTACCGCGGCGACGGGCGCGACCCGGTGGCCATCGCGCGCGAGGGCATCCAGGACGCCATCGACAACCTGCGCGACGTGGTCATCATCGACACCGCCGGACGCCTGCACGTGGACGCCGACATGATGGAGGAGGCCCAGGCCATCAAACAGGCCGTGAAGCCCGACCAGATTCTCATGGTGGTGGACGCCATGACCGGCCAGGACGTGGTGAATGTGGTGGAGGCCTTCGCTGAATCGGTGGACTTCGACGGCGTCATCATGTCGAAGATGGACGGCGATGCCCGCGGCGGCGGCGCGCTGTCCGTGCGCGAGGTGACGGGCAAGCCCATCAAGTTCATCTCCTCGGGCGAGAAGCCCGATTCCCTGGAGGTGTTCCATCCCGACCGCATGGCCAAGCGCATCCTCGGCATGGGAGACGTGGTGTCCCTCATTGAGCATGCCGTGCGCGTGCAGCAACAGGAGGAAGAGGAGCTCGAGGCCGAGCGCATGATGCGCGGGCAGATCACCTTGGACGACTTCGTGATGATGAACGCCCAGATGCGCAAGATGGGCGGCGTGCAGAAGCTCGTGAGCGCCCTGCCCGGCGGCGACAAGGCGCTCGCGTCCGGCCAGGTGGACGAAGGGGCGCTCGATGCCATGGAGGTGATCATCAACTCCATGACCAAGGAAGAGCGCGCCAAGCCCGAGCTTTTGAACGGCAGCCGCCGCGCCCGCATCGCCAAGGGCGCCGGCGTGAGCGTGACGGCTGTGAACCAGATGATGAAGAAGTTCAACGAGACCAAGAAGATGGTGAAGCAGGCCACGGCCGGCATGGAGCAGCAGGCGTCTCGCAAGGGCAAGAAGGGGAAGAAGGGCAAGCGCCGCCGCGGTCTGGGCATTCCGGGCATGGGCGGCATGTCCATGAAGGACCTGAAGAAGATCCAGGACATGATGGGCCAGTAGGCTGCCTCGTCCCCTTTCGTTTTTCGCAAGAGGCCATTCGGGATTACGAAACTGAATTTCGTAACACTAGGCGGCGTCCTGTGGTATTGTTACGTCTTGAAGAGATGTAACACCATGAGGGAGTCGCTATGGCGTTGTCGAGAAGATCGTTTCTGAAAGTGTGCGGATGCGCTGCGGGCGTCGTGGGCGCCGGTGCGCTGGCAGGGTGCGGAGGCGACGGGGGAGCGGGCGCTTCGGGCTCGGCTGCCGATGCGGCTGCGAGCGCGGGTGCGGGACCCAGCGGCGAGAGCCAGGTGGTCATCACCATGACGCCTTCCTCCGAGCCGGCGGCCGGCTTCAATCCGCTCGTGGGCTGGGGCGCCGGCGAGCACGTGCACGAGCCGCTCATCCAGTCCACCCTCATCGCCACCGATAACAACCTGACCTTCGTGAACGACCTGGCCACCGACTACTCCTGTTCCGAGGACGGCCTTACCTGGACGTTCACCATCCGCGACGATGTGAAGTTCACCGATGGCGTGTCGCTGACGGCCGAGGACGTGGCCTTCACCATCAACGGTATTGCGAGCGGCGAGGGGGCCGAGGCCGACCTGTCCATGGTGCAAGAAGCCCGCGCCCTTGATGCCACTACCTGCGAGATTGCCATGAAGCGCCCCAACAACGCGCTTCTGTACACGCTGGCCGTGGTGGGCATCGTGCCGGCCCATGCCTACGGGGCCGATTACGGCGAGAACCCCATCGGCAGCGGCCGCTATATGCTGGAGCAGTGGGACCGCGGCCAGCAGGTGATTCTGAGAGCCAACCCCGACTACTACGGCGAGAAGCCGCTCATGGACCGGGTGGTGGTGCTGTTCATGGAAGAGGACGCGTCGCTGGCCGCGGCGAGCTCGGGGGTGGCCGATGTGGCCTACACCTCGGCGGCGCTTGCCGGTGCGGTGCCCGCGGGCTACCGCCTGCTGAACTGCGCCTCGGTGGATTCCCGCGGCATCTCGCTGCCGTGCAACCCCGCCGGTACCGATGTGGTGGTGGAAGGCGATATGGTATACGTCGGCGGCAACGACGTGACCTGCGACATCGCGGTGCGCCGGGCGCTCAACTGCGGTGTCGACCGCGAGGCCATGATTGAGCGTGTGCTGTCCGGGTTCGGGCGCGCCGCCTACTCTGTGGGCGACGGCATGCCCTGGTCGAGCGAGGCTATGCGCGTGGAAACCGATGTTGCGGCTGCCGAGCGCCTGTTGGACGAGGCCGGATGGGCCCGCGGCGAGGACGGTGCACGCTCCCGCGACGGCGTGCCCTGCGCCTTCGATTTGTACTACGCCGCGGGCGATTCCACCCGTCAGGCCCTGGCCTACGACTTCGCCGACCAGTGCGCCGCGCTCGGCATCGCCGTCACGCCCAAGGGGGCCAGCTGGGACGACATCTACACGCGCCAGTACGCCGACCCGGTGCTGTGGGGCTGGGGCTCCAACTCGCCGGTGGAGCTTTACGAGCTCACCTATTCCACGGGCTGGGGCAACTACGCCCAGTACATGAACGACACGGTGGATGCCAATCTGGAAGCGGCCCAGGCGGCGCGCACGGTGGAGGAGT
>CANEDU010000212.1 GCA_947426355.1 uncultured Adlercreutzia sp. | reverse complement strand
CACCCATTCCTGGTACTGCGGCGTGGCCCTGCTGCTGGCGCCGACCATCGCCGGGCTTCTGTGGAACAAGGGCGGCTGGATCCAGAACCGCGCCTTCACCCTGTCCATGTGGTGCATGTTCTGCCAGATGGTTCCCATGTTCGCCAACGACTCCATCTTCGCCGCCGACTCGGTGAACGACCCGAACGTGAACCTCGTGGTGTCGCTTCTGGCCCTGGGTGCGAACATCGCCGCCTTCGCCTACATCATGTACCGCGCCAAGAAGCTGGGCGTGAACCCCTGGATGCAGGAAGTGTTCGTGGGCACCAAGGACTTCGTCGCCGCCATGAAGCGCCGCGCCACCACCGCCTACCTGGTGGAGACCGAGCCCAAGAGCGCCTCGGCCGCCGAGATCGCCGAGATGGTGGCCTACAACGAGCTGCCCGCCGAGGGCACTCCGGGCTTCGTCTACGTGGCCGTGGAGAAGGACGAGCAGTAACCGATCGCGCCACTGCCTAGGCAACCGCCGTGCGGGCCTCAATTGCCCGCACCTCCCCAAAAAGGGGGGATCCGCCCCGACGCGGATCCCCCCTTTTCGTTTCGAACACCCCCACAGATGCCGCAAATTGACGCGATAGCTGCGCAGGCGCTCCTCAGGAACATGGCGGAGTCCACCTTCTTCACGCAGCTGGACCAATGCTTCTTTCACACCATCCCTGCTTATAACTTCTCAAAAATTTTGAGAAGCTTCGCGCCCTGTCGAACCGCAGCCCTTACGCGCAAAGCAAAAGGCGGCCGATCCGGGGAGGGCGGCCGCCTTGCTTGCAATCTCGGTCGCCGCTGGAAGGATGGAGGAGGAAGGGCGGCTCCGAGGAAGATTACGAGCTATGCTCTGCAACCATAATACAAAGAAGCCCGCTTAGGCGTATCACCTAAACGGGCTATATTGTCTCCCGCCCCACGGTATAGGACGGACTTTGTTGCATTCCGGCCGTCTTTCACGCGAAAGAGGCGCGGCCGGAGGCGAACATGCTACTCGCCTTTCGCCTGTCGGTCGGCCACGGCCTCCTCCAGCAGCATCAGCTGGCGCTCGGCCTTCTTCGTGCCGCGGAAGATCATGAGCACGTACACGAGCAGGGCCACCCACAGAAGCGCGTAAGCCGCGATGATGTAGGGAGCGGAGGGCAGGATAGTGGAGTAGATATCGGCAAGAATGGGATTCATGGTTCGGCCTTTCTCTTGGGCTTGCGGCGCTTAGCGCTCGTCGTCGATGGTTTCCTTCAGCGCCTCCACGCGCTGGGTGAGGCGCACCTGGTTGAAGCGGGCGCGGTACAGGGCGAAGCCCACGAGCATCATGCCCAGGGCGCACAGGCCCACGCACAGGCCCATCTCCGGGCTCATGCCGCCCTCGCGCAGCACCACCGGGTGGATGGACGACGGGATAAGGCGCGTGATCATGAAGCAGATGGGCACATCGATGGTGGCGATGATGGCCACCACGGCAGCGAAGGTGGCGCGGCGCTCGGGCTCGTCCACCGAGCTGCGCAGCACGAAGTACGCAATCACGATGAGCATGAGGATGAGGTAGGTGGTCAGGCGCGGCTCCCAGCTCCACCACACGCCCCACTCGAAGCGCGTCCACATCTCGCCGGTGATCATGGTGAGCGCCACGAACAAGAGCGCGATTTCCAGGCAGAGGCGCGAGCAGGTATCGAAGCGCTGGTTCTTCGTCATGAGGAAGCGCACGGCATAGTAGCAGCCGAAGCCCAGGGCGATGAACGAGGTGATGGCCACCGGCATGTGGAAGTAGAAGATCTTCTGCGAGAGCAGCATCTTCTGGGACACCATCACGTCCCCGATGAGCTCGGCGCCGTTCACCGCCGCGCCGCCCACCGGCGCCACGGTGAAGAACGCCATGAGGAACCCGATGGTGGTGAGCACCGCGCCGACGATGAGCGCAGGCGCGGTGAGCTTATCGGGCCACTGCCCCACCTCGGGCAATTTCACTTTCTTATCAGACACGCGGTCTCCTTTCTAGTTGACTACGAAGTCGTAGAGCACCCACGACGCCAAGATCATCACCACGTCGTAGCCGGCGCCGAGGGCGAGCGATGTCGCGAAGCCGTCGGCGAACACGTCGCCGCCCACGAGCGCGCAGGTGGTAGCCGACACACAGGCGTACAGCAGCGGGAAGATCACCGGCACGAACAAAAGCGCCAGCATGACATCTTTGCCGCGGGTGGAAGCCGTGATGGTGGACAGCAGCGTGCCGATACCGGCAATGCCGATACTGCCCAGCAGCAACGGAGCCACGATCATCCAGCCCGTGTCGGCCGGCGCGGCGAAGCTCGCGAAGAACAGCCAGTACAGCGGCACGGCGATAACCTCCACCAGCGCCAGGAACACGAAGTTCGAGGTGGCCTTGGCCAGAAAGATCACGCCGCGGTCGAGCGGCGCGAGCAGCAGGCCCTCAAGGCAGCCGTTCTCGGTCTCTTTGGCAAACGACCGGTTCAGGCCCAGAAGCGACGTGAACACCACGAGCGCCCACAGAAGGCCGCCGGACACTTCCAAAAACTCCGAGCCAGGACGGGCGAAGGACAGCGCCACGCCGAACACCACGATGACGAGGAAGGCGTAGATGCCCATGGACACAATCATGTCCTTGGTGCGGAACTCCGCCTTGAGGTCCTTCGTGAGCAGGGTCTTGTACTGCGTGAAGGTCGACGGCGGCTTGCAGAGAGCGCTGCGCGTCCCTCCGTGCACAGCCGCGGGGCATTCCGATTCGCTCAGACAGTCCTCGCTTGGTGAAACAGCCCGCTGGGCTGTTTCAGTCG
>CANEDU010000211.1 GCA_947426355.1 uncultured Adlercreutzia sp. | reverse complement strand
CAGGAAATCTTAGGGCATGCCGATATGTCCACGCTGCAGGTGTACACGCACCTCGACCGCACTCATCTTCACGAGGAATACGCCCACGCCCACCCCCGCGACAAGATGGACCTTTCCTAACCCCAGCCTGCTCCAACCCCTCTGCAGGGAGCGACTTCAGTCACCCTTCCCTTGCCAAAAAGACCCTCATAGCGATGCGAGCGGAAGGGAAGCCTATGCCCTAACGGTAAGTTCACCGGCAAGGGGGACGAGCATGCGGGCGGCCACCTCAGAGGCGGAAAGCCCCTGGCCGAACAGGTGCATGAGCTTGGTGAGCGCCGCCTCGAACGTCATGTCCCCGCCCGAGACGACGCCGGCCCGCACGAGGGCGTCGCCGGTGGCATAGCGCGTGTCCTCCACGCCCCCGGCGGGGCACTGCGTCACATTCACAATCACGCGACCCGCCTCGACCACCTGGGACACCGCGCGCACGAACCACGGCTCGGTGGGCGCATTGCCCGCGCCGAACGTGCGCAAGACGACCGCCTTTGCCCCGGGGATTTCCAACTGCGAACGCAGCACGGCCTCGGTCATGCCCGGATAGAGGAAGGCCACCGAAACGGCATCGTCCATGACAAGAGCCGGGCGCAGCAGCGTGCCCGGCTCCGGGCGCGCGAGCAAGCGCTCGCGAAAGACGATGTGCAGATCCATCTCGGCCAAGGGCGGGTAGTTGAACGACTCGAAGGCACCGAAATCCGTCGAGCTGACCTTGGTGGCACGGTTGCCCCGCCACAAGCGCCGCCCGAAAGCGATGGCCACCTCCTGCACCTGAGGCTCGCCCGCAGCCGTGCGCGCGGCGGCAATCTGCAGGGCGGCAATGAGGTTTTCCGTGCCGTCTTCGCGAATCTCGCCGATGGGCAGCTGGCTGCCCGTGAGAATCACCGGCTTCGCAAGGTGCGGCAGCATGAAGGAGAGTGCCGAGGCGGTATAGGCCATGGTGTCGGTGCCGTGCAGCACCACGAAGCCGTCGCACTCCTCGTAGCGCTCGGCGATGATCGAGGCGATTTCCGCCCAATGAGCCGGATTCATGTTCGACGAATCGATGGGCTCCATCTCGACCAAATCGACATCGTAGCCGAGGCGGGCGAGCTTCGGTACGTTTCTCATGAGGTGCTCGAAGCTGAAGGGCACCAAAGCGCCCGTGGCCAAATCCTCGGTCATGCCGATGGTGCCGCCGGTGTAGATGAGAAGAATGCGCGGAGTCATAGCCTAGCCCCTTCGACGTCGGAACCACGACGCGCGCGTGGCGGGTTCCTTCTTGCGGTGCAGCGTGGCGCGACGGAATATCTCCGAAAGGAAATCCTTGGCCGCATGGGCGCCGTGGGCCACCTTCGGCGTGAGGTCGGCCTCGTTGGCCGTCTTCCAATCGTAGTAAACGGAAAGATAGCGCAGGAAGACCACCGTGAACACGCAGGCCAAAGCCGCCAGCACAAGCGGAGCCGACGCGAAGGCCATGGCCGCGAACACGAGCGCGCCGGCCGCCCCGGCCACCGCATAGAAGTTCGAGCGCTGGAACACGCCGGGGGTCTCCCCCACCGATATGTCACGCAAAGCGCCGCCGCCCACGGAAGTGAGCGCGCCCAAGATGACCACCATCACAAATTCCTCGCCGCACTGAAAGGCCTTGTTGGCACCAGCCAGAGCGAACAGCGCCACCGACAGCGCATCGGCGAAGAAGAGCACCTGGCCCGAATGGCGGAACAGCCCGCGGAAATAGAACACGAACACCGCCAGGCAAATGCAAACGAGAATGACGCCGGGGAACTCCATGAAGTAGACGCCGTCGTCCTGCAAAAGCAAGTCGCGGATGATGCCGCCGCCATAGGCGGTCATCAAGCCCAGCACAATCGTGCCCACGATATCGAGCTTGCGATCGCACGCGAACATGGCCCCGGTGATAACGCCTACGGCCACGCTGAAGAAGTCGGCCCCGAAGGGCACCGTGAGCGCGGTGCCGTCGGCGAAGAGGTGCTCCATGGCGTGTTACTTGTGGTAGAAGCGATGCTGCTCGTACTTCGGCTCGCAGCACACGTTGATGCCCAGCGTCTTGTAGAGCTTCTCATCGGCCGCCGAGATGATAACCGAGAAGTAGGCGTCGCAGCCCCGCAGCTTATCGGCGTTGTCGATGAGCTTCTCTGCCAGCGGGTTGTGCACCGAGCTGACGGAAAGCGCCAGCAGCGTCTCGTCGGAATGCAAGCGCGGGTTGTGGCTCTTCAAATGCTCGGTCTTCAAGTGGCAGATGGGCTCGAGCACGTCGTCGGAGATAACATAGAGCTCGTCATCGACCCCCGAAACGCCCTTGAGCGCGTTCATGAGCAGCGCCGATGCCGCGCCGAGCAGATTGCCCGTCTTGCCCGTGACCACACGCCCGTCCGGCAGCACCATGGCGCCAGCAGGACCGCCGGTCATCTCTTCCTTGAGCAGGGCCGCCGAGCGGGCCGGCGACAGATTCTGGTTGATGCCCGCCTGGTTCATGAGCAGCTCTATCTTCTTCAGAGCCTCCTCGCCCACGCCCGTGCGCTTGATTTCTTCGGCGGTCTGGAAGTAGCGACGCACAATCTCGTTGTTGCCGGCCTGGCGGCAGACCTCGTCGTCGGAGATGGCCAGACCCGCCATGTTCACGCCCATATCCGTGGGCGACTGGTACGGGCACTCCCCTGCGATGCGCTCCATGGTGGCGCGCAGCACCGGGAAGATCTCCACGTCGCGATTGTAGTTCACCGTGGTCTCGCCGTAGGCTTCCAGATGGAAGGGGTCGATGATGTTGTCGTCGTCCAAATCGGCCGTGGCT
>CANEDU010000210.1 GCA_947426355.1 uncultured Adlercreutzia sp. | reverse complement strand
GTGCAGGGCGCAGCCGAGCGCGGCGGCGTCGCGGGGCGCGATACCCTGGGCGAGCAGAGAGCCGATGAAGCCGGCGAGCACGTCACCGGTGCCGGCCTTCGCGAGCGCCGCCGTGCCGCGGTCCATCGCTTCTGCGGCGCCATCGGAAGAGGCGATGAACGTCGTTGGACCCTTGAGTGCCACGACAGCCCGGTAGGCGCCGGCCAGGGCGCAGGCGAGGGCCGGCGGCTCCAGCGTCTCGTCCACCTGGGCGCCACGGGCGAGCCTCGCCGCCTCGCCGCCGTGGGGCGTGAGCACGGTGGGCAGGCCCGCCTCAGCACGCCGACGGCACAGGCGCAGGCCCGTGGCGTTGGCAAGCAGCGTGAGGGCGCCGCCGTCGATGAGCAAGGGCCCCGGGTAGGCGCGCACGGTTTCCATGAGCAGCGATGTGAGCGCGCGCTCTTCGGCGTCGAAGCCGCAGCCGATGACGCAGGCGGCAGGGCGGTCCGCCCGTACCGCGGCAATGCGCTCTGGCTTCCACGTGTGCCAGTCGCGCACCACCAGCGACGGGCGCCACCCGCGCACGGTGATCATCGACTTACCGGCGCAAAACACCTCGGTATAGCCCGCGCCGGCCCGCTCGCCGGCGGCGCTCGCGAGGCAGGCCGCCCCCGGATAGGCCGCCGAGCCCACGACCAGCGACAGGTGACCGCGCGTGTATTTGTTCGCAGCGGCGCGGGGGTGGGGCACAAGTGCCGCCAGCTCGGCATTGGTGCGGCCGGGACGTACTCGCGCAGTCTCCCGATGCATCGGCGCGGTCATCTCGGCGCGGGGCCTACCAGGGGTGTTCTCGGCGTTCACGGCACTTCCAATCCTTGAGTACATCGGTCATGAAACACGGGGCTAACGCGGCGCAATCCTGTCGGAAACGAGACGCGCGCCCGGTCGAAACCCTCATGTTCCCGCTTCTAGAATGTTCGATGTCACCGTATCACATGGCGACGCTGAAACGCACCAAGGGTTAAGGAGTCGTGATTAACATGGACATCAAGGTAGGACGCAACTGGGGCATGTTCGCCGCGGGCATTGCCCTTATCATCATCGGATTCGTGCTGCTTATGGTGCCGGGGCTCACCTTGGTGAGCATCGCCATCGTCGCGGGCTGCATGTTCTTGGCCGCGGGTATCGTCGATGCGTTCGCCTACTTCAAATTCCGGAAAACCGAGGCGCTTTCCGGCTGGGCTTTGGCCTACGCCATCTGCGATATCGTGCTGGGCGTGCTGTTCATCGTGCACCCGGTGGCCACCTCGGCGGTGATTCCCTGGGTCATGGGCATCTTCGTCGTGGCCTACGGCATCTTCGAAATTGTGGCGGCCCTCCGTTTCCACGCGGTGCTGCCCGGTTGGGGCTGGGTGCTGTTCGCCGGCATTGTGTCGCTGTTCTGCGGCCTCGCGTTCTTCATGTGGCCGGGCACCTTCGCGCTGTTCTTGGGCTTCTTCCTCATGGCGCGCGGCGTGCAGATGGCCGTCTACGGCGTGACGCTTCCCCAGGCGACCATCGTGGCGCACACCCACTAAACAGGGCAAGCGGGGGCGCGTTCGGAATGCGCGCGAAACCCCGCGCCGAACAATGAGAGCTGACGCTCAAAACGTCGTGCCAGTGATACCATTAGCGCGGCGAAATTAAGGCCCGGATTCGTCCGGGCCTCTTCATGCGGAAAGCGAGGAACCATGGCAGAGCAGGGCAATCTGTTCGACGGAGCGGAACTGGCGAGCGCAACAAGCGATCCGGCGGCGCGGGCCGAGGCGCTCCGGCGCGAAATCGAGCACCACAGCTACCAGTACTACGCCCTGGATGCGCCCACGATATCGGACGCGGCCTTCGACTCGCTCATGCGCGAGCTGCGCGAGATCGAGGCGGCGCACCCGGAGCTCGTGACGGCCGCCTCGCCCACCCAGCGCGTCGGCGGGTACGTGGGCGAGCAGTTCGCGCCGGTGGCGCACGAGCAGCGCATGTACTCGCTGGATAACGCCATGGACCTCGACGAGCTGGACGCGTGGATGGAGCGTGTGGCCGAGGCCTGCGGAGGGACGCTGCCGCCTCTGTGCTGCGAGCTGAAGATCGACGGCAGCTCCATCGCGCTTACCTACGAGGACGGCACGCTTGTGCGCGCGGCCACCCGCGGCGACGGCACCACGGGCGAGGACGTGACCGTGAACATGCGCACCGTGCGCGACGTGCCGCTGCGCCTGCGCGATGCGGCCCGGCCCGCCATCGCGCCGGGTGTCGCATCCCTTGAGCTGCGCGGCGAAGTGTACATGCCGAAGAAGAGCTTCGAGACGCTGAATGCCGCCGCCGAGGAAGAGGGGCGTCAGCCCTTCGCGAACCCGCGCAACGCCGCCGCCGGCTCGCTGCGCCAGAAGGACCCGGCCATCACGAAGATGCGCGACCTGTCCACCTTCATGTACGCCATCGCCGATGACGCCGCCCTGGACGTGGAGGGCCAGTGGGAGCTTCTGCAGTGGCTGCGCGAGGCGGGCTTCCACGTGAACCCCGATGTGCGCCTGTGCAAGACCGCCGCCGAGGTGCGCGGCTTTTGCGAGGAGTGCCTGCGCCGCCGCGAGACGCTGCCCTACGAGATCGACGGGGTGGTGGTGAAGGTGAACGCCTTCGCCCGCCAGCGCGAGATGGGATTTACCGCCCGCGCGCCGCGCTGGGCCATCGCGTTCAAGTTCCCGCCCGAGGAGAAGACGACGCTTCTGCGCGACATCACCGTGCAGGTGGGCCGCACCGGCGCGCTCACGCCCGTGGCCGAGCTTGAGCCTGTGGTGGTGGCCGGCTCCACGGTGGCCCGCGCCACGCTGCACAATGTG
>CANEDU010000209.1 GCA_947426355.1 uncultured Adlercreutzia sp. | reverse complement strand
GGAATCAGGACCGATGCGGGTAAAACCGAGAGAGAGAACGAGCGAACAATGAGCAACGAACGCAACGAGTATCGCAACCAAAACGGCGAGTCGCCGCTGGGGGCCGAGGTTCCCACGGCGTCCCCTGTCGGCCCGCAAGCCGACCCCGTTATGCAGGGGGAGGGCCCGGCTGGCGTTGTCAGTCGCAATGCCCCTCGCCAGTTGAGCCCGATGGGCAAGGCCATTTCCGTGGTCTTGTCGGTCCTTCTGGTGCTCACGACGTGGAACAGCTACTCCATCGAGGAAGCCCGTTCTATGATTATCGGTGACGAGGCGACCCCTATGGCGTCGGGCACGGGCGACGAGATCGTCGAGGAGATTGATGACGAGAACGTCGAGCAGACGGCCAACGAGAGCGAGGGGGCGGAAGCCGACGACGCCGCTGCTGCGGAGGATGCAGTCGCTGACGATACCGTCAGCGAGGCAGATATGCAGGCATATCTGCCCAAAGACCTCTCCTCGGCCGAAGAAGTTTTCCCCTCCCTTTCCGATGACGCTCAGAATCGCAAGGTCGACGGCACCCTGACTTCTGCCACGACCTCCGAAGACGACCTGCGCGCCGCGCTCGCCGATCGCATCTCCTTCTCTCTCGCGACTGGCAATGCGCTTCGTGCTTCCGATGGCGCGTATCAGGTGGGCGGCAGCGCCGTTGCGCTCGTTCCCTCTTTTGGCAATACGTCGGCAACCTTTGACGGGGGTCACCTCGGCGGTACTGAGTCTACCGACGTGGTGGCGCTCACTTTCACGGCGCCCTATCTCTATCAGAATGCCTCGGGCGAAATTAAGCAGACGCTCTCCCGCGAAGAGTGGCTCGCCCGCGGTGCCGACGAGCAGGGCATGCGCGCTCAGATCGCCTTCAGCGATTTGCCTGCGGGCTGGACGGTGTACACCGAGCATAGGGGCCAGTACCTCAAGCACACGGCCGAGGAGGCTGCGGAAGGTCTGTCCGGCTCGGTGCTTTTGCGCTATGAGGGTGTTCAGGACGAGCACGGCATTACCGTAAACGATACGCGCGGGCAGATGCCGGCGGGTACGGCTCTGCCGAAGGCCCAGGCGTCTTTTGCCGGCAACGTTCCGGCCGAGACCATGGTTAAGGTGCAGGCGGGTTATTTCGTCGGCTCTTACACGGCCGCCGTTGATGAGGCCGGTAAGGCCAAAGCCGATTCGATCGTGTTCCCGCTTGCCGATGAGGCCGCCGCCGAGGTGACCCTGTCGGCGGCTGAGCCGCAGGTGTCCCTCGCTGGCTCTGTCGAGCCCTATGCGACGACCGAGGTTGAAAACGGCAAGGGATTTGCCGTTTTCCTCATTAACGTCACGGCTTCCCGCGGCACGCTTACCGAGCGCGGCTATACGCTGCGTGTGACCGATGAGCCCCAAAACGCGGAAGGTGTTGGCGCGCTTTCCGCCAAAGAGATGGTTGCCTTCGACGCCACGGGCCTGTCCGATGACGAGCTGGCGGCGCTCAATCCTGCCCAACCCGCCACCATTGGCACGGCCGGCCGCGGCCTTGCCGTCGCCGCAGAGGTGGCCCCGGGCGTGGCCGACCTCACCTTCTCGCTCGAGGACGAAGGCGAGCTTTCCGCCGACGCCGTGACCGGTGAGACCTCTGGTGAGCGCGTGCTGTATGTGGCCGTGCCCTACAGCGAGGAGGCGCTCACCGCTGGCGAGGGCAATGCCTTCGCTCCGGAAAGCGCTTCGTTTGCGCTCACGGCGGAGGCGCGAGCCAAAACCGCGCAGGAAGAAAAGTCTGCCGATGCCGCTTCCATTAACGACACGCTTGCCGATGAAGATGTTGCCGTGCTCATTGATCTGGGCGCGCAAGAAATCACGCTCGCCAAGAAGGAAGAGCCCCAGCCGACCGATGAGCTCACGCCCTCCGAAAGCCCGAGCGGAGATGCCGACGATGCTTCCGATTCCGACACCAACAAGTCCGAGGAGTCAAGCAGCATCACCATGCCTCAGGGCAAGCTCGCCATTAACGATGAATCGGTAGAGACGCCCGAGAGCGCTTTGGAATCTGACGCGGAAAAGGAAGACGGCCCTATCACGCTGGAGGCCATGGAGACGTTCAACGACTACGGCGGCATGATGACCATGTACTCGCGCAGCGCTCCGCTGTTCGGTGCCTTGGCTGACGATTCGCCAGTGGTGTTCTTCAGCACTTATTCCGGTGGCTCCTCCTCAAGCAAGGTTCTTTCCAGCTTCTTCAACCCGAACGTTATCGTTGATGCCTCTAAGCTGACGAAGATGGAGGATATTGCCAACGGCTTCATGGTGAAGGAAACCGATACGCCTACCTTCCAGATCGATTTCGCGCAAAACATCAATAACGGCTATCTTGGCGGCACGGCGCAATCGGCACCGGTGCTCTATCTGTACGTACCCTACTTCTATATTAACGACGGCGGCGGTCTTGAGTCGACCTACGATGTGGAAACGTGGAAGAAGAAGTCGGGGATGACCTCCGTCACTTCCGAAGGTGCCATGTATATGGGCGTCACGCCGAACGCGGCCATGTACACCAACTGGACCATCCACGACATGACCACCAACAAGCAGATTACCACGGCTAATATGCGCGAGTTGTATCCCAACGGTTTGGTGGGTATGTTCAAGCTTACCTGCGTTGGTGAGTGGGGCGGCAGCGGCTGGACCTATCAGTTTGTCCCTGGACGCACGGTGATTCCCGAATTCGAGGTCAAGTTTACGGGCAGCATTCCGGAGAACTCCGGCGGCGTCATCAGCGTTGGCGGTCAGGTGGGACACGCCTTCGATCAGGATGCCAATAACGGTAATGGCCAAGATTTCGAAGAGGCCGATGGCGCACCCT
>CANEDU010000208.1 GCA_947426355.1 uncultured Adlercreutzia sp. | reverse complement strand
GTTCACGAAGGGGTGGCTCGCCGGAAGGGCCACAAGCGGCGCGGAAACGGCCAGCTCGTGGAAGGCCAGGCCCGCTTCGGCCAGCGCGGCGTTCAGGGCGCTTTCCGTCTCGGAGGTCTGCATGATGACGCCGATCTCGGCAGCGCCGGAGACCACATCGTCGATGACCCCCTGGGTGGTGCGGTCGCGCAGGGCGTAGGAATAGCTATCGCCGCCGGCGGCCAGGATGGTATGGGCGAAGGACTGCACGTCGAACAGGTAGTGCTGCCCGGCAATGGCGAAGTCGTAAGAGGTCATGTAGGTTCCCTTCTTCGGTGGGATCTCTTCAATGAGATGATACTCGATAGCCGGACGGGAACAAACCCGCCCGGCGCTAGGTTTTGCGGATTCGCCGCCTATTTCGCGCTCGCGCGCTCGTCGATGAAGCGGCTGGCCTTGTGCTCGGAAGAGGTGCCGAGCTTGCCGGCGTCGTACACGATGACGCGGGCCGGCTTCACGCCGGTATGCGCCTTCAGCGCCGCGGATACGCGGGCGGCCACGGCGTCGAAGGGCTCGTCGGAACCCTGGGCGCGCTCAACGGACACCTCGTAGCGGGTGGAGAAGTTCTCGTCGTACACGCGAATGAGGTACTCGCCGGTAAGGCCCTTCTCGGCGCGCACGACGTACTCCACATCGGAGGGGAACACGTTCACGGCGCCGACGATGAACATCTCGTCCTTGCGGCCGGTGATGTGGATGCGGCCGAGGGTGCGCCCACAAGAGCACTTTTCCGTGGAGAAGTAGCCGATGTCGCCCGTGCGGAAGCGAATCATGGGGCGGGCCTTCTTCATGAGCGTGGTGTACACCAATTCACCCACCTCACCGGGCGCGAGCACCTCGCCTGTGGCCGGGTCCACCGTCTCCACGAGAATCTGATCCTCCACGATGTGCAGGCCGTCCTTCGCCTCGCACATGGCCGCGCACGCGCCGTAGATGTCGGACAGGCCGAAGAAGTCGACCACCTTCGCGTCCCACAAATCCTCAATGGCCTCACGGGTGCTCTTGATGGAGCCGCCCGGCTCGCCGGCCACGATGATGGTGTGGATGGAGAAGTCGGTGCGCGGATCGAGGCCCTTCTCCTTGATCTTCTCGCCCAAGGTCCACGCGTAGGACGGGCTCGTCCAGATGATGGTGGGCTGGTACTGCTGCAACACGAAGATGAGACGGTCGGAGGGCACCGCGCCCACCCAGATGGCCAGCGCGCCCAGACGCTGGGCGCCGATGACGTCGGGGCCGCCCACGTACAGGGCGAAGTTCAGGCCGTGCACGTAGCGGTCGGTCGGGCGCATGCCGGCCTGCCAGAACAGACGCGCCTCGGTGTCCTGCCACAGGTCGAAGTCCTCCTGGGTAAAGGGGCTCACCGTGGGCACGCCGGTGGAACCGGACGAGGTAGCCATGAAGATGACGTCCTCCTCGGGCACCGAGCACATCTCGCCGAAGAACGAGCCCACATGCTGGGTGTCGCGCTCGGTCTTCTTGTCGATGAAGGGGAACTTCTCCAGATCCTTCAGCGTCTTGATGTCCTCGGGTTTCACACCGGCCTCGTCGAAGGAGCGCTTGTAGTACACCGTGTTGTCGTAGGCGTACTGGACCATCTCCTGCAAGCGCTCGAGCTGCATAGCCTCCAACTCGGGACGCGGCATGCACTCGATTTCCGGATCGTAGTACTTCTGATCGTAAGGGATGTTCTTCTTCGCCATCACTGCTCCTTGCTCGCAGGTATCGGGGATTGTTTTCGTAAGCCAGTATGAAACCAGAAGCCCGCCCCCGAGGCAAGGCAAAACGGCATACGGAAAGCAGGAAGCCCGCCATCGCCGATTTCGATGACGGGCTTCACCTGGTGAAATGCAACAAAGAGGGGCGCCGGGGCCATTGGCGGCTTTCTCTGAACACTGCCTAATCCGCGGCCGCAGGCCGCCCATAAAAGCATGAAGGAGCGCAGCGCCTGAGCGAAGCGAACAGCGTAGCGGGTAAGCCGACAATGGCCCCGCGCGTGCCCCTCGCCCCGCGGGTCGGGGTCACCCCCACACGGCCCCCGCCGCCCCTCCTCGCGGGCAAGCCCCAGCCCTTCTCTAGCTGAGCGTCCCCTGAGCCGCCAGCACCGCCTGGGACATCTGGTAGGACAGCATCGCCATAAACAATAGCACGATGGTGACGACGACCTTCACCGCCACGTGCCACGTGCAGGCGCGCCGCCACATGAGCACGAGTCCCACAGGCCACAGAACCACGAGGAAGAAGATGATCCAGAAGGTCTGGTCGTACCATTTCTTCTCGTCGTCCTCGGTGATGATATCGTTGGCGTTCTCGCGCGTGCGCCCCTGGCCGCGATGGGTCCAGTCGCCGTAGCTGTTGCCGTTCTCGTCCTTTAAGATGCCCATGACGCCCTCCTAGCCGAGCTTCTTCGCCAGAAGCTCGTTGATGATCTTGGGGTTGCCCTGGCCGCGCATGGCCTTCATGCACTGGCCCACGAAGAACCCGATGAGCTTGTCGTTGCCCTCGCGGTAGCGGGCCACCTCGTCGGGGTTGGCGGCGATGACCTCGTCCACCACCGCCTCGATGGCGCCGGTGTCGCTCACCTGCTCCATGCCGCGCTCGGCCACGATGGCCTCGGGCGACTTGTCCTCGGCGAGCACCGCCGCGAACACCTCCTTGGCCTGCTTGGACGACACCGCGTCGCTGGCCACCAGCCGCACCAGCTCCATGGCGCGCTCCGGGGTGAGCGGGCTCTCCGCCAGGTCGAAGCCCTCATGGGCGTTCATGTAGGCGGTCACGTCGTTGATGATCAGGTTGGCGAGGGGCTTGGCGAACCGGCTGCCGTCCCCCTCGGCC
>CANEDU010000207.1 GCA_947426355.1 uncultured Adlercreutzia sp. | reverse complement strand
GCAAGGCATCGCTGCTGTCGAAGGCGGCCGCCCTCGGGTTCAACTTAGAGGCGGCCGGTGTGAGCACCCAGGACGTGCTCGACGACATCAAGGACCGCGCGGCGGCGGGCTTCACCTACGAGGTGGCCGACGGGTCGTTGGCGCTTCTGCTCATGCGCCACCTCGGTCTGTATGAGCCCTCGTTCACGCTGGAGAGCTTCCGCGTTATCGTGGACGACCGCGAGGACACCGGAGCTCTGGCGAAAGACGCGCTGTCCGAGGCCACGGTGAAGATTCATGTGGGAGAGGAGCGCTTCGTGGCCACGGGCGAGAGCACTGGTCCCGTGGGTGCCTTGGACGCGGCGCTGCGCCTGGCCATCGCGCCGTCCTATCCGCAGGTGGCCGCGCTGGAGCTGACCGACTACAAGGTGCGTCTGCTAGACGAGAGCCAGGGCACCGACGCCATCACCCGCGTGACCATCACCACCACCAACGGCCGCGACACCTGGGGCTCGGTCGGCGTCTCCGAAAACGTGATTGAGGCCTCATGGAACGCCCTCGTCGATTCCCTGGAATACGGCCTCTACCGCGCGAAAGCGCGTGGATGAGGGAAAGCGGGGGAGCGATTCGCTCAAGATGGCGGTCTCGCTTGTTGCAGGATGTTGATTAGCGAGGGCGCACTAAAGCATATTTCGTGCGTGCTGATTTGTCGGACAGGGCGGTTCCCAAGAGTTGGAGGCAGTATGTTTCTTCATCGCGAAACAGGGGTGCAGAACATCTCGCTGCATGATTGTAGAGCGACATCCATTCGTCTTTCTGATGACGAGATAACCTTTGTGTTCCCTGATGGGTTCTGGGTATGGGGCGACCACGACGAGGTCCACCTTGATGATATGTTGCTAACGGATGCATCCGAAGTAACCATCAAGCTCTACGGGAATGGTGCGGAGGATATATTCCCCTACGTGTTTACTCCCATTGGCGTGGACAAGGCCGTTCGCGTCTTCTACGATGCGGAGCGATTGGTGCATGAGGTAAACGAGGGGAACTGGCAGCTCGAATTTTTGTATCGGTACGATCACGGCCCTTATCTCAGATTCGATTGCCGTTTGTGGTTTGGAGAGCCCTATACCCGAGGATCCTACAATAAAGAATGTGACCTTCTCTTTGAAACCCCTAGGATTTCCGAGTCGGAGCTAATTACGTACTCTTGGAATCACTACCGTCCAGACGCGAAGTGGTGAGGGCGATATCCAGCCCATATTCCTTTTGATGGCGGTGAGCCTCGCTAAAAACGCTAAAGTTGCTAAAATCGCTAAAGTTGCTAAAATCGCTAAAGTTGCTAAAGCGAGAAGATGGCGGTAAATCATTATGATAGAGCTGGTGAATCCCTTTAAGCCGACTGCGGGAGCGGAGCCGCCAGTTTTGGTGGGCCGCGATAAAGTGCTCGAGGATTTCTCCGATGGGCTTGCAGAAGGTGTAGGTGCTCGCGGACGGCTCATGCGCATTACCGGTCCGCGCGGGTCGGGTAAGACAGTGCTGCTCACTGAGTTGGGCGACGTGGCGCGAGCTGAAGGATGGGACGTTGTCGACGAAACGGCCCGTAGAGGCTTTTCCCAGCGGATCGCGCGTGCGATTGCGGGCTCCGGCGCTTCGCCAGAGTTCTCCTTGGATTTGCATTTGGGCGTTGCTGACTTGCATGCCGGTACGCGCGAGCCGGAGGCTGATTTGGATTTGCGCCAAGCCCTCACAGTTCGCGCCAGGGAACTGACGAGGCAGCGCCGCGGATTGCTTATTACACTCGACGAGGTGCAAGATGCCGACCGAGATGAGATGCGCGAGCTTGCCGCTGCCGTCCAGCACTTGATTCGAGAGCGATACGACGTCGCCTTTGTGTTCGCTGGCTTAACAGCTGGGGTTCTAGACCTAATTAATGGCGAAGCGCTTACGTTTCTTCGTCGTGCTCTTCCCGAGGAGCTTGCATCCATCCCCATTGATGAAGTGCGCGAGGCATTGGGGGAGACTGTTGTGAGATCGGGCTTGAAAGCTGACGAGGCTGCGCTGGAGCGGGCGGCTGCAGCTACGGTCGGCTACGCTTATCTGATTCAACTTGTCGGTTACCACGTATGGCGCGCCGGGAAAAAGCATATTGAAGAGTCGGAGCAGATTACGATTGCTGATGCAGATGCTGGCATCGAAAAAGCGATGAGCGAGTTTTATGATGCCGTTCATGAGAGCGCAGTGTCGGGACTGCCCTTGCGCGCGGTGGAGTATCTGATAGCTATGGCCGAAGAGCCAGAGGTGGCCTCGACAGCTGCGATAGCCGCGCGACTGGGAGTGAGCGCTTCTGCGCTCACTTCGTGTCGGCGCTTGCTGATTCAGAAGCAGATTATCGAATCGAATGTGCGGGGCTGCGTGGAGTTTTCCATACCTTACACTCGTGAGTTTCTGCTCAGCAATCGTGAAAGTCTTCTCGCGCGGTACGGAGTGTGCTGATAGTGGAATCGATGGTCTTCGAAAATGCCAAAGAAGGCTGCCATTGCTGCTAGAAAGGGCCCGGCGGGGAGGGACGCCGGGCCCTTTCTCGGTAAAATACCTTTTAGGAAATAGAGGGGAAGCGCTTGCCCAGGCGATAACCGGCAGTGACGCAATTGCATCCGAGGTTATGGCCCCAAATGCGGAAGTTGTACGTGTCGCCGATTACATCGCCGATGATAGTGCCCACGCCGTAAAGGCCGGGAATGGGGTCGCTGTTCTCGTCGCACACCTCCTGAACGCGGTTTACGTTCAGGCCTCCGGTCATGCAGAGCGTGTAGGGCTCGTTCTTCACGCCGTAGAAAGGAGGCGTTTTGACGGGAAGCAGGTATCGCTCCGTCTTGTGGAACTCTTCATCGACTCCGG
>CANEDU010000206.1 GCA_947426355.1 uncultured Adlercreutzia sp. | reverse complement strand
CGAATAAGCTTTTCCGTCGGAGCGGGAGGGGTTCTTCTCGGAAGAGAGAGGGCAAGGTTTTCGCCTGGCGAGAAGGAGTCCTCCTCACCAGGAGGACAAGGCTCTCGAGCTAGAGTGAACAAGGTTTTCCGCTGGGGCGGGAGGGGCTCTTCTCGCTGGGGTGGCGAGGCTTTCTCGTCGAGGCGAGCAAAGTTTTTCGCACTGTTTGCAAAAAAAGTGGGTTTGTTTGCAGGTCGGATTTCCCTGTTGCGGCAGTGCCTCACGGTGAAAACTTCGTGACCTGGGCTTTTCCTGTTCGCGTTTCGCGGGGAAGAGGTCTTCTGCGGATGCGATTCGGGCAGAATGTCTAACAACTGCGCTTTTCTTGCAAAAATGGCACGAAAACTTTTCTCTGGTCGAAGGCTTGCAAGCCCCGGCCTCGGTCGGGGGCTTGCAGACTCTGCCTTGGTTGGGGAACATGCACCTCCAGTCAAAAAGCTCGCAAGGCTCCACCTGAGTTGGGGGAGCTTGTGGACTCTGTCTCGGTAGGGGGGGCTTGCAGGCTCTGCTTTGGTTGGGGGATTTGCAGACTCCGCTTTAGTCGGGGAGCATGCAAGACCCTGCATTGGTTGGGGAGTATGCAAAACTCTTCCTCGATTGGTGGCGCACTGGGAGGGATTACGAATATGTAAGAGTGTGTCGATTTCTCCGCCGCTCAGGGGGTCTTTTGGCAAGGGCGCGTTATCATGGTGCCCAACGAGAAAGGGGTCCTATGCGGGTTCTGCTGGTCGAGGACGACAACGCCATCGTGCGGGCGCTTACCGAGCTTTTGGAAGGCGAGGGGTTTGCGGTGCGCTCTTGCGCGACTCAGGACGGGGCCTGCGCGGCTCTGGCTGTCGATGAGTTCGACATTGCGCTGCTTGACGTGACGCTTGCCCAGGGCAATGGATTCGCCGTGTGCGCAGCGGCTCGCGAGGCGGCGCCAGAGATGCCGGTCATCTTTCTGACTGCCTCCGACGACGAATTTTCCACGGTGGCCGGACTCGATATGGGGGCAGTGGACTATATCGCCAAGCCCTTCCGCGCCCGGGAGCTCGTTTCGCGCATTCGCGGAGCGCTGCGGCGCAAGAACCCCACGGAAAACGTGCTTGCGGCGGGCGATGTGCGTCTCGACGTGGCCTCGGCGGCGGTGACCAAAGACGGTCGCGAGGTGTTTCTCTCGGCGCTGGAATATCGTCTGCTGCTCTATTTCCTGCAGCACAAGGGGAGGCTTGTGACGCGCGAGAATCTGCGCGATGCCATTTGGGATAGTGCCGGCGAGTATGTGTCCGACAACGCCCTGAACGTGTACGTGAAGCGCCTGCGCGAGAAGGTAGAGACCGACCCGTCCGATCCGCAGCTCATCGTCACGGTGCGCGGACTCGGCTACAAGGTGGGGAAATAGATGGGCCAAAGCGGACGTTCGGGCATCGTCGGCGAGGGCGGCAAGGTGTCTTGCCTGGCTGCGTGCATGATGAGGGCGGGGGCATAGGTGGGGTCTTTTTCAACGTTGCTGCGCCAGTGCGTGCTCGTGGTGGCGATCGTGGCTGTTCTCGCTTGGGCGGCTCCGGCCGAAGCGAAGCTTTGGGTGGCTGGCACGGGTACTGTGCTGGTTGCCATCTTTGCGGGCATCTCGCTGTATCGCCATTACCAGATCCGCCGTCTTGCCGAGGAGATTGACGAGGTGCTGCACTCTGGCCGCACCGTGGATTTCTCGAATTGCCGCGAGGGCGATGTGGCGGTGCTCGCCAACGAGCTGGGGAAGATGGTAGCGCGCCTGTCCCGCACGCGCGACCAGCTGGCCGCCGAGCGCAACGCTCTGGCTGACTCCTTGGCCGATGTGTCCCATCAGATTCGCACGCCGCTGACGGCTGTCACCCTTATGCTGCCGGTGGTGGAGCGCGCCGATGACGCCCGCGAGCGCAAGCGCGCCGTGCGTGAGCTGGAGGCCATGATAGAACGTGTGTCGTGGCTCGTGACCACGCTGCTGAAAATTGCGAAGGTGGATGCCGGCGCCATGCACGTGGAGCGCCGCGAGGTGCGTGCCGCCGATGTGGTGCGCCGGGCGGTGGCACCTTTGGCCACGGCCATGGACCTGCGGGATGTGAGCCTGGTGCTCGAGCTGGACGAGGCCGCCACATTCCAGGGCGATGCGCCGTGGACCGCCGAGGCCGTGGAGAACATCGCAAAGAACTGCATGGAGCACACGCCGGCCGGCGGCACAGTGACGGTTGCGGTGCGCGAGAACGCCCTGGCTTGCTCCATTACCGTGTCCGATACGGGCTCGGGCATCGCGCCCGAGGATCTGCCCCACATCTTCGAGCGCTTCTATCGAGGAAGAGGCGCGAACGGGGTGGTGCGGGAATATGAGGGAGCGGCCAAGGGCGTGACGATGCAGGTCGCTGCCGAGGAAGCCGGCCGTGTTGCCGTTGCCGCTGGCGCGGACGCGGCCGGAGACGTGCGTCAACCGGCCGGCTTCGGCATCGGGCTCTCTCTGGCCCAGGCCCTCGTGTCGGCCCAGGGCGGCACGTTGCGCGCCGCGAACAACGCAACCGGCGGCGCCCGCTTCGAGATATCCTTCCCCAAGCTGGTGGTGTAAAGGTCAACAGCCGTTAGAAATGGGAAATTCGATTAATTGGCGGAAAACGGTTCGCGGGTAAACTGCGTGGTGCTGGGTGGCTTGCCGTTGCGGCGACTATCTCGAACAGCAAGTTTGAAGCTTGGCGAAGAAGCCGCTTCCGGTTTGACGGAAGCGGCTTCTTTTCTTTTAATTACAGCATCGTAATGGGCGCGTTAGGGGTGAGCAAGGAGGCTTGCCCATACTTGTTCCGTAGATTGGGAAACCAGGAGAAGAAAGGCATCTGGCATGGACATCTTGACGGTCAGCCACTTGACGAAGATCTACGGAGAGGGCGAGGCGGCCACGCGCGCCTTGG
>CANEDU010000205.1 GCA_947426355.1 uncultured Adlercreutzia sp. | reverse complement strand
GGCCTGGGCTTCATCGGCCTGGTGATCGTCGCCATCTACCTCATCTTCTCAATCTTCAGACGCTAGGGGCCCGCCATGAGAAACACGGTCGACAACGCCACGCCCGAATCGCTCGCCGCCACCGTGCGGCGCCACCAGAACCTGCAGATTCTCGGCACGCTCGCCGGGCTTGTCGCCCTGTGGCTGCTGCTGAACCTCACGCCTATGCCCCTGTGGGTATGCGCGCAGTTCGGCCTTCACCCCAACGCGCCGGCGAGCTTGCTCGGCAGGGCCTACTGGGACGACTGCTTCGGCGGTCCTTTGGGCGATGCCGTCGCCGGCCCCCTTCCCCGCCCCGAGGACCTGAGCTACGCTCCCGAAGCCGACCAGTTCCTCGCCGAGCTGGAGAGCTTCGCGGATCGGGAGGAAGCCGCCGCAGGGGACGACGCTGCGGAAGGCGACGCTGCGGAAGGCGAGCCGCAATGATCATCAGCGCCAGCCGCAGGACGGACATTCCGCGGTTCCACAGCGACTGGTTTCTGAACCGCGTACGCACGGGCTACGTGGATGTGCGCAACCCGCTGTTCCCCGGGCAGGTGAGCCGCTACAGCCTCAGCCGCGACGTGTCATCTGGCGCTTCGACCCTTTGCTGGTGAACCACGGGCTATGATGGCCGTCTGCGCGCGTACGGCGGCGGTCGGGTGCGCGATTTGGTAGACTAGGCGAAACATTGCCGAAAGCGCGCGCATGCCGCGTCATCTGTCACCGCGAACGAGGAGAACCCCATGCAGATTACCCCCGCCGAGGTCGCCGAGACCCTCGCTATGGTCTCGAAGCAGAACCTGGATATCCGCACCATCACGTTGGGCATCAACCTGCGCGGCTGCGTGGATGCCGACGTGGATGCGCTGGCCACCAAGGTGTACGACCGCATGACCACCGCCGCCGAGCAGCTGGTGCCCACGGCCGAGCAGCTGGAGCGCGAATTCGGCATTCCCATCGTGAACAAGCGCATCTCGGTCACCCCCATCGCGGAAATCTGCGCCGCCGTTACCGCCGAGGACCTCTCCCCCATCGCCCGCGCCATGGACCGCGCCGGCGCCGAGGTGGGCGTCGATTTCGTGGGCGGCTTCTCGGCCCTCGTGCACAAGGGCGCCACCCGCGCCGACCACAAGCTCATGGATTCCATCCCCACCGCGCTTGCCACCACCGAGCGCGTGTGCGCCAGCGTGAACGTGGGAAGCACCCGCGCCGGCATCAACATGGACGCCGCCTTCAAGATGGCCGGCATCATCAAGCAGGCCGCCGAGCTCACCGCCGATAAGCAGTGCATCGGCGCCGGCAAGCTCGTGGTGTTCTGCAACGCCGTAGAGGACAACCCCTTCATGGCCGGCGCCTTCCATGGCTCGGGCGAAGCCGACGAGGTAGTGAACGTGGGCGTGTCGGGCCCCGGCGTGGTGCGCGCCGTGCTGGCCGACCTGCCCAAAGATGCCGACATCACCACCGTGGCCGAGGCCATCAAGGCCACCGCGTTCAAGATCACCCGCGCCGGCGAGCTCATGGCCCGCGAGGCGAGCCGTCGACTCGGCGTGCAGCAGGGCATTCTGGACCTGTCGCTGGCCCCCACCCCCGCTGAGGGCGATTCCGTGGCCGAAATTCTCGAGGCCATCGGCGTCGGCCAGTGCGGCGGCCCGGGCACCACGGCGGCGCTGGCCATGCTCAACGACGCCGTGAAGAAGGGCGGCGTCATGGCGTCGTCTTCCGTGGGCGGCCTGTCGGGCGCTTTCATCCCCGTGTCCGAGGACGCCGGCATGATCCGCGCGGCCGAGGACGGGGCGCTTTCCATCGAGAAGCTGGAGGCCATGACGTGTGTGTGCTCCGTGGGCCTGGACATGATCGCCGTGCCCGGCGACGTCACCCAGGAGACCATCTTCGGCATCATCGCCGACGAGTGCGCCATCGGCATGATCAACAACAAGACCACCGCCGTGCGCCTCATCCCGGCCATTGGCAAGCAGGTGGGCGACCAGCTCGACTTCGGCGGCCTTCTTGGCTACGCCCCGGTCATGCCCGTGAACCCGTATGCCGGCACCGTGTTCGCCCACCGCGGCGGCCGCATGCCCGCGCCTTTGAACTCGCTGAAGAACTAACGGCCCCGCTCTCAATTCCCCAGCAGCCCCGTCGCCTCCCACAAGCGCCGGGGCTTTTTTTGCTTGGAAAACGACGGGTAGCGTAGTCTCGCAAAAGCCGCTCCTCAAGTGACGTTACGCTGACCAGGCATTATGCCGATTCGCTCTTCGCGCTCTGAGCCAGAACACCAGAAAAAGCTACGCTACCCGTCGTTTTCCAAGCAAAATCGGCCAGAGGCAAACGCCGCTTTGCCTGCTTCGTCGCAAAACCTTGGTTCCACTTTATCAATTTCATCGCAAGCGCCAGAAGAGCGCACGTTTTCCAGAACAACACGCTAGCATAACTCCCAGAAAGAGCCCGCCACATGCGGGCTCATCCACCTTCGCCCAAGGAGCGCGCTATGATCAAGACGTTCAAGATGAAGCTGTACCCCGGCATGGAGGAAGAGTACGAGCGCCGCCACAACGAGCTGTGGCCCGAGATGGTGGACATGATCCACGCCCACGGCGGGCGCAACTACACCATCGCGCTGGACCAGGACACGCTCACGCTGTTCGGCTACATCGAGATAGACGACCCCGAGAAGTGGGCCGCCGGCGCCGACACCGCCATCAACCGCAAATGGTGGGACTTCATGGCCGACATCATGGAGACCCACCCCGACAACTCCCCCGTCTCCGTCGACCTGCCCGTGCTGTTCCATTTGGATTAGGGCAGACCCCGACCGAAAGATTCCATAAAGCGGCGAGACGCGGCACTATAATTGACCCTCGAAACGCGAACGAGACGGCGAAAGCGAGCAAGCATGCACGTGCACACCCCCATCAAAGTACGGTACGGAGAAACG
>CANEDU010000204.1 GCA_947426355.1 uncultured Adlercreutzia sp. | reverse complement strand
CCCCACCACGATGTCCAGCTCGAAGTCCTCCAGCGCCGGGTACAGAACCTCTTCTACCATGCGGTTCAGGCGGTGAATCTCGTCGATGAACAGCACATCGCCCTCTTCAAGGTTGGTGAGGATGGCGGCCAAATCGCCCGTGCGGGCAATGGCCGGCCCCGATGTGGTGCGGATGGAGGCGCCCAACTCGTTGGCCACCACCGTGGCGAGCGTCGTCTTGCCCAAACCCGGAGGGCCCGAGAACAGAATGTGGTCGGCCACATCGCCCCGGGCGCGGGCCGCATCGATCATGATGCCGAGCGACTCCTTCACCTTGGTCTGGCCCAGATAATCGTCCAGCCGCTTCGGGCGCAGCGAGAAATCGAGCTCCAGGTCGTCCTCGGTGAACGTGGGCGACACGGCCCGCGGGCCACCCTCGCCCTCGGTGCGACCGCGCGGGGCAGCCCCGTCGCCCTCGGCCAGAAACCCGATGCCCTCTATGTCCAGATCAAATGCCATAACAGCCTATCGCTATCGACTTCCCAAACGTTTCAAAGCGTATTGTAACAGCGCGCCCTCGCCCGCGCCCTCGGGGGCGCCCTTCAGGGCCACCTCAGCCTCGGCGGAGGTGAAGCCCATGGAAAGCAGCGCCTCGGTAGCGCCCACGAGCGCCGCATTGGCCGTCGCGGCGCTCGCGTCAGCACCCTGGCTGAACAGCGATGCGGCACCCGCCTCAAGCGTGCCCTTCAATTCCAGAATGATGCGCTCGGCCGTCTTCTTGCCCACGCCGGGGATATGGGACACCCGCGCGATGTCCTGGGCGGCGATGGCGTCGGCCAATTCCGCGGGCGTGAAAGCCGAGAGAGCGGAAAGAGCCATCTTCGGCCCCACCTTCGACACGCCGATGAGCTTCTCGAACAGCGCCTTCTCCTCTTCGGAGAGAAAGCCGTACAGCCCGATGCCGTTGTCGGTCACCGACATATAGGTGAGCACGCGCACCCGCTGGCCCTGCGCCAGCTTGCCCAAATCGCCCCCGGGCATGGCCACGGCGTAGCCCACGCCGTTCACATCCACGTACACCGTGCTCGGCGGCAGCACCGCCGCCACCTCTCCGTCCAGAAACGCTATCACGCGAACACCTTCCCCTCGTGGGTTGTATGGCATATGGCCGCGGCCAGGGCGTCGGCCGCATGGTCGGGCTCCGGGTCGCGGCTTAGGCCCAGCAGGTGGCGCACCATGTACTGCACCTGCTCCTTCTCGGCAGTACCCTCGCCCACCACAGCCAGCTTTATCTGGCTCGGCGAGTACTCGCCCACAGAAAGCCCCATCTCGGCGCAGGCCACGAGCGCAGCGCCGCGGGCCTGGCCCGTGGCGAAGGCGGCCGTCACGTTGTTGCCAAACCACACTGTCTCGATGCCGACACAGGTGGGACGAAACCGCTCGATTACAGCGCCTACCTGATGGTGGATCTTCAGCAGACGCTCAGCCAGGGGTTGCGACGACGGCGTGGCCACGCAACCATAGGCCACGCAGCCCAGCCGCGAGCCGCACTGCTCGATAACCCCCCAGCCCGTATGGGCCAGGCCCGGGTCGATGCCCAGTATGATACGCGCGCCAGCCAAAAGATAAGCCCCACTTTCCAAATCAAGTGGGGCTTATCATAGAACATATGTTTGCTGATTGCAAGAACTTTGCGGGGCCGTCCTCTACTGCTTATGCAAAAGATAGGTGTCGATTATGCTTGGGGATATTCCGAGCTCGCTGGTAACGACCACCTCGATTTCAGAGTCCGCACCCTGGGCGGGGCGCACCTCAATCTTCACCTCGCCCTCATCGCCCGCCATGGGCACCGCCGCCGTAAAGCCAGCAGGGTCAAACGTGGCCGTCACGCCTGACAGGGTCTCCACCGAATCGCCTGGCACCGTTTGCTCATCGGCAGTGAGCTTACTTGCGTCATGGCCGTGGTACAGCAGCGTCACATCCATCGAGACACGACCCGCTTCGGAGATTTCCGCGATGTTGAGCGTCATCTCCTGCGCTTCTCCTCCGTAGCAATTAGGGCTGCTCCGCATCGTCTCCGTCGAGACAAGGGTGCCGGACCATTTTCCCATCCAGAAGCTCCTGTCAGTGGGCCCCGCCTCCGGCACGGGCGCGCCACTCGAGTTCCCGAACATGGAGTAAGCAAAGAATCCCCCGCCTGCCACCACGAGCACAACAACAAGCGCAAGGATCGCCTTTCCTATGCCGCCTTTTTTCTTTTTGGACTTTTGGACCACTGGCGCTGCGCTGGCGGTATTGGGGGCCGCAACCACAGCCGGGGCCTGCGGGCCCTTGCGCTCATCGGGGGCACTGGACGCGCCCGCTGGCGGCTGAGCAACCAGAGCGCCGCACTTCCCGCAAAACGCCGACCCGCTTACAACCTCGTTTCCGCAGTTTGGGCAGAACATGACCTATTCCCCTCCCTTCGGAGTGTCCCCGCTGCCAGCCTCCACCAAATCGGCCTCGCCGACGCCGGCGTTCTCGGCCAGCTCGGCCTCGCCGATACCGGCGTTCTCGGCCAGCTCGGCCTCGCCGACACCCGTATCAGCAGAGGCTGCGGACGCAACCTTCGCGCCACAGGCCATGCAGAACATATCGCCCTCTCCAAGCGGCGCCCCGCAGGACGCGCACGCCGGGCCGGAGGGTGCGACCGGTGCCTGAGCCGCCTGGGCGCGGGCCCTATCGGCCGGCGTCCCGCAACCCGAGCAGAACAGGTCAGCACCGGTCATGCGAGCGCCGCACATGGCGCAGGTGAAGCCCGTAGCCGCCGTGGCTGCGGCCGCCGCCCGCTCGTCGATGGCCGCGATCTGCCGCTGGCACTCCTCACGCTCGGCGTCCACGCGGGCGATGCCTTCGTAGAGCCCTTCGCGCCCAGCCACAAAAGTTGCGTCATCGCGCGTTGCCTCGTACAGGCTTGCGCCCAGCTGCGCGGCCAGGCCCTGGCGCTGCTTGTTCAACTCGGCGATGCGAGCATT
>CANEDU010000203.1 GCA_947426355.1 uncultured Adlercreutzia sp. | reverse complement strand
CGTGCTCGTCTTCATGCTCTCTATCGTGCCGCCCGATGTCATCTGGAAGATCAACATGTTCGCCTTCGGCGGCCTTGAGACGGCGTTTCTGTTCGTGCTCGTGGGCGGCCTGTTCTGGAAGCGCGCCACCGCGACCGGCGCCCTGCTTTCTCTGGTGGGCGGCACGCTGGCCTACTGCGCTGCCATGGCTGCGGGCTTCAAGGTGGCCGGCCTGCACCAGATCGTCATCGGCGTCGCCGTGGCGGGTGTGCTCATGGTGGCGGGCACGCTGGCCAGCAAGCAAAAAGAAGACGCCCGCATGGACGTCTTCTTCCCGGTAGAGTAACGCTTTTGCAACTAGCGAGCGAGGGGAGCCTCTTCGATGGCTTCCTTCGCCTCGAGAAACTCCGAGGCCGCCTGGGCGCAGTTGGCGCCGTCGGCTACGGCCGTGACAACCTGACGCAGCTCTTTGGTGCGCACGTCGCCGGCGGCGAACACGCCGGGCATGGTGGTCTTGCCCATGGCATCGGCGATGATATAGCCGCCTCCGTCCACATCAAGCTCGCCTTCCAAAAACTCGGTATAGGGTCTCATGCCAATGGCGATGAATACCGCCGAGGCATCAAGGGTCCGCTCCTCGTCCGTCTTGCTGTTGCGGATCTTAAGCCCCGCCACGCGCCCGTCGCCGCCGACGATGAATTCTTCAGAGACGGAGTCCCAGCAGAACTCAACGTTGGGAAGCTCGCGCAGGCGCTCATGGTAGATGGCCGTGGCACGCAGCTTGTCGCGACGGTGCACGAGGTACACCTTGCGGCAGATGCGGGACAGGTAGATGACGTCGGCCGCCGCCGTGTTGCCGCCGCCGACCACTACCACGTCTTTCTCGCGGAAGAAGTTGCCGTCGCAGGTGGCGCAGTAAGAGACGCCGCGCCCGCGCAGCTCTTCCTCCCGCGCCAGGCCGAGTTGGGCTGCCACCGCGCCTGTGGCCACGATGACCGTGCGGGCGAAGTACGTGTTGAATGGCGTGACGAGTTTGTTGGGCTCAGAAGAGAAGTCCACCCCGGTGACGTCTTCCATGATGGTGGTGGCGCCAAAGGACGTCGCCTGTTCGTACATGTCCATGGAAAGCTCGAAGCCGCTGGTGGAACGGGTGTAGCCCGGATAGTTCTCCAAGTGCTCGGTCTGGGCGCATTGCCCGCCGGGGGAGAGGCGCTCGAAGAGCACCGTCTTGAGCCCGGCGCGGGCCGCGTAGAGCGCTGCCGTGAGGCCGGCCGGTCCGGCGCCGATGATGGCGAGGTCGAACACCTCCTGGCCCTCGGCGGGCCCCACCGGCGCACCCATGCGATTGTCGGTTGTCTTTTCAGCCATCGTTGTCAGTCTTCCTTGAGCGGGACCTCGCGGTATTCTGATTCGCTCAAACAGTCCTCGCTTGGTGGAACAGGACATTGAGTCCTGTTCCAGTCGCTGCGGAACTCGCTCGGTCAGAACACCCCGTGTTCCCTTTGGGCGTTAACAATGCTTGATAAGCGCGACCCCGGTGAGCCGCAACTACAGCATCGAGAGGATGTTCTGCTTGGGCTGGGCGCCGAGGCGCTCGTTTTTGATCTGGCCGTTCTCGAAGACGATGAGCGTCGGCACGCTGGAGACCTGGTACTTGAAGGCCAAATCCGGGCTCTGGTCGATGTCCACCTTGTAGACGGCCACTTGTCCGGCTTTCTCGGCCGCGATCTCGTCGATGATGGGCGCCACCATGCGGCACGGCCCGCACCACGTGGCGAAGAAGTCCACCAGGACAGGGGTGGTGGCCTCGAGCACCTTGGTCTGGAACTCGTCAGTTGTCTTGATTACCTCAGCCATTGCGTCCTCCTAATAGTTCGGGCTTGGGTGAGCCGGGCCGAAACCGCGCGTTGGCGGCATTTGGCCGTACGTCACATACCGTGATTTATTCTAGCTAAAGGACCAACCGGCAACGGCACCCGTCAAGGGACTGACACGAAACCGTGGCGTTGGCGGTAGATAACCTGCGCAAGGGGTGCGCATATCTTCAACGGTCTGTCATCGCCCAAGCGCGCGCCTCTCCGCCGCGGCGCCAAAATGCCTATAGTGAGTATGAACGCACGCAGAGAGGAAGGAGCATGTCGTGGCCGTCGATTTGGTCTCGCTGGCCCTCATATCGCTGGTGTCCGTCGCCTGTCCCGTCATAGCCGGCCTCATCCCGGGCAAGCCCATCCCCGAGACGGTGCTGCTCCTTCTGGCCGGGGCGCTTCTGGGCCCCCATGTTCTCGGTGCCATCCAGGCTACCGACGCCATCAACCTACTGTCCGATTTGGGCCTCGCATTTCTGTTCCTTCTAGCCGGCTACGAGATCTCTCCGAAGAGCCTGACGGGCACCGAGGGACGTCGCGGAGCCGTCACCTGGGCCGCCACCTTCGCCATCGCGTTTCTGGTCGTGGCCGTCTGGCCGACGCTGTCGGCCTTCGAGCTGGACGGCCTGGCCGTGGTCATCGCGCTCACCACCACGGCCATGGGCACGCTTCTGCCCATCCTGCAGGAACGCGGCATCCTGGGCACCCGGGTGGGGGACGAAATCATCGCCTACGGCACCTGGGGCGAGCTTCTGCCCATTATCGCCATGGCGTTGCTCCTCTCGGCGCGAGCGACCTGGCAGACGGTGGCCATCCTGCTCGCCTTCCTCGCTATCGCCGTGGCGGCGGCCGCCGTGCCGAAGATCGCCGAGCGCATCGGCGGCTACGTGCACCGGTTTATCGTTGCCAACGCGAACACCAACTCCCAGATGGTTATCCGCGCGGTGAATCTGCTGCTCATCGGTCTGACGGCCATCTCCGCCGTCTTCGATTTGGACATCGTGCTTGGCGCCTTCGCCGCCGGCTTCATCCTGCGCTACCTCATCCCTGAGGGCAACCAGACCATGGAGATGAAGCACAACGCTATCGCCTATGGTTTCCTCGTGCCGCTGTTCTTCGTGGTGTCCGGCGCGAAGGTGGACCTGCGGGCTATCGGCGCGGAGCCGGAGCTGCTCGTGCTGTTCATCTT
>CANEDU010000202.1 GCA_947426355.1 uncultured Adlercreutzia sp. | reverse complement strand
TAATCGCCACCCCGAAGAACGCCCGGGCGTTCGTGGTGCCTATGGAGCAGGCGGGTCTCGACGTGGTGTTCGCCACGACGGACAACCGCTCCCTTGACGGCTTCGCGCGGCGCATGCTGCCCACCTACAACCTCGGCAACACCACCGCCGACGTGGACGCTGACACGCTTTCCGGCAACATCTATACGGTGCTGTCGGCGGCAAAGGCCTGCGGCGCCTCGCTCATCTTCCTCGACAGCACCCAGGCGGCGCTGGCCGAAGACGCCTACTTCCTGCGCCATGCCGCCAAGCGCGGCCTGCGCGTGTTTGCCCCGGCCACCGAAGGTACGCTGCGCACCGGCTGGGTGGAGCTTATGCCCGCCGGCTTCGAAGGGGCCTCGAGCGCGGGTGCGCCCTCCGAGGCGCCTTGGGAGAGCGCGCCGGCGGTAGTGGCCGACGATGACGAGGGGCCGACCCACTGGCGGCGCTGCCACCATTGCAAGCTCTTCTTCGATAAAGAAGAGATTTTCGAGCTGGGCGGCTACTGTCCCGCGTGCGGCACCCTGCAGCGCCTGCGCTCCGACGAGCGGCTGGCCGCCACGGTGGATGCGGGCTCGTTCGAGGAATGGAACGCGCAGATGCCCGATTCCAACCCGCTCGACTTCCCGGGCTATCCGGAGAAAATCGCCAGCCAGCGCGAGCGCAGCGGCCTTGAAGAGGCGGTGCGCACCGGGCGGGCCACCATCGCGGGGCTGCCCTTGGCCATCGGCATCATGGAGTCGGGCTTCTTCATGGGCTCCATGGGGCACGTGGTGGGCGAGAAGGTGGCGGCGCTCATCGACCGCGCTGTGGACGAGCGTTTGCCCGTCGTGGTGTTCTGCGCCTCGGGCGGCGCCCGCATGCAGGAGGGGCTCATCTCGCTCATGCAGATGGCGAAGGTCTCCTGCGCGGTGGAGCGCCTGGGCAAGGCGCGCCTGCCGTTCATCACGGTGCTCACCGATCCCACGACCGGCGGCGTGACGGCGTCGTTTGCCATGCAGGGCGACATCATCTTGGCCGAGCCGGGCGCGCTGATCGGTTTTGCCGGCCAGCGGGTCATTCGTGACACCATCAAGCAGGAGCTGCCCGAGGGCTTCCAGACGGCGGAGTTCGCCCTGGAGCACGGACTCATCGACGCCATCGTCGAGCGCTCCCAGATGCGTGCGGTGTTGGCTCAGCTTCTGGCCTTGCATGCCCCGGCCAACGATATGGGGCGCATCGTCACCTACCACAGCGTCATGGACGCTCTGTCCGTGGGCGCCGGCGCCTACGGCTCGGTGGATGTGGCGCCCGAGGCCCGTGCTGTGGGGGAGCGCATCCGCGACGAGGAAGCCGCGGGGCTGCTGCGCTCCTGGGCCGAGTCGGTGCCGGTGGTGGGCGAGCTTATCGCCAAGCCCGAAAGCGCCGATGATTTGGAAGATGCGGAGCGTCGCGAGCTGGAGCGCGATGCCCGCCGCAAGGCGCGCAAGTCCGGCGTGAGCCAAGAGGCCGTCGCCGGCAGCGCTTGGGAGTCGGTGCAGATTGCCCGCAACGTGCATCGCCCGACGGCTCGCCGTTACATCGACGGCATCGTTGAGGGCTTCATCGAGTTGCACGGAGACCGCATGTACGCCGACGACGGGGCCATTTTGGCCGGCATCGGCTGGATAGCGGGCCATCCGGTGACGGTCATCGCCCAGGAGAAGGGCGCGAACCTCGCCGACCGCGTGGCGCGCAACTTCGGCTGCCCCCAGCCTGAGGGCTACCGCAAGTCACTGCGTCTTATGCGCGAGGCGGAGAAGTTCGGCCGTCCCATCTTGTGCCTGGTGGACACCCAGGGCGCCTTCTGCGGCACCGAGGCCGAAGAGCGCGGCCAGGGCAACGCCATTGCCGACAACTTGGTCGCTATGGCCGGGCTTGCGGTGCCGGTGGTAAGCGTGCTGCTCGGCGAGGGCGGAAGTGGCGGCGCGCTGGCGCTGGCTGTGGGCAACCGCGTGGCCATGCAGGAGCACGCCGTGTATTCGGTGCTCTCGCCGGAGGGCTTCGCCTCCATTCTGTGGAAGGACCGCACCCGTGCGCCCGAGGCCGCCGATGCCATGAAGATGGACGCCGCGTCGGTCTTCGATTGCGGCATCATCGACGCGGTGATTTCGGAAGGGGAGGGCCCGGCCCACGAGAATCCCGAGGACGCCGTTGCCGCCGTGCGCGATTACGTGCGCCAGGCCTACGGAGAGCTCGCCGACCTCACGCCCGAAGAGCTCATCCGCCAACGCCAAGAGCGCTTCGCGAAGTTCTAGCAGGTTCGCATGACAAAACAGGGGCGATAGAAGTCGCCCCTGAGAGATAGAACGCAAGGGGCCCGAACTCGGTTCGGGCCCCTTCTTCGTTTCTGCCTGCCTCGCGAAGCGATTACAGCATCTTGGCGCGCAGGTCCTCGGGGCTCAGGGGCGACAGCAGCGCCGGGGCGATGTCGAAGATGGTGCGGCAGCCCGCTTCGCCGGCCTGAGCCATGCGGTAGCAGGCCCGCGCGCAGGCGGCCAGCACCGATCCGGTGAACTCGGGGTTGGAATCGAGCTTCAGCGAGTACTCGATGACGTGGGTGTTCTCGCCCGCGGCACCCGTGGTGCCCGTGCGGATGACCGAGCCGCCATGGGGGATGCCGGCATGGTCGCGGTTGAGCTCCTCCTGGGAAATGAAGGTGACCGTGGTGTCGTAGTCGGCGAAGTAGTTCGGCATGGTGACGATGGCCTCTTCGATGGCGGCCTTATCGGCACCTTCCTCAGCCACGACGAAGCATTCGCGGGTGTGCTTCTGGCGCGTGGTCAGCTCCGGGTTCGCGCCGCTGCGCACCGCTTCGAGCGCCTCGGGCACCGGCACGGTGTACTGGCGAGCGTCAACCACGCCGGGAATGCGGCGGATGGCGTCGGAGTGGCCCTGGGACACGCCGCGGCCCCAGAAGGTGTAGTCGGCGCCGTTGGGCATGATGGCGCCCGCGTACACGCGGCTCACCGAGAACATGCCCGGATCCCAGCCCACGGAGATGACGGCCAC
>CANEDU010000201.1 GCA_947426355.1 uncultured Adlercreutzia sp. | reverse complement strand
CTGCTGATGACGTCGGCATAGTCTGCAAGCGACTCGTCAACCGTCTCGTACTGGCGGAACGCGCTCATGATGGTATAGGTGGCGCCGGTACCGTCGTCCTCGCGGGTGGGCAGCAACACAGACTTGCCGTTGTAGGCGCCCTTGATGCCGAACAGGTTGTTGTTCGGCGCCTGAGCCAGAGTGGAGTTGCCGGAAGCGGACTCCAGAATGGCCTGGGCGATCATGACCGAAGCGTACAAATCGTGGTCGGCAGCAATGGTGCGAGCCGACTCGCCCACCAGCGAGATGAACTTCTCGGTGGTGAGGTCCTCGCTATAGTGGCGCGCCACATAGGCGGAATTATCGATGTGGGTGAAGGAGATAGTCGGGATGGTGACAGCTACCTGCTTGAGCGGCGTCTGCGCCTGACCCTTGATGTCGGCACCAGTGTTCGTGGCGTCGTTGGGAACATTCGGGCCGCCGGGCTTGCCGGGCTGGATGCCTCCACTAACCGGGTCGTCCTTTTCGTCTCCCTCGTCACCGTCATCGCCCTCGCCAGGTTCCTGCGGACCATCGCCACCGGGGTTCTCGGGGTCGCCGCCCTCGTTGCCGCCGGGGTTTTCAGGATCTTCTCCCTCGTTGCCGCCGGGGTTGTCGGGATCCTCGTTACCGCCGGGGTTCTCGGGGTCCTCTTTGTCGTCCCCTTCGTCAGGGTTGACTGGGTTTTCGGGGTCGGAAGGCACAGTCGGCTCATCCGGGGTCTCAGTACCGGAAGGGTCAGACGGCGTTTCGGTTTCGGGAGCCTCGGGCTCAGTTGGCTGAGTCGGCTCTGCGGGTTTCTCGGGCTCGGCGGGCGTAGGAGCCGGCGTCGTTTCGGGCGCGGGAGCTTCAACAGGGGCTTCAGGCTCAACAGGAGCAGGTGTCTCTTCAGACTGCTCCGGCGCCAGCTGGTTGAGCAGCGTCTGGGCCAGCGCCTTAGCTTCATCGGTCGGCTTGCCCTCGGGCATCAGCTTAACAACCTCTGAAAGATTGCTGTACTGGGCGTTATCGAGAAAGCCCGCGTGAAGCTCGCGCAAAGTTTCAACGGTCGTCTGATCAAGCGTCTTTCCATTAAGAATCTGCTCGAGCACCTCGCGATAGCTCTTGGGAGCATCGTCCCTCGCGAAATCAATCAACGGACCATTGCCATCTTCGGCATAGCCAGTAGTATAGGTTGCGGCAACGCCGCCCACAGGGGCAACGACCAATGCCGCAGCAGTAAGGATAGATACTGCCTCCCTCGGTGAAGTCATCGTGCCTCCTCATTTCTCGTTACTCACATGCACTTTTGGGTGCGCGGAACCAGGGCATTCTTTGCCTGGAAGATTGAATTATAACGTGAAGCAGATGGCTGTCCAACGGGGAAAACGACCCTGCTGACACTTGTTGAGTGAAAGAATCAGCAGTTCACTAGGCAAGAGCGTCGTCAATTTCGTTGCTGAACTGGCATTTCGTCATAAAACCTGCAAAGCTCATCCTTAAAGGTAACAAAATATGTTTTTTGGAAAACCCGTGATAAATGGCCGATTTCAATGATGGACGGGGTCAGGTTTAATCGATGAGGCGCTTGGCGAAATCGGGCGCGAAGTAATCGAACGTGGCTCGCTCAACGCTACCGCCGCCCGTGGAAGCGTGCACGTACTCGCCGCCTCCGGCATAAATGCCCACATGGTAAACGCCCGAGCCGCTGCCCCAAAACAGCAAATCGCCTGGCACAAGCTCGCTTAAAGACACGCCTGTACCCAAGGCGCTTTGCTCAGCCGCCGTGCGGGGCAGCTCGCGGCCAAGAGCATGAGAGAACACCCATTTGACGAACCCGGAGCAATCGAACCCCGAGGGAGTCGTGCCGCCGTAGACGTAGGGCACACCGAGATGCGATAGCGCCTCGGAAACCACCGACTGACGCCGACCCTCCAGCGCCTCGGCGGCAGCCCGCTCCTCAGCCTGCGCAGCTGCCTCATCGGCTACCGCGCCTACATAAGCTTTAATTTCTTGGGCGAAATCCTGAGTTTTGGTAAAGGGACTCTCCACCTCGGAAGCGTGGGCCTCGTGATGGGAAAAGGCGATGCACAACGTCGCCAGCATGCCGGCCGCCAGCACCAAACGCGCGGCCTTGATGTGCGTTTTCAACGTATCCATGGGCAAGAGCATAAAAGGGGCAAGCGTAGGCGCCAACCCCTTTCACAACTCTCGCGCCTTCAGTTCACAGCGCCATCATTCATGAGAAAACAAGTTACACTTCTCGCGGAACCTCTCCGGTTTCCAGCAGGTGCAAAAGCTGCGCCTCGTCCAGCACGGGAACCCCGAGCGCGATGGCCTTGTCGTACTTCGAACCGGCGCTCTCCCCCGCCACCAAAAAGCTCGTCTTCTTCGACACCGACCCCGATACCTTGGCCCCCATGGCCTTAAGCCGCGCGCCCGCCTCATCGCGGGTCATGCCCGAATTCACCAGCGTGCCCGTCAGCACGAAGGTGAGCCCCGAAAGCACCTGGGGCGCCTCCTCGCCCGGCTCCATGACCTCGTCGGCCATGGTCACGCCGGCCGCGCGCAAGCGGTCGATGACCGACACATTGTCCGGCGTGCGGAAGAAGAGCCACATCCCGTGGGCCACCTTCGGCCCCACGCCGTAGATGCTCGCCAGCTCGTCCTCGCCAGCCGCCGCGAGCGCCTCCATAGAGGGAAACGCCGCCGCGATGGCCTCGCCCGTGGTCTTGCCCACATGGCGGATCCCTAAGCCGAACAGCACCCGCGCGAACGGGCGCGACTTCGACGCCTCGATGGCCGCCACGAGCTTTTTCGCCACGGTATGCCCCAAGCGCACCGCCTCGCCGTCGGCCTTCACGCGGCCCATGTCCAGCGACGCCAGCTCCTCTTCGGAAAGCGAGTAGTAGTCGGCCACATCGGCCAGCCGCCCGCTTTCCACCAGACGCGAGACGATCTCCTCCCCCATGCCGTCGATATCCAGGGCCCCGCGGCTCGCCCAATGCAGCAGACGCTCCAGCGCCTGGGCCGGGCAATCGATGGAAATGCAGCGGAAAGCCACCTCGCCCTCGACGCGCACCACAGGGCTGCCGCAGCTCGGGCAC
>CANEDU010000200.1 GCA_947426355.1 uncultured Adlercreutzia sp. | reverse complement strand
TGACGGCGGGGGGCTTGCGGTTGCCCGCGCTACCCTGCTGCCGGGCCGCTAACTGGTCGTTGGGGCGGGCCGGGCGGGTCGTGCCCGTGACCATGTCGCCCTTGCGCAGGCCGTTCTTGCGAATCATGGCGAGGCCCACGTAGATGTCGTTCTCGCCGGGCAGATAGCCCGAGGTGCGCAAAAAGCCGTAACCGTCGCCCATGATATCGAGCACGCCGGTGACCTCGGTGAAGCCCTCGGCCTTGCAGGTGGCCTCGTAGATGGCATCCACCAGCTCGGCCTTCTTCATGCCCGCGCCATCGAGGGAAAGCTCGGCGGCTCGGGCGCGCAGGTCGGCCACTTTAAGCTCGGCCAGCTCTTCTTTGGTCACCGAAGGCTGCACCTCGCGATTGCGGTTCTCGTGGCGGTTCTTCTTGTTCTTCTTATTGCCCTGGGCGTTCTGCTTGCCCTGGTTGCCCTGGTTCTGACCGCCGTTCTGGCCGTTCTGGCCGTTCTGATTCTGGCGACGCTCCTCGCGGTCGCGGCGACGGACCACGGTGGTCGTGGTGCGCTCGCGCTTGGCCGCGGGCTTCTCACCCTCAGCCTTAGGGGCCTCGGTTGGCGCCTCGGCCTCGGGAGCCTTGCCTGCCGCAGGCTGCTCCTCGGCAGGCGGCTCGGCATCAGCGGCAGCCTTGCGCGTGCGGGCGCGACGGGGCTTGGGGGCCTCCTCGGCCGGCGCCTCCGTCGGGGCGGCCTCGCCCTCGGACGCAGAAGCCTCGGCCGTCTCAGCGCTCTTGCGTGCGCGGGCGCGGCGGGGCTTCGAGGCCTCTTCGGCCGGCGTCTCCTCGGCAGTTTTGGCCGCTGCGCGTCGACGGGTCGTCTTCTTGGCCGGAACCTCGGCCGGGGCATCTGCCATCTCGGCAGGCGCGTCCTCGGCGACCTTCTTGCGCGGACGGCCGCGCTTGGGCTTCTCGGGGGCCGCCTCGAAAGCGGCCGCGTCGTTGGTTACCGTTTCTTGGGTGTCGCTCATGCGTTCTGCACTTTCTCCCAGTCCTTAAGGAACGATTCCAGGCCGCGGTCGGTCAGCGGATGGGACACGCACTTCTTCAGGATGCCGAAGGGCACGGTGGCGATGTCGGCGCCCATGAGAGCGGCCTGGGTCACATGGTTGGCGCTGCGGATGGAGGCGGCGATGATCTCGATCTTCTCGCCGTTCACCGTATCGGCGGAAAAATCGTAATTGCCGATGGCGGTCACCACGTCCTCCAGCTGGGCCAGGCCGTCCTCGGAGATGTCATCGAAACGGCCCACGAACGGCGAGATGTAGCGCGCGCCGGCGCGGGCGGCCAGAATGGCCTGGGGCACGGTGAAACACAGGGTCATGTTCACCGGGATGCCCTCGTCGGCCAGCTGACGGGTGGCGGCAAGACCCTCCACCATGGTGGGGATCTTCACCACGACGTTGGGGGCGATCTTGGCCAGCTCGCGGCCGTCGCGCACGATCTCGTCGCGGGTCATGGCCACCGACTCGGCCGACACCGGGCAGGCGGGCCCCACGATGTCGCAGATGCGCTTGATGTGGTTGTGGAAGTCGTCCAACTTGCCGCCGATGCGCGAGTACAGCGTCGGGTTGGTGGTCACGCCGGCCAGGGCACCCCAGCTGGCAGCCTCCTCGATCTCGGCGAGATCGGCCGTGTCCAGAAAGAACTTCACGTTCGTCCTCCTTCTTGAGGGTTTCAGGAACTAAAGGGATTGGCGTCCAAATCGAGAGCGGTGCGCACCGAGAAGCCCCTGCCGCGAGAACGTTGAAGATGAGATACGGAGCATTGGGAAGGAAATTATGCGCTCGTTCGCGCCTGAGATTCAGAACTGCCATCATAGTAACGCAACTGCCCTGCGTGCACAAGAAAAGCACTCGACTGGATGCGATTTGCCGCCAAACTGGATTCGTCCTTTAACTTCGAGGTATCTTCGCAACAAATTCGCCCAACAAACGGCGCTCGATCAGCTGCCTCAAATCAAAAATGCACCTTTTCCAATTCTCAGCTTGAGCGGCGCTTCGGAAAAGCTGGCCTTGGGAGCGAATCCCGGGAAGCCGACGCCCCAAGGACGCGCGGACCTCCCGGCGCAAGATCCGCGCGAAACCTCCTACCCCCGCAGCGAGCGGTAGAAGCAGGTGCGCTCGCCTGTGTGGCAGGCGGGGCCAGCGGGATGCACCAAGGCGAGCAGGGTGTCAGCGTCGCAGTCGTAGCGGAGGTCTGCCAGCTTCTGGGTGTTACCGCTGGTGGCACCCTTATGCCAGATTTCTTGGCGACTGCGCGACCAGAACACGGTTTCGCCGCGCTCTAAAGTGAGCGCGATAGATTCCTCGCTCATCCAAGCCATCATGAGCACCTCGCCGCCCTCGGCATCCTGGACGATGCACGGGATGAGCCCGGCCTCGTTGTACTTCAGCTCAGAAAGGTTCATTCGGATTCTCCTCCTACAAACTGACCAGCATCACCTTGATGCCGGAATTCCTGAAGACGGGCTTCATATACTCCGGATCGCACAGCTCGGGCAGGACCTGCTGCAACGCGAGGAAGATGTCCGCCGACGGCGCGCGGGTGGCATCTTCCAGAGCGTATATCGTGCGCTCAGAGATTTTCATACCCGTCCTCTCCTCCACCGCATCGGTGAGCTTCTGTCCGCGCGTAAACCCGTTGGCCAACCGCGCCGTCTTCAGCAGAACGCCATAGGCCTCCCAATCGATAACGCTGTTTTCTTTCGCCATCGCCTGCTCCTCTTGCACTATTGTGCTACCTTTGCTATCGTTGCTAATTGCATTATAGTGCAACATTTTCGTATAAACAATCTTGTTTCAGAAGCATGTCGCTAATTGACTTTTTTATTAATTCAGTTCATAATTATGATGCCTCAGGAGACCGTCATGACAAAGAGAAGAGACGTCGTAAAGTACTTCGAGGATCACGGGTTTTGGTCTGTCGGCGGCACAAAGCACGAGAAGTTCACCAACGGCCTTACAACCATCATGATCAAGAGGCACCGCGAGATTGAAGACGAAGTATTTAGGGAGCTGAAGAAGCAAGCAGGCCTTGCATAAAGGGCGAGGGACGAGGAGCCGGACATGCAGT
>CANEDU010000199.1 GCA_947426355.1 uncultured Adlercreutzia sp. | reverse complement strand
ATGGCAGCCGGACCACGTCAGCGTGTCGTAGTCCAAAGGCTCGCCACCAAGCTCGAGCTGAGCGGCCTCGTCGCCTTGCGAGTCCTTTGCCTCAGTAGGGCTGCAGGCAGTAAGGGCCAGCCCAGCCCCCATCAAGCCAGACAGCGCCATGAAGGACCGACGGCTGATGCGAGCAGTTGCGGATGCAGTCTTTTCCATAGACTCCCCTTTCTTTGTTTTGATGAGAGTCCGAAAGGGACCCTCCCTCGAGGCAAGAGTCTAGCGCTCAATGTATGGAACCTCCATGAGTGTTCGCTGCATCTTTTCTTATCCAATTCTTATCAAGATATTGCGTCCCAGCTCAAAGCCGTGCCCATGACGCAAAAAGAAGGCCGGCGCAGGGCCGGCCTTCTTTTTTGCTAGTCTTCCAGATAGTCCTTCAGCTTGCTGGAGCGCGAGGGGTGCCGCAGCTTCGCCAGGGTCTTGGACTCGATCTGGCGGATGCGCTCGCGGGTAACGCCGAACTCGCGGCCCACTTCCTCCAGCGTGCGCGGATGGCCGTCCTCCAAGCCGAAGCGCAGGCTGATAACCTTGCGCTCGCGCTCGGCCAGGCCCTCGAGCACCTTGGCCAGCTGCTCCTGCAGCATGCTGAAGCTGGCGGCATCGGGCGGCACCACGGCGGCGTCGTCCTCGATGAAGTCGCCGAGCTGGGAATCCTCCTCCTCGCCGATGGGTGTCTCGAGGCTCACCGGCTCCTGGGAAATCTTCTGAATCTCGCGCACGCGCTCGGCCGTGAGGCCCATCTCCTCGCCAATCTCCTCCGGGGTTGGCTCGCGGCCAAGCTCCTGGAGCAGCTGACGCTGGATACGCACGAGCTTGTTGATGGTCTCCACCATGTGCACGGGAATGCGGATGGTGCGGGCCTGGTCAGCGATGGCGCGGGTGATGGCCTGGCGAATCCACCAGGTGGCGTAAGTGGAGAACTTGAAGCCCTTGGTATAGTCGAACTTCTCCACCGCACGGATGAGGCCCAGGTTGCCCTCCTGGATAAGGTCGAGGAACAGCATGCCGCGACCCACGTAGCGCTTGGCAATGGACACGACCAGGCGCAGGTTCGCCTCAATGAGCTGCTGCTTGGCATCCAGGCCCACCTGCTCGATGCGGGAGAGGCGGCGCTTCTCGCGGCGCTCCAGCTCGATGCCGTCGTCTTCGGCCTTCTCCAGCTCTTCGGTGGCGGCCACACCGGCCTCGATCTTCATGGCCAGGTCAATCTCTTCCGCGGCGGTGAGCAGCGGGACCTTGCCAATCTCCTTCAGGTACATGCGCACCGGGTCGCCCGTGAGCATGGTCACGCCGGCATCGGGATTGCGCTTTGCGCGATTGCGGGCGCGGGCCTTGGTGCGGGGCGTCACCTTGGGAAGGGCGCCAGCCTCCACCGTGGCCTTCAGCTCTTCCTCGGGAATGCCGTCGAGCAGGTCCTCTTCGGAATCGATGCCCGCCTCGATCTTGTCCTCCGTGAGGTTGTCGGAGGACGAGTCATTTGCGGCGGTCGCCGGCGGCTCGGCGTTTTCCATATCGTCGTCGTCCAGGTCGTCCTCAATCTCCTCGGCCACGGCCTCGGTCAGGATCTCCTCGACAATCGCTTCGTTTTCTTGCTCAGGATTCTTCTTTGCAGCATTTGCCACGCGATGGTCCTTTCTCTGGCGTCTGCACCTGATTTTGGGCATGAGAATACAATTCTGGCGCAGAGATACAGCAGAGAAGAATACTACAAACGCGAAGGCCCTTCAAGGGAAAAACGGCGAGAAGTTCGCATCTTGCAGCTATGCGAGATGTCCCGCAAAACCCACGGAGGGAGCGCGGCAGGCGAGTCGCCGAAAGCCTCGGCCCGCCAACGGCCGGACATCTCCCATGAACGACGATCCCCGAGAACGGGACTGCAAAGGCTCGGGGCCCGAAACGCGACGCTTCGGGCCCCGAGCAAAGGAGACGAATCATTCGATGGGCGCAAGCACCGTCAGCTACCCGCGGGCGCGACGGCGCGCTGCCATGGCGGCGGCCAAAGCGCACGCGGCGAGGGCGGCGGTGGCCGCCGGCACGGCGGCCGGGGCCCCGTCGCCGGTCTGGGCCAGGCGGGTCGCGGACTTGGCCGGGGCCTTCGCCGCCGGGTCGGCCACGGTGTAGGTGGCCTCGATCACGCGCTCGGTGCCGTCGGGCATGGAGTACACGGCCGTCACCTCGTAGGCCCCGGCGCGGCGGGGGTCGATGGCGTCCACCTCCTTGCCACCGAACTTGATGGCGACCGCCACGCTCGTGGCGTCGGCCGGGAAGCCCTTGCGGGAGCCGAAGCGCTTGGCCAGGTCGCGGACGATATCATCTTTGTCCATGGCCACGCCCGTTGCGTCCAGCGGCAGGGCCACGGCCTCGGAGAAGGCCACCGTGCGCTTCGGGGCCGGGCTGGCAGCGCCGCCGTTTCCATCGCCGGAACCAGAGCCGTTCCCATTGCCGGAGTTGCCCCCGTTGCCGTCGTCCCCGACAACGGCGGTGTAGGTTCCCGCCGTGCGCGCCGGGATGGCATCGGCCTCGAAGATCTCACCCTTCTCGTTGCGCCACCTCAACGGCTCGCCGCCGCGATCGAAGGGAAGTCCCGCGATGGTGAAGTCACCCGTAGATGGCAGAGTAATTTTGTCCAGAGAATTGCAGCGAGACAGCATCAAGAAAAAGGAATCCCCTACACTCGCCATATCGAACTTTGACAGGTCGAGGGATTTCAGCGACGAGCAGCCGGAGAACATATAGGTCATATCCGTTACCCTGGCAGTGTTAAACTTGGACAGGTCGAGGGATTTCAGCGACGAGCAATCATTAAACATGGAGTTCATAGTCGTTACCAGCTTGGTTTCCAGCGCAGCCGGGAATACAACGGTTTCCAAAGACGAGCTGCCATTAAACATGCCGTCCATGTCCGTCACCTTCGAGGTGTCGAACTTGGACAGGTCGAGGGATTTCAGCGAAGAGCAACCGGAGAACATGGAGTTCATATCCGTTACCCAGCCAGTCGTGAACGCAGGCGGAAAATGAATATCTTTGAGCGACGAGCAGCCCGAGAACATGGAGCCCATATTCGTCACCTTCGAAGTGTCGAACT
>CANEDU010000198.1 GCA_947426355.1 uncultured Adlercreutzia sp. | reverse complement strand
TACTGCGGCGCCAGGCCGCGGGAGGACAGGTCGTTCCGCTCGCAGGGGGCGCTTTTTTGCGCTCCGTCCGCCCTAACGGGGCGGACGGTCCTGTCGATGCTGCGAGGCCCTGTCGCATTTCATATTCACCCTTGTTTTTGCCGCGGCGCGGCTCGAAGGCCGCTTGGGCAAAAGGCGGGCGAATCTGAAACGCGACAGCGCCTCTCGCTGTCTTCCTTGGGCGACCCGGTGAGTCGAAAGATTCTGTAGTATCAGTTGAGGCACCTGTTGAGGTGTCTTTTTTGTTTTTAGGAGGAGTTCATGATCGAGTTGGGCGATGAGAAGGTGCTCTATGCCTTCGATAAGGAGCTTGAGCCGGCGCTGACGGTGCCTTCGGGGGCCACGGTGCGTATTCGCACGAAGGATTGCTTCGGAAATCAGGTTCAAGAGCCCGAAGACGAGCTTGATGAGATTGATTGGGACCACATCAATCCTGCTACCGGTCCTATTTTTGTCGAAGGCGCGCTGCCCGGCGGCGCTCTTAAGGTGACTATCGAGGATATCGAGTTCGACGAGCAGACCGCCTCGTGCACGGGCGAGGGCGAAGGCGTGTGCGGTGACCGCTTCAATGCCTGGAGCACGCATCTGTGCAAGATCGACGGAGACGAGCTTGTGTGGGACGAGAGCCTGCGCATTCCTCTGCGCCCGATGATCGGCGTCATCGGTGTGGCTCCGGCGGGCGAGGCCGTCAATTGCGGCACGCCGGGCTCTCACGGCGGCAATATGGACAATACGGCTATCACCAAGGGCGCGACGCTCTACTTCCCCGTGGCCACCGACGGCGCGCTGTTCGGCTGCGGCGACATGCATGCGGCCATGGGCGACGGCGAGATCAGCGTATCGGGCGCCGAGGTGGCCGGATGGGCTACAGTGACGCTCACGGCCCTGCCCGAGCTGAAGATTGCCGATCCGCTCATTGAAAATGCGACGCATTTCGGAGTCATCTCCTCGGCGGAGTCCTTGGACGCGGCCGCCGATCGCGCCGTGCATGAGATGGTCGACCTGATTTGCGATCGTACGGGCAAGCCGGCCGATGAAGTGGTCATGTTGCTGTCGCTTGTGGCCGATGTGCAGGTGTGCCAGATGGTGGATCCGGAGAAGACGGTGCGCTTCATGGTGCCGAAGTACGTGCTCGAGGCGCTGGGTTTTGCCCTGTAAAAAGAAACTTCTTAAAGTGCGAACTGAGAGCGGCAGAGGATTAGCTCCTCTGCCGCTTCTGTTTCTTTATTCGTAAATGAGAATAATTACTCTTGCACTTAGGATTAAGGAAGGCTACTATAAGAGCATGCTTTATACTTGTATGAGAATAAAGCAAGAATGATCCCTGAGGAAAGAGGTTGGCGTTATGCGTTGGATGTGGCGGGTGCTTTCGGTTGCAGCTGTTCTTACTATTGCTTTGGTGCTGTTCGGTTGTGCGGGTGGCGGTTCTGAGGATGCGGACAGTTCGTCTTCGCCCCAAAATGACGTCCAGGGCGCCGCAGAAAGCGGCGAAAGCGTCGAGGCGGTGGAGCTGCAGGTGTTCGCGGCGAACTCCCTTACTAAGGCGATGGCCGAGGCTCAGGCTCTGTATCACGAGCAGCATCCCGAGGTGACCTTCGCGGATACGCAGTACGAGGGCTCGGGCACGCTGGTGGAGATGCTGGGTGCCGGCCAGTATGCGGATGTTCTCATCACGGCCTCCGCGGGCAAGATGGACGATGCAGCTGAGGCGGGCTATATTGCGCAGGATACCCGCCAGACCATGTTCAACAACGATCTCGTGATCGTCACCAAGGAGGGCGGCGAGCTGGTGGGAAAGGATATCCCGCTTGAGGATATCGCTGCCGGCAAATATACGCTCGCCGTCGGCGACGAGAGCGTTCCGGCGGGCAACTACGCCTGCCAGGCCCTGACTACGGTCGGCGGCTACATCGAGCCCAGCGGGGCCACTGGCCCGGAGGCAACGGGCAAAGGCGGCGAGTTCTCCGAGACGCTGAAGTCCAAGGTGACCCTTGGCGGCAAGGTGGGCGACGTCTGCAAGTATGCCGAGACGGGCGAGGTGGACATCGCCCTGGTGTACACCTCCGACGTGTACCGCATGGGGGGAGTTGCCATCTGCACGGTGGTGCCGGGCGACACTCACAAGCCGATTACCTACCCGGGAGCGGTGTGTGCCGGCAGCAAGCACGCCGAAGCGGCCCAGGCTTTTATCGACTGGTGCATGACCGATGAGGACTGCGCCCAGATTTGGGAAGAATGGGGCTTCGAGCGTGCCTAATGCGGCGAAGCTCGCCTGGCCGTGCTACAAGAAGCGCTAAACTGATGGGCGGATTATTCCGCCCATCAGTCTGAGAGGGGATTCATGGTGAGGCGTCTTTGGGCGATGGTGCTCATGCTGCTGGTGCTTGTGGTGCCGGCTGGTGCTGCTTGGGCCGATGGGCCGGCAGCGACCTCTTCGGCGGAAGTCGAGGTGGCGGCCGATGGCGATGCGGCCCGCATGGAGGGCTGCTCGTTCGCCGCCGAGGACTTCGAATGCTCCCGCACGGGTTCGGCCCGCGAAATCGACGGGCAGTCCTACGGCTATACCTACCGTCTCAGCGACCCAGAGCGCGTGGCTGTGGCCAACACTGCCGACTGTGCGGTTATGTTCATACCCCGGGAGGTTGCCGACCAATTCGGCATCGAAAGCTCCGACGACGGGGCGGTGAGCGATTTGTGGAGCCTTATGGAGGCTCTGGATAGCAACTTCTCTACCGGGGTTGCGCCTTTGCGGGATCAGGATGAGCGCTATGTCTTCATTGGAACCGTGGGCTCGCAGGCGGATACCTCGCTTACGGTGGGCGAGGCGACGTTCACGTTCGCGCGGGAGATAGGCGAGGGACGCTACTACGTGACCATCGAGGGCCCCGATGCTGCTTACGATGTGAAGGCACAGCTGCGCCCGGCTCAGATGGACAGCGCGCACCTGGTGCCCGCCGAGGGCCTTGCGCTGGCCCAGGAGGGTACGCCGCTCGAGCAGCTCGGCGAGTTTCTGGCCACGATGGATTACTCGCCACTGTGGGTGACGCTGCGCACGAGCGGCGTGGCCATCGTGTTCGTGTTCTTCCTGGG
>CANEDU010000197.1 GCA_947426355.1 uncultured Adlercreutzia sp. | reverse complement strand
ACCGACAAGGGCTACCAGATCAAGCCGCTGACTCCGGCCGATGCCCCCCATGCCGAGTTCGTCGTCCCCGAGGGAGAGAAGCCGCTGCGCGTGTACGAGCACTGCAACCTCCACGGCCTGTGGGTGACCGAGCTCTAAGCCTTCCGCTTGCCGGCAAAAAATGAGAAAGACCTGTGTAACGCAGGTCTTTTTTCTTGCGTTTTTTCGAGGCGATGCTACTATAGACAAGCTTGTCTTGGCTTGGTCGGAAACCAAGCCCACTTTTGACCCCTTGGTCGGAAACCAAGGAAGATAGGAGAACCCATGAAGCAAGGCATTCATCCGGAGTACGTGGACTGCGTCGTGAAGTGCAGCTGTGGCAACACCTTCACCACCCGCTCCACCAAGCCCGAGCTGAAGATCGACATCTGCAACGCCTGCCATCCCTTCTACACCGGCACCCAGAAGCTCATCGACACCGGTGGACGCGTGCAGCGCTTCGCCGACCGCTTCGGCGCCGCCAAGGACGTCGTTGCCGAGCGTGAGGCCGCCAAGAAGGCCGAGCGCGCCGCTCAGATCGCCGAGCGTGAGGCCGCCAAGAAGGCCGAGCGCGAGGCCAAGGCCGCTGCTAAGGCCGAGCGCGCCGCCGCTTACGCCGCCAAGGCTGCCGAAGAGGCCGCCCGCGCCGAGGCTGAGGCCGACGTTCAGGCTATGGACGACGCCGCTGCCGAGGGCACCGTTGAGGAGGCTGCCGAGGTGGAGCTGACCGACGCCGAGGTTGCCGAGGCCGTCGAGGAGGCCACTGAGTAGCCCGTTGCTTCTCATGCTTGCGAAAGACCCGCCCGCGCCCATCGCGCAGCGGGTCTTTTTCTTTTGCAGAGCCCTTATTTTTCGAACGTAATGAGAATAACCAACTATAATTTCCAAAAAACCAGGGACGAATCAAATGTCAGCGAGGTGCCTGTCGGAACCGCCGCGTCGGCAAGTCCGTTCGTCCCGCTAGGGCGAACGGAGCAGTGAAGATGGTTGCGAATCCCGAGCAGGATTTCGTTTTGAAGACGGTTGAGAGCCGCGACGTGCACTTCGTGCGCTTCTGGTTCACCGACGTGCTGGGCAATATGAAGTCCTTCGCCGTGGTGCCCGATGAGCTGGAGAGCGCCTTTGAGGACGGCATGGGCTTCGATGCGAGCTGCATCGCGGGCTTCTCGGCCGCCAGCGAGTCCGACATGCTGGCCTATCCCGATCCCTCCACCTTCCAGGTGCTGCCTTGGCGCCCGCAGTCGAATGCGGTGGCGCGCATGATCTGCAGCATTCGCACGCCGGAAGGGGAGCCCTATGTCGGCGACTCGCGCCACGTGCTGGAATCGGTGGTGCGCAAAGCGGCTGAGGCCGGCTACTCGTTCATCGTGGGACCGGAGCTGGAGTACTTCTACTTCAAAGACGCCGAGGGCACCGAGGTGCTCGACCGCGGCAGCTATTTCGACCTCACCTCGCTCGATTCTGCTTCCGATCTGCGTCGCGACACGGTGCTCACGTTGGAGAAGATGGGCATTCCCGTGGAATATTCCCATCACGAGAAGGGGCCCTCGCAGCACGAGATCGACCTGCGCTACGCTGACGCGCTTTCCATGGCCGATGCGGTGATGACCTATAAGCAGGTCGTGAAGGAAATAGCCATGAAGCACGGGGTGTACGCCTCGTTTATGCCCAAGCCCATGGCCGATGCGCCCGGCAACGGCATGCACGTGCATCAGAGCCTTATCGACAAGTCCGGCAACAACGTCTTCTTCGACGCGAACGACTCGTCGGGCTACAACTTGTCGTCCGTGGCGAAAAGCTACATCGCCGGCCTGCTCAAGTACGCACCGGAATACACGCTCGTCACGAACCAGTATGTGAACTCCTACAAGCGCCTGCAGCCGGGGGGAGAGGCTCCCACCTGCATCAGCTGGGGTGCTCGCAACCGCTCGACGCTGGTGCGCATCCCGGGCTATCGCCCCAACAGCGAGTCGGCGTGCCGGGTGGAGCTGCGCAGCCCCGATCCGGCGGCCAACCCCTACCTCGCCTTCGCGGTCATGCTGGCGGCGGGCCTGGCGGGCATCGAGGAGGGGCTTAAGCTGATGGACCCGGTTGACGATGCGGCGCCCCTTGGCTGCTCGCGCCACGAGCACCGCGAGCGCGGTATCGAGACGCTGCCGGAATCGCTCGGCGAGGCGGTGGAGCGATTCGCGGCCAGCCGGCTTATGCGCGAGACGTTGGGAGAGCATATCCACGACTACCTCGTGCGCGCCAAGCGCGCGGAGTGGGAGGCCTACCAGGGCATCGTGTCCGACTGGGAGCTCAAGCAAAATTTGGCGGTGTTGTAGCATGCAGCGCAAAACCGTCATCTTCATTGCCGACAGCCTGGACAACGCGCACAAGTTCCAGCAGGTGCTCTCGAAGTTGGATGTAGACGTGGCGGCGGGCTCCTCGGCGCAGTTCAAGAAGCTCCTTTCGACTCACCCTACTCATGATCTGGTGATCTACGAGGCGCGAGGCGAGGCTTTGGGCACGGTGTCCTCGGTGGAGGCGGCCCTGGCCGAAGAAGGGGCGAGTGCTATGCTCCTCATTGTCAACGAAGACCAGCTGGCGCAGTTCCGTCTGCCGGTGTCCTGCAAGGCCGATTTCGTCGTGCACGGCGCCGGGGCGGCCGAGTGCGCCACCCGTATTCGCCAGCTTCTGTGGCCCGGCAACGAGAGCAGCTCGGCCGACTACATCACCGTGGACAACATGACCGTGAACCTGGCTACCTACCAGGTGAAGGTCGGCGGAGAGCCGGTGGACCTCACGTACTTGGAATACGCTCTTTTGGCCTTCCTCGTCACCCATCCCGGCCGCACCTACTCCCGCGATGCGCTGCTGCGGCGCGTGTGGGGCTTCGACTACTACGGCGGCAGCCGAACCGTCGACGTCCACGTCCGCCGCGTACGCGCCAAACTCGGCCCCGAGTTGGCCCAACGCCTCGAAACCGTACGAGGCGTCGGCTATTTATGGAACGCATGAGGTAAGTACGAGGGTATAATCAAGCAAGTAAGAGCTGCAAGGTGGCGGGGAGGGGGCGCCCGCAGACCTCTGCGCGCCCTGCGGAGAACGCCGTTACTTAAGAAATAGCTTCCACTTCAGCA
>CANEDU010000196.1 GCA_947426355.1 uncultured Adlercreutzia sp. | reverse complement strand
TGATATGGAACCGTGCGTTCGTGCTGCCCAACATGTCGGCCGCGGAAACCGTGAATTGGTGCTATTTGGTCAGCGGCATTGTGGCTCTGGTCATCGTCGAAGTGGTCATCCCGTGGTTTCGCGATGGCTCTACGCCCGGCGGGTCTTTCGTTCGCATGACCTTCGAGACCCACCCGCGTACCGTGGGCTATCGGCTGCTGTTCTATGTGGCGCGCTCGGTAGTGCTGGGGATGCTGCTTGTCTTCCCCGTGCTTGTGGCCCCGGTGCTCGTGGTCTTCTACCTTATTCTGCGGAAGATGCCCTACGATTACGTGCCCTAAGGCGCCGCGCGCATGCCGCCATCGCGTCGCCACCGCGACCCGACGAGCTCTGCGACGCTACACCGCTTTCCAGAAATCCTGAATGAGGACCTGACGATTCTCGCATTCGGTCTTGTGCAGAATGCGGTGCACGTAAACCTTCACGGTGCTCAGCGCGATGGACATGGACGAGGCGATGTTCTGGTTGTCCTTGCCCAGCAAGATGAGGTTCAGCACCTCGCGCTCCCGGTCGGTGAGGCCGTGGCGGTTGGCGTAGATAAGCAGGTTGTCGCCGATGCGCTCGGCGCGCTCGGCGCTTTCGCTGGCCGGTGGGCGATCGAAGCGCAGCGCAAGCGAACGCGTCGCGTATCCGATGGCCAAAAGCGAGCATACGAGCATCAACAGGTTTTCGGCGTAGTTGCGCTCGGCGGAGATGACGATGGGTCCCAGGACGAAAGAGTCGGCCTTCAGCACTAAGAAGAGCAGGGCGTCTTCGCCGACAACCAGGCAGGCCAGCGCCGCCACCGTTATGAAAACCCAGCGGCCGCGGGCCATGCGTGCTCGTTCGGTCTCATCGTGGTTGGTCACATAGCGAATGAGGCAGAAAACAAGGATCCAGAACACGTAGGCCATACGCAGCGAATAGAACAGAAAGCGCCCCTCGGGCGTATTCGCGCCCATGAGCATGCCAAGGCTTACCAGCAGAAACGCTATCGGCGGCACGCCCATGACGGCTTGGTTGCGCTCGCCCACGAAATCGCACGCGAGCAGCCAGAAGAAGGTAATCATGGCATCACCGATGAGGATAGTGGCAATGGAGCGCATGAGCAGATAGCTCGGATCTGCCCCGGTGCCCAGAACGACGGCGGCAATGCTGTCCTGCAGCATGAAGGCGATGTCGATGAAGTAGCACAGAAAACCCCCGAAGGCGAGGATCAGAGCGCGGGCCCGCGACACCAGATAGGCCGAGAAGCAGGTGGCCGCAGCCAGCACCGAGGCGAGCATAACCAAAAGCGTGAAGTAGTAGGTGGCAAATTCCACGGCGCATTCCTTCGGCTCTCATCAGGCGTTTATTGGAGGTGTATCGAACTAAACTCGCTCGTTACGCCCGGTTGTTTCCCTGCGGTAAATCTATTTTACCACTTTTCGGTTTAGGCCCGCCACCCCCATAGTGCTGCCTGCGGAACGATATCGCGCATGATGCAGCCGGCAGGCTATTCAGCACGCTCAGCGACATCGTCTTTGGTCCGTTATGGGAGAGGACCGCCGCGCATGCAGGGCCGCATCGCCATGGAGCGGCCCTCTTTTGGGGAAATCGGGCGCACGATTTGGCGCCCGTGAAAGCAAGAGCAAGAGAAGGGACATTCATGGAAGAGAAGAAAAAGGGGATCGGCCTGTTCGGTCTCATCGGCATGGTGGTCAGCTCGTGCATCGGCACGGGTGTGTTCGCCATCACCGGCCAGCTGGCCAATGTGGCGTCGCCGGGCGCGGTGCTCATCGGCTGGCTCATTGTGGGCATCGGCTTTCTGGCCCTGGCGTTCTCGCTCATCAACCTCAGCGAGAAGCGCTCCGATTTGCACGGCATCTTCTCTTACGCCGATGCAGGCTGGGGTCCGCTGGCAGGCTTCATTTCCGGCTGGGGCTATTGGTTGTCGGCGTGGCTGGGCAACGTGGCCTTCGCTACGATGATGATGTCCACGTTCGGCTATTTCTTCCCCGCGTTTTTGCCGGGCAACACTATTCCCTGCATCATCATCGCCTCGCTCGTTATGTGGGGCATCACGTTTCTCGTCATCCGCGGCGTCGAGAGCGCGTCTTTCCTGAACGCCATCGTCATGGTCTGCAAGGTGTCGGCTATCGCGATTACCCTGGTGTTCAGCATCTTCCTGTTCAACGCCGGCATTCTCACCGCTGACTTCTGGGGCAACGTGTACAACAACGCGGTGGCCGCAGGCGAGTTTGGCGCCGACGCTGAGCCGCTCGGAGGCGTGGGCACCCAGGTGTTCAATTGCATGATTATCATGATGTGGTGCTTCGTCGGCGTCGAGGGCGCTTCGGTCGTGTCCTCCCGTGCCGCTCGCAAGTCTGACGTAGGCAAGGCTACCCTCATCGGCTTCATCTGCCTCATGGCCATCTACGTGGGCGCCTCCGTGCTGCCCTACGGCTACATGCCCTACACCGAGATTGCCGCGCTGGATTATCCGGCTCTGCTCTATGTGTTCGAGTCCATGGCTCCCGGCTGGGGCGGTCCGTTCATCTCCATCGCCATTATCATCTCTATCCTGGGCTCTTGGCTGTCCTTCACCATCCTGCCCGCCGAGACGACTTCCGAAATGGCCGACTACAAGCTCATGCCCGCTTCTTGGGGCAAGCTGAACTCCCATGGCGCTCCGCAGCTGAGCCTCGTCATGGTGGGTGCCTGCATCCAGGTGTTCCTTATCATCCTGCTGTTCTCGGCCGACGCCTATGATTTCGCGTTCTCCATGTGCACCGTGGCTATTGTGATCACCTGGGCCTTCGCTGCCGCATATCAGGCGAAGTGGGGCCTGCAGAACAAGAACATGGTGCAGGCCGCCATCGGTTTTGTGGCGGTGGCCTTCCAGGTCATCGGCGTGCTGTTCAACGGCTGGTCGTTCCTGCTCATGACCTGCGTGGGCTACATTCCCGGCTTCATCATCTATGTGAAGGCGCGCAAGGATTACGGCAACGCCATCACCACGGGCGAGAAGGTGTGCATGGGCATCATCAGCGCCCTCGGCGTTCTGTCCCTGGTGCTGCTCGCCATGGGCGTCATTTCCATCTAAGCCTGTTCGGCGCGAGGGGCGGGGCGCATCCCCGTGCTCAAGCAATGCCTCGCTCGGCGGAACAGGACATTTAGTCCTGTTCCGTTCGCTGCGCAACCTGCGC
>CANEDU010000195.1 GCA_947426355.1 uncultured Adlercreutzia sp. | reverse complement strand
CAGAAGCTTTTCTTTTCGGGCTCGGCGGCCGGCTCGGGCTCGGCGGCCTCTTCCTCGGCGGCCTCCCACCCCAGCTCGGCCAGCTCGTCGTCGGGGAAGGGCGCATCGTCCTCGGCCGCATCGGCCTCGGCGTTGTGGTCGAGCTCGGCCAGCTCGGCATCCTCGAGGCCGGCGGGTGTGTCCTCCTCGGTCTCAACGACGATGGTCTCGTGGGTGCGGTGGCCCAGCGCGGCCTCGAGGAGGTCGCCGTTGTCCTCTTCGGCGGCCTCGGCGAAGGCCACCTCGACGTCTTTCTCCTCGTCGAGCACCGGCTCGACATCAGATTCAATAGCGTCTGCAACCTCGTCTTCCAGAACCGCCGCCTCCTCTGCTTCGGCGACCACGGCAACCGGCGCACCCTCGAGCACATCGCGGCGGCGCTCGCCGGCGGTGACGGCGGCCTGCTTGGCGTTCTCGCCGCGCAGGCTGTCCTCATCGGCATCGAAGCGCTCGTCGAACGTGCCCACCAGGGCCAAGGCGAACTCATGGGCGTCGAAATCGCGCAGATCGTCGATGCCCTCGCCCACGCCGATCTTCAGGATGGGCAGCTGCAGATCGTGGCTCACGGCCAGCGCGATGCCGCCTTTGGCCGTGCCGTCGAGCTTCGTGACAATGAGCGCGTCCAAATCGAGCGCGCGGTTGAACTCGCGGGCCTGCTGCAAGCCGTTCTGACCCGTGGTGGCATCGATGACGAGCACCGTGTACACCGGAAGCGAACTGCGCTTGCGCACCACCGAGACCACTTTCTCCAGCTCGCGCATAAGGTCGGCGGAGGTGTGAAGGCGTCCGGCCGTGTCGATGAGCACAAGCTCGGCGCCGCAGGCCTCGGCGCGCTCCAGGGTGTCGTAGCACACGCTCGCCGGGTCGGAGCCGCGCTCGCGGGTGACCATCTCCACGCCGGCGCGGCGGGCCCACACTTCCAGCTGCTCGATGGCGGCGGCGCGGAAGGTGTCGGCCGAGCCCAGAATGACGGCGCGCCCCGCATCGGCGGCCACCTTGGCAAGCTTGCCCACGGTGGTGGTCTTGCCCGTGCCGTTGATGCCCACGAACAGCACCACGGCCTCACCGCCGCCGAAGATGTCGACGCCGGGTTCTGTGAAGGTGGAGGCGATTTCGTCGTTTAGGAGGTCGAGCACGGCGTAGGCGTCGGGCAGGGCCTTGCGGGTGGCCGCATCGCGCAGGTTCTCCACGATGTCGCTGGCCGCCGCCCCTCCCACGTCCGATAGGATGAGGGTCTCTTCCAAGCCCTCCCAGAATTCCTCGTCCAGATCCGGCCCGCGGTCGAGCAGGACGTTCATCGACTCCTTGAACTTGTCGCGCGAGCGGGACAGCCCCTCGCCGATGCGATCGAAAAAGCCCATCGGGCACTCCTTCGGATATCAAATTGGCGTTCCGACCAGTTTACCCTATTAGCCGCCGAGCAGGTCGTAGAGTTCCTCGGGCGTTAGAGAACGCGCAGACTCGAAGGAGTCGAAACCCGCGCCGGCAGCCGCGCCCGCCGCCGCGCCTGAAGCCGCCTGGGGCCCGCTCTCGCCTTCCCCGCTCCCCTCGGCATCGAGGATAAGGGCGGCCAGTTCGTCCTTCATGCGGGCGAGCTCCACCATGCGCTCCTCGATGGTGTCCGCGGCCACCAGCTCGTAGATCGTGACGGGGCGGCTCTGGCCGATGCGGTGGGCGCGGTCGGCGGCCTGGCGGGCCACGGCGGCGTTCCACCACGGGTCGGTGTGCACCACGCAGGTGGCACCGGTGAGGTTGAGCCCCACACCGCCCGCTTTCAGCGAGATGAGGAACACCGGCACCTCCCCGCTGTTGAAGGCCTCGGCCAAAGCGAGGCGCTCGGCGGCCGGCGTGGCCCCGGTAAGCTTGAAGAAGGCGACGTTCGCCTCGCCAAGGCGCGCGGCCACACGCTCAAGAAAGCTCGTGAACTGGGAATAGACGAGCATCTTCTGGCCCGATCCCACCCCATGGGCCACCACATCGAGCAGCGCCTCCATCTTGGCCGAGGCGCCCTTATAGTTCTCGAAGACGAGGGCCGGATCCAGCGCGATGCGCCGCAGGGCCGTCAGCTCCGCGAGCACCTGCACCCGGGGCGCGGCGGCCTCGCGCTCCTTATCGCTCATATGCTTCGCGCCGCGGGAGCGCGACAGCCGAATCTGCGCGGCCAAGCGCTCGCGCAGCGACTGCTCGGCGCCGTCGTAGAGCCGCCGCTGCTCCCCTTCCAAAGCCACGAGCACCCGCGAGACCGTTTTTTCGGGAAGCTCCGGAGCCACCTGCTCTTTGGTGCGCCGCAGAATGAAGGGGGCCGTGAGCGCGCGCAAACGGCGGGCCGCGCCCTCATCGCCGCCGAGGATGGCGGCATCGAAGCGCTCGCGGAAGCGCTGGTAGGGGCCGAGCAGCCCCGGCATGAGGAAGTCGAAGAGGCTCCACAGCTCCGAAAGGCGGTTTTCCATGGGCGTGCCCGTGAGCGCCAAGCGGTGCCGCGCGCGCAGGCGCTTCACGGCGCGCGTGGTGCGCGTGGCGTGGTTTTTGATGTAGTGCGCCTCGTCGATGACGACGACGTCGAAATCCACGTCCTCCCATTCCCGCGCGTCTTGGCGCAGCAGGTCGTAGGAGGTGATGAGAACGGGAGGCGGGTCCTCCGCGCCGCAAGACGCCGCCTCCCGCAGCGCGCGGCGCGCAGCGGGCGTACCCGCGACCACTGCCACGGGAAGCTCGGGCGCGAAGCGGTCGAACTCGGCCTTCCAGTTGTAGATAAGCGAGGCGGGGCACAGGATAAGGCTCGGAAGGTCAGGGGCGCCCTGGGCGTAGCGGTCGGCCAGGGCCGCGATGACCTGCAGGGTCTTTCCAAGCCCCATCTCGTCGGCGAGAATGCCACCGAAGCCGTAGGCCCACAGCGCCTCGATCCACCGCGCACCGGCGGCCTGATAGGGCCGCAGCACGTCCGAGAGCGCGCCCTCGCAACGGCCCGCCGCGGCTTCCTCGGCCTGAACCGAGGCGTGCAGCTCGCGGTACTGGTCGACGAAGCGGGCAAACCCGTCTTCGCGGTAGGCGTCGTCAAGCTCGTTGGCAAGGTAGAAGGCCTGCCAGGTGGGCAGCTCCACCCGCCCGGCGGCCAGATCGGCCTCGCTTAGGCCCATATCTTCCATAAGGCGGCGCAAGGGCCCCATCTCGGCCTCT
>CANEDU010000194.1 GCA_947426355.1 uncultured Adlercreutzia sp. | reverse complement strand
TAGCCGTAGCCGGGTCGCTTCCCACATCCACGATGGAGAGCTTCAGACCGAGCTCATCGGCGATGGCGGCAGCGATATCCACATCAATACCGATGATTTTGCCGCTGCCCATGCCGGCCAAGGGCGGATTCTCGGTATTGACGCCCACGCGAAGCGTACCCTCCTGTCCAATGACTGGCGGGGCAACTTCGGCGGATTTCAGTTCAGGCTGATAATTACCCGAACCTGAGCATCCGGCCAATCCTAGCGTGGCCGCTGCAAGCAGCGCCACAAGGACGGTCGCAAGGATCGAACGTTTTCTCACAGTATCCTCCGTCTTGATTCCGATATCGGTGCCTCTTCCGACTGACCTAGTCTTTGACCCCACACTCGCGCACCGGGGCTTTCGCTTGCGCTACCGGCCCTCTCGCCCGTCGCGGCGTCCGTGCCGCGAAATGTCAGCGGGCGGTGCGGCTTACCTCTAGGATACGCCATGCTCACATCGGGACGCGCCCTCCGCTTACGTGGATCCTTTCGACCGCATCTGCCATGGACTTGGAAGGTCACAAACGCGCCCTTCCGCAACTACAGACCCGAAAGAAGCTCCGCTAAGTGTAGCAGATGCAAGGCCCCAGATGGAAAAGCCCCCAAGAACTCACGAAGTGCGACGGGCGCGCGGTTTGCGGGAGGTCCGCAGCGGGATTTCCCGCCGTCATTTTCGCGGTTTTGCGGAAGTACGCTCAGCCCCATGGAACCGATGGCAGGACAGATGAGGCTCTTCGAAGAGGAAACGGACCGAAAGCAGGACCGCTGGCGCGCCGTGCGCGATTTCGCCAGGGAGATGGTGGCCGAGACCCTCTACCACACCCGCTGCGCCGTCTGCGACGCACCGGGCAGCGCGCTGTGCCCCCGCTGCGCCGCAGCGCTTCCCTTCATCGATGCGCTATCGGCCTGTCCGCGCTGCGGGGCGCCCTACGGGGTGGTGCAGTGCTCGGAATGCACGCCAGTGCTGCTCGCGCCCTTCGGCTACGACGAACCGCCCTACGACGAGGCCGTAAGCGCGCTTATGCTCACCGACGAGGTGCGGCGCATCGTGACGGTGTACAAAGACCAAAACGAGCGCTCCCTCGCCCGACCCATGGCCGATATCATAGCCCGCTACCTGCCGCCGCGCTGGTTTACCCGAAGCCCCGCCATCACCTATGTGCCCGCTACGGTGGCCGCGCGGCGCCGCCGCGGGTTCGATCACGGCGAGCGCATCGCCCGAGAGCTTTCCTTCACGGTGGAAGCCGAGCTTGCTCCCCTACTCGCCCCGCCCCGCCGCCTCGATCAGCGCAAGCTCGGCCGAGCCGGTCGCATCGGCAATATGCGGAAATCTCTCACGGCGCTTTCCGGCGCGAGCATTCCCGAGACCCTTATTCTCATCGATGATGTGTGCACCACCGGCGCCACGCTCTTCGCCTCCACCGACGCCCTCAAGGCCGCGGGCGCGAAGACCGTCTTTTGCGCCACTTTCGCCCGCACATAGCGGAGCTACTTAGAAGAGAGACGGACGCCTTCGGCTTCGGAGAACTCGGCGACGTCCACGGAAATGGAGTGGCGGATGGGCTTCCAAGCCGCCTTCTTCACGAGCGCGATGAGCGCGATGGGGATGTAGGTGAGCATGAACACGGGGAACGTGAACATGTAGCGCACCTTCTTCGCCGTGGTTGTGCGGATGGAGTCCCACTCAACAAAGGTGGTGAGCACGCCGAACACGAACATGAACACGAGGTAGTTGCACAGGCAGAACACGATGGAAGTGAGCGAGCTGGCAATGGCCACACCCGTGGACATGACGCCGGTCACGGCGAGCACGATGATGATGGAGTTGAACAGGATGGAAATGATGGACAGCAGCATGCCCGGCGCGATGGTCATGAGCATGTCGTAGCAGGCGAAGCGGTAGCCCTTGGGATTCGTGAAAGACCCCTTCACCAGGCGTCCAGCGTAATGGGCGAACACCTGGTAGAAGCCCTTGGCCCAGCGGAAACGCTGATTCCAGGAGTCGCGGAAGGTGATGGGCTGCTCGTCGTAGAGCACCGCCGTCGGACAGTAAGAGATGCGCACGCCGTCGATGATGGACGAGGCGGAGAACTCGATGTCCTCGGTGAGCAGGTGCCACTTCCAGCCGCCGGCGGCCTTCAGGATGTCCGCCGCGATGAAAAAGCCCGTGCCGGACACCGCACACGAGGTGTTCAGCGTGAGACGCGCCTGGTTCAAGAACTTCGCTTCGCGCAAGAACCACACGCCGTAGCCGGCCGAAATCCAGTTGCTGCCGAAGTTCTTGGAGTTGCGGTACGACGTGGAAGCCTTGGCGCCGTTGTCGAAGGTGGCGTTCATCTCGCGGAAGTAGTTCACGTCCAGCACGTTGTCGGCGTCGAAGACGAAATAGGCCTCGTAGTCCTTGTCGGCGTACTGCTCCCAAATGGCCTTCAGGCCCCAGTCAAGCGCGTAGCCCTTCCCCACCTGCTTGTCGTTGTGGCGGGGAAACACGATGGCGCCGGCCTCGCGGGCCACAGTCGCCGTGTTGTCGGTGCAGTTGTCGGCGATGACGAAGACGTCGATGAGCTCGGCCGGATAGTTCTGCACCTTGATGGAGTGGATGAGGTCGGCGATGACCGCCTCCTCGTTGCGGGCGGCCACCATAACAGCGTAGCGGTGGTTGCGGCGAGCGACCTTCTTCGGCGCCCGGCGCGTGAGCACCACGAGCACGTAGTAGAGCTGGTAGGTATAGCAAATGGTGAAGGTAAGGAACACGCAGAAGTTGAAGATATCGACGAAGGACAACGCCGACACTTGCGATGCTACGGTATCGAACACCTTGAGGCTCCTCGGTCTGGCGCCCCGCTAAGGGCGCAATCATGCACCCAGAATGGGGCCGGGCGCTTGGGCTTGGCTAGGTTGCCCAGACACGCGACCTTGCAGGCGCGGCTGCGCAAACGGTTGAAGTATAGCCGTTTCGCTCCCTTGTGCCAAAGCCGAAGCGCCCACTTCGGCCAAATTGGTGTCTTTCGGAACCAAAGTGTTCCTTTTCGCCGCATTTGCCCCACACCCCCTCCACAACCGTAAGGTTCGCGTAAGGTTTGCAAGCGGCCAAACGTAGGCTGCGGGGGCGGGGGGGGGGGGCGGGGGCGAGGCGGGGGGGGGGGGGCGGCCGGGGGCGGGGCGGCGGGGTGCGGTTGGGGGGCCCCCAGCGCCCGCCACCGCCCCCCCCCC
>CANEDU010000193.1 GCA_947426355.1 uncultured Adlercreutzia sp. | reverse complement strand
CGCCGGGCTCGCGCAAGCGCACCACTTCCCGTCCGCAATCTTCCAAAAGACGCGCGAGGAAGCGAATCTGGGTGGACTTGCCGGCCCCATCGCCGCCCTCGAAGGTGACGAAGGTGCCCTTGTTCGAACCGGTCGACACGGTACCTAGCCCTCGTTTCGCGCTGCCAGGGCGCACTCGCGCACGGCGGCGGCCACGGCATCGGCCACACGCGGGTCGAAGGGGTCGGGCATGATGAATTCCTCGGTCAGCTCGTCGTCGGACACAAGCGCCGCCAGCGCCTCGGCGGCAGCAACCTTCATAGACTCGGTGATGCGCTCGGCGCGGGCCTCGAGGGCGCCCTTGAAGATGCCCGGGAAGGCGATGACGTTGTTCACCTGGTTCGGGAAATCGGAGCGTCCCGTGCCCACCACGCGGGCGCCACCGGCCTTGGCCTCATCCGGGAAGATCTCGGGCGTAGGGTTGGCCATGGCGAACACGATGGCGTCGTCTGCCATGGAGGCGACCATCTCCTCGGTGATGACGCCGGGAGCCGAGACGCCGACGACGATGTCGGCACCTTCCATGGCATCGGCAAGCGTGCCGGCCTTATCTTCCAGGTTCGTCACGTCCAGCATGGCCTTCTGAGCGGAGTTCATGCCCTCGTAGGACGAGCTCAAAATGCCGCGGATGTCGCACATGGTGACATTGGCGAAGCCGTAGGAGAGCAGCAGCTTCGCAATGGCGATGCCCGCCGAGCCCGCGCCGTTGACGACCACGCGAGCCGTCTTTTTGTCCTTGCCCACAAGGCGCAGGGCATTGATGATGCCCGAGAGCACCACGATGGCCGTGCCGTGCTGGTCGTCATGGAAAACCGGGATATCGAGCGCATCGTTGAGGCGCTCTTCAATTTCGAAGCAGCGGGGCGCCGCGATGTCCTCGAGGTTGATGCCCCCAAAGCCCGGCGCGATGCGGATGCAGGTCTCGATGATTTCCTCAGTGTCCTGGGTGTCCAAGCAGATGGGAAACGCGTCCACGCCTCCGAAGGCCTTGAACAGGGCCGCCTTGCCCTCCATGACCGGCATGGCCGCCTCGGGCCCGATATTGCCCAAGCCGAGCACGGCGCTGCCGTCGGAGACGATGGCCACGGTGTTCGCCTTCAGCGTGTAGTCGTAGGCCGCCTCCGGGTTCTTGGCGATCACCTTGCAGGGCTCGGCGACGCCGGGCGTATAGGCCACGGCCAGATCATGGCGGTCGGCGATGGGCATCTTCGGCTCGAAGGCGAGCTTGCCCCGCCATTCCGCATGCTTCGCGAGCGATTCCTCTGTGATATCCATAGACTCCAAATCCTTTGAACGAACCTCCCATATAACCCGCTTATTGTACCCAATCCGTCTTCTCTCGCGCCCGCTTGCCCCGCCCCTGCGCACAAGTTCCACCATTGCGCCTGCTCTTTTTCCCAAAAACCGGAGTTAGTAGAGTCTTTCATTGAGCTCATGCACCGTTTTCAAGCGAAAGTGCTTAATTCTGACGAAAAATAGCCCCAGGAACCGCCGTTGGACTCTACCAACTCCCTTTTTTTGTCGGATAATCGGCTTTCGAACGTAAAATGCGAACAGCGCAGCACGCAACCGAACGAAAGGCAGCCATGACTCGCACGCTTGACGCCTCCGCCGTGGGGGCAGCCGTTTACGATGCGATCCGCCAGTGCGCGGTGACGCTTCGGCTCGATTTCCGGAAGGCCATAGAGGCGGCCCGCGACAACGCCGATTCCGAAAGCCGCTCGGCCGGCGTGCTCGAGCGCATTTTGGAAAACGCCGCCATCGCCGAGACCGACAACGTCCCACTATGCCAAGATACCGGCAGCGTCTGGGTGTGTCTGGAAGTGGGCGAGGAGCTGGCCGTTCCGGGAAATATCTTCAGCCAGGTAAACGATGCGGTGGCCCGAGCCTACACTGACGGTCGCCTGCGCATGTCTCTTGTAAGCGACGCTCTGTTTAACCGCGCCAATACCGGCAACAACACCCCCGCCTTCTGCGAGCTGAAACTGGTTCCCGGAAACCGCGCCACCCTGCACGTGCTGCTCAAGGGCGGCGGCTCGGACAACGCCTCCCGCGTGGTGATGCTCGCCCCGGGCGCCGGGGCCGACGGCGTGCGCCAGGTCGTGCTCGACTGCGTGCGCGAGAAGGCCGCCAACGCCTGCCCGCCGCTCGTCATCGGACTTGGCGTGGGAGCCACCTTCGACAAGGTTGCGGGGCTTGCCAAGCACGCCCTGCTGCGCGAAGTGGGGTCCCCCGCCGCAAGCGCCGAGGCCGCCGCTTTCGAAGAGGAGCTGCTCGCCGAGGTGAACGCGCTCAGCATCGGACCCGCGGCCCTGGGCGGTACTCCCACCGCGCTGGCCGTGCATCTGGAAACGGCCCCCTGCCACATCGCCGCGCTTCCCGTGGCCGTGAACATGGGCTGCTGCGCCATGCGCAGCGCCAGCATCGAACTTGTGAAGGGAGCCTAACATGGCGAAAACCGTATCCCTCACGCTGCCCCTCACGCGCGAGGTCGTGGCTGATTTGGAAGCCGGCGACGAGATCCTGCTCTCAGGCCCCGTCTACACCATGCGCGACGCCGGCCACGAGCGCGCGCTGCAATGTTTGGAAGACACCGGACGCCTCCCCTTCGATTTGGAGGGCGCCACGCTCTTCTACGCCGGCCCCACGCCGGCCGCCGCCGGACGGCCCCTGGGCTCGGTCGGTCCCACCACGGCCAGCCGCATGGACTTCGCCACGCCCCAGCTCTTTGCAGCCGGCATCGTCGCCGCCATCGGCAAGGGCAAGCGCAGCCCCGAAGTCATGCAGGCCTGCAAGGACACCGGCAGCATCTACCTCTGCACCGTCGGCGGCATCGCCGCGCTTCTGGCGAAGGCCGTCACCGCAAGCGATATGATCGGCTGGGAAGACCTCGGCACCGAGGCCCTGCGCAAGCTCGAGCTGAAAGACTTCCCCACCTACGTCGCCGTAGACACGAAGGGCCGCGACCTCTACCGCGAAATAGAAGCCGCCGCCCAGTAAGAATCAACAAAGGCAACCACGCGAGAAGCGCTCGGAGGTGCCCGCTCGCAGCCCTCTGAGCGCCCCGCGAAGAACGCGATTGTCAAGAAATAGCCCCACGTCAGCAGCAAGCGTGCTGGGATGGGGCTATCCTATGTGCGTCATCTCCGCTATTTCTTTGATCGCGTTCGCAGCGGGATAAAGCGCTCAGTGGGCTGCGAGCGGGCACCTCCGAGCGCTTCCCCGGTTACTTCTTTTTAGCAGCG
>CANEDU010000192.1 GCA_947426355.1 uncultured Adlercreutzia sp. | reverse complement strand
CCTCCGAGGTCGTCAAGGTGGGCGACGAGGTGGAGGTCGAGGTGCTCGACGTCGATCTGCAGCGTGAGCGCATCTCGCTCGGCCTCAAGCAGACCACGCCCGACCCGTGGATCCAGCTCGTGGAGAACTACCCTGTGGGCACCATCGTTGACGGCAAGGTCACCAAGATCGTTCCGTTCGGCGCCTTTGTGGAGCTGGGCGATTCCATCGAGGGCCTGGTGCACATCTCCGAAATGGCCGGCCGCCACATCGACACCCCGGCGCAGGTTGTGCACGCGGGCGACGATGTGAAGGTGAAGGTCATGGAGATCAACCCCGACCGTCGCCGCATCTCCCTGTCGATGAAGGCCGCTGCCGAGGAGCTCGGCTTCGAGATCGACGTGGACGAGTCGGTGCAGGCCGAGGAGAAGCCGGCCAAGCGCAAGAAGGCCGACGAGGCTCCCGCCGAGGCCGAGGTCGTCGAGGTCGAGGAGACGGTGGAGGACGCCGAGTAAGCGCTCCTTTGCCGACGCGCCTACCGCGTTGAATTTGACGGGCCGTCCCAGTGGGGCGGCCCGTTTGTTTTCGTGTATCATGATGCCAACGAATTTTGACGCCCAAAGGGGAGGTACTACATGAAGAAGCTGTTTCTCATCGGCGGCATGGGGGCTGGCAAGTCCACGGCGCGCAAGGCGCTGACCGACGAAGGCCTGGCGTGGATCGATCTGGACCAGGTGGGGCATGAGGTGCTCGCGTGGGATACGGTGAAGGACGATTTGCGCGCTGCCTTCGGCGACGACATCTTCGACGAGAACGGGGAAGTGGTGCGCAGCGCCCTGGCAGCCAAGGCCTTCGCTACGCCGGCGGCTACCCGCAAGCTGAACACCGTCACCATGCCGCGCATCGAGGAGCGCTACACCGACCTCATCGACGGATTTGCCGCTGAGGGCAAGCCCGCCGTGGTGGTGGAGTACTCGGTGTTCCGCAACCGCCAGCAGTCGCTGGCCTACGGCGCCGACGTGGTGATGGCCGTGCTCGCGCCGCTGGACGTGCGCATCGAGCGCGCCGTGGCCGCCGGCTGGGATGAAGAGGACGTGCGCGCCCGCATCGCCCGTCAGATCACCGACGCCGATCGTATCGAGGCGGCCGATGTGGTCTTCAACAACGACGGCACCCCCGAGGAGCTGCGCAACGAAGTGCTCGCTTGGTGGAACGATTACAAGAAATCGATTTAGCGCGTTGCGAAACCTGCCTTCGGAAGACGCCTCGAGTTTCGGGGCGTCTTTTTCAAGCGGTGACAGCGCGAGATAACCGCGAAAGGAACCCCCATGAGCTTCGATGCGAAAAAGGAACTCGCCGCCTTCTACGAGCGGCATTTCGACGAATTGGTGGAGGTGTGCCTGGAGGTTTCCTCGCGCAAGTACCGTCTTTCGCCTCTGAATACGCTGCCTATGGACGAGCGTCGGCAGTGGGTGAGCGTCGGCTTCAAGGAGGTTATCCGGGCGATGCTTTCCGAAGACGATTCCGCCGTGGGCCTTTCTGCCGACAGATCGCCGCTTCGCGTCTATTTCCCTCGCGTGTCGGAGCTTGCCGACACGCCGCTGTTCGGCATGGCGGATATCATCGACAGCTGCGAGTGCGCGCTTCTGCCCGATGAGGGCATTCTGCCGCTTCTATGGGAGGACTATGGCGACAATTCCGATAAGCTGCTCGCGCTGGTCATGGAGTTTCGCCGGGCGCAGAACAACATGACCAAGCTGCAGGTGCGCTATCAGATGGAGGATTACGAGCGCTTCATCGCTTTCGCCAAGACGCTCGCGGTTAACGAGGAGCGGTCGCGGCTGGAAGGCGAGATTTACCAGCGCTTCTACCTGGCTTTGCGCTCGTTGCGCGAGAAGACGGGGGAGCTGTACGCGTTGGTGGGCTCGGAGGCCGATCGGGCGTTCCTCGCTACGGAAATCACGCAATTGAAGATGATGGAAGCCGATCTTCTGGCCGAGGTGTTCCGTGTGAGTCCCGATGCCGATGCCGAGCACGGCGCCGCGCCGGCGCCGCTGCCGAAGCGCTCCTTCGCCGAGGCCGCCGAGGCTCGCGGGCTTACCGAGCGCGAGCGGGACGTGGTGGCGCTGGTGGCCCGCGGCTACAACAACAGGGCCATCGCCAAGCGTTTGCAGCTGGCGGAAAGTACGGTGAAGAACAATCTTAGCAACATCCTCTCCAAGCTGGCCTGCGAGAACCGAGCCCAAATCGTGGTGTTCGCTGCCGAGAACGGATACTTCGAAGAGACCGAAGGGGAGCCCAGCGGACGTTAAGTCGTCGCTTCAAAAAGGAGTGGGGGACTGCTTGTGCGGAGACGCCCCCGGCTTTTTCGCGTGCTTTGTGAAGGGGCGCGGGTACTTTCGTCCCTGCTTTCGGTACTTCAGGCCCATGTAGGGCGATTTTTTCGCAAAGTCCCTGATGACGCTGTTTAAAAAGTGACATATCGCCGCCTCCCTTAGAATCTGGGAGAAGCCCCTGCGGCTCTTTAGAATGCCTGACCATAGTCATAAGCCGCATAAGCGGAAACCGCTATGGAAGGGGAGTCCCATGAGGGAGAACAATCAGTCGATTAATCCGGTGAGCCGTCGCAGCTTCATCGCGGGTGCCACGACGCTGGGCGTTGCCGCTCTGGCCTCGATGGCCGGCTGCGCGCCCAAGGCCAAGGGCGAGGACAAGACGCCCGTTGCCGCGACGGGCGGCAGCGACCTGCCGGGTTCTTGGGATATGGAAGCCGATATCGTTATCGTCGGCGCCGGCGGCGCGGGCATGGCGGCGGCTTGCACGGCCAAGGAGGCCGGAAGCTCGGTTCTCGTGCTGGAGAAGGGCGGTGTGACCGGCGGCGATACCGCGCTGTGCGGGCAGACGTTCTTGGGCCCGTGGATTTCCAAGCAGAAGGAAGCCGGCATCGACGAGTCGATCGAGCGCTACATCTCCGATATGACCAACAGCTACTCCCATGGCGCCTTTGCCGAGCAGGGTCGCGAGCTGCCGGCCGAGACGCCCTTTACCCAGCTGCAGACCGAGCTCACCGAGGAGACGCTCCAGTGGACTTCCGAGACCATCGGTATCGGCTGGGAGTGCGATTTGACTGCCCCGACCACCGAAGGCGTGCTGCCCCAGCCCGGCTGGAACACGGTGGCGGGACGTTCCTGGATGGCCATGGCTCCCGACGCGTCCATCATGAACGGCTTCAACAAGGTGGCCGCCGACATGGGCATCGACGTGCGACTTCGCACCGAGGTCGATCGTCTCATCAAGGACGGCTCTGGT
>CANEDU010000191.1 GCA_947426355.1 uncultured Adlercreutzia sp. | reverse complement strand
ACAATCCGAATACGAGGTTTGTGGCAGACGAGTGGCAGATAAGCGTCCCGCAAACGCAAAAAGAGCCCGCCGAAGCGGGCTCTTCAAAATTCTGGCTCCCCGGGTAGGATTCGAACCTACAACCCTCCGGTTAACAGCCGGATGCTCTGCCGTTGAGCTACCGAGGAATAATGGCTTCGGGCCTTTGCCCTTACGCGCAAGATAGCATTATAACGAAGGGGAACGTCTTTGCAAGACCCAATTTTCCCCGACGGCAAAATTAATTGCGGCGCACCAGGTAGCAGCGGTGGATACGGGGGTTTCTCTCGAAATCGTGGGGGATGGTGCTCGCCGTGATGTCCTCGAGCGCAACGCCGTAGCGGGCCAGGGCCTCGGTATCGGGCTTGAAGGTGCGCAGATTGCAGGAGAACACCGCCACACCGTCCTCGGCCAGAAGCCGCGTAACGCCGATGAGCAGCTCCACGTGGTCGCGCTGCACGTCCCAGGTGCGCCTGCCCATGGCCTTAGAATTCGAGAAGGTCGGCGGGTCCACAAAGATGAGGTCGTAGCGCTCGTTGGCCCTGCGCGCCTCGGATATCCAGCGGACCACATCGGCGCGCACCAGGCGGTTGGAGGCCGCCGCTTGGGGACGTCGGCCTTGGGGCGCGCCTCTCCCCTCGCGGTGTTTGGCTCCCAGCGCGCCGGCCATCTTCCACGTAAAGCCATTGGCCTCAAGATTGCGCGCGGCCCAGTCGAGGTAGGTTTGGGAAAGGTCGACCGTGGTCGTCTCGGACGCGCCCCCGGCCAGGGCGTGCAGCGTGGCCACACCGGTATAGGCGAACAGGTTGAGAAAACGCTTGCCCGCCGCCATCTTCCCCACCAGCTCGCGAGTGACACGATGGTCGAGGAAGATGCCGGTGTCCAAATACCCGCCGAGGTCTATCTCGCAGACGAGACCATCCTCGGTGGTGCGCGTCACGAAGCTGCGATTGCCCGCGTCGCGGTACTGGCCGCCGCCCCGAGCGCGCTTGCGGGCCTTCGAGAACACGTTGTCCGGCGAGATGCCCAGCACGGCGGGAACAAGGGCGAGCACGTCCTCGAAGCGGGCGCGGGCCGTGGCCTCGTCCACGGATTTCGGCGCCTGGTACTCGGCCACGTGGGCGAACAGCGCCCCCCTATCGGCGCCGGCGCCCTCGTACAGGTCGATGGCGCAGGCGTACTCGGGCAAATCGGCGTCGTAGAGCCGATAGCAGTGAATATCTTCCCGGGCCGCCCATTTGCGGCGCTCGCGGAAGACCTTGCGCAGGCGCGCGGCGAACTGGGCGGCGTTGGCGTCGTTCACTTCCACGCTCACATCGGTACCGCCAGCCGGGTTGGCCACCGCAATGGTCACCGGCTCGCGGGGCGGCAGGTCGAACACCTCGATGGTCGTCTCCGAGCGCCCGCGTCCGATATTGAGGACGGCGGCGGGCATCTCCTTGAACTTCGACGCCATCTCTCCCAGGCCGGCGAAGGCGAAGCGCGAGCCGGCCGGCGCCGTGCGCGACGCGCTCACGCAGGCCGTGCGGGCCGCTATCGCCTCGGCATCATCGTCGGCGCGAAACGCCGAGGCCACGCTCGCCACGAGCAGCGGGGCGTCCGGCGCCTCGGCGGCGCGGGCCAGCTCGCGCGCCCGGGCCTCGCAGCGCGCATCGGCCTCGTCCAGAAGATGGACCCAGGCCTCCTCGGGAAAGGCCGCCCAGCCCGTGAAGCCCCAGCGGTCGCGCAGAAGCCCCGGCGCCCGGTCCTCTCGGACCTCGGCGGCCTCGCGGGCCAAGATGCCGTCGTCTTCCACAGGATCGCAGAACCGAAAGCCCTCGCCGAAGCGCTCGGCGGCGCCGGAAAGAGCCAGAAGCGCCGCCGCCTGGGCCACCACCGAGGGCGCCTCCTCGCTCGCCGCGTCTTCCAAGTATCCCCGCCGCGTCAGCGAGCGCCCGGAAAGGTCGAGGGAGAGCGTCGCCTTGTCCTCGCGCACGCGCACCTCCACCAGCGCATCGGGGCGGTGCGTGTCCACATCGGGCCGCAAGCCGCGCTTCTCGCTCATACGGTCGCACAGAGCATCTTTCACCTTCAAAGTAGTGAACTGGGTGTTGCGCAGCTCGCCGTTGGTGCCGCTCGCCCGCACGGCGATGCTCGCCGCTGGCGCAATCACCTCTTCCCAAGGCAGCGCCCGCACCCCGGCGTACAGCGCATCGGCGCTCGCGGCGCCCACGCGCCCCACGGCGACATTGACCCGTCCCGCAAGACGCGACCAGAGGCACACCTTAAGGGCGTGCTCCGCATTTCCGTAAAAGGCCACCCCGCCCTTGAGAGGGCGCACCTTGCGCACCCCCAGCGCGCGCAGCTCGTCGGCGAGCAGCGGCTCTGCCCCCGGCAGGCAGGTGGCGAAAAACTCGTAGGATTCAAATGCGCCCAAAGGGACCCCCGTCTCAGCCGTCTATATGCGGTCGGCCAGCTTGTAGCCGATGCGCCAAACGGTAATAAGATAGCACGGCTTCGAAGGGTCATCTTCTATCTTCTCGCGAATCTTGCGCACCATGACGGTAATCGAGTTGGGGTCGGCGGCATCCTTGCTGCCCCAGAGAGCCTCGAGAATCTGGTCGCGCGTGAACACGCCGCCGGCATCGGAGGCAAGCACTTCCAAAAGCTCGATCTCGCGCGAGGAGAGGGCTACCGACTCGCCCCGAAGGCGCACGTCGTACTTGCCGGGATGAATCTCCAGGTCGCCCACGCGGAACACCTCGGGATGCGCGCTGCGCTCCGCCCCCTCGTGCCCGCTGTACCGCTTGCGGCTGCGCAGATGGGCGTTGAGGCGCAGCAGCAACTCCTCGCGCTGGAAGGGCTTCACGAGGTAATCGTCGGCGCCGGCCTTAAAGCCGATGGACTTGTCCACGATGTCGCCTTTGGCCGTAAGGAACATGATGGGTATCTTGCGCCCCTCGGCACGAAGGGTCTCGCAGATCTCAAACCCGTTGGTATCGGGGAGCATGACGTCGAGGATGAGGAAGTCGGGATGCTCGGCGCGAAGCATCTCCAGGCCATCCTGCCCGTTGCCGGCGCAGCAAAAATCATAGTTGCCCCTCCGGGCTATCTGCTCGATGAGAACCTGCATCGATTCGTCATCGTCGATGAGCATGACCTTAGTCATGGTTCCTCCCCTCGTCGGCGACGGGCACGTAAACGGCGAACGTCGAGCCTTCGCCCGGAGCGCTTCTCAACGTGACGCAACCCCCGAGCATCGCCACCAAGTCCTTCACCAGAGAAAGACCCAGGCCGCTTCCGCCGT
>CANEDU010000190.1 GCA_947426355.1 uncultured Adlercreutzia sp. | reverse complement strand
TGAAACCTTCGATTGACCGCCATTGGCACTGGGGAAGGAAGCACGTTGCCGAGCAGAAGCCGCCATCGATGGGGCGCTCCACAGAAACCTGCACCGTTTGATCTTCTAGTATGTTCGAATGGGCTATCTGTGTGTCGTCAGCAAGCTTAATATAGTTGTACATCATGAGCAGGCCTCCATGATTCGGAACTCGCGTCTTAGACGCCATTGTAGCACGAGCCCGAAGACCAATGTCATCACTCCACCCCCCGCAAGGGGGCAATCCGGGATTGGGGGCTTAAGTTTTGAGACGGAGGGGTCCGCCCTTCCCTACAGCAGGTCCATGGGGTCGATATCGACGGCGGCGCTGACCTTGGGGTTGGGATGGCGGGTGCGGAACAGGCGCACGAGGGGAGCCGAGAGATCGTCTTCGAGCGGGGCCTTCACCACGATGTGGTAGCGATAGGTGTTGCGCAGCTTGCCGAGCACGCAGGGCACCGCGGGCAGCACGCTCCAGCGCTCCCCTACCTCGTTGCGCACGATTTCGGCGAGCTGGCTGTGAATGAGCTCGGCTTCGGTAGCCACCTCGTGCTCGTCGGCGCCCCAGATGAGAACATTGGCCATGCGCACGTAGGGCGGGTAGCCCAAAAGCTTGCGTTTGGGCAACTCGGCGCGCAGGAACATCCCGCGATTGTAGGTGGCTGCAGCGCGAATGGCCACGTCGTCGGCCTCGTAGGTCTGCACCATGACGCGCCCGTCCAGCTCGGCCCGGCCGGCGCGGCCCGCCACCTGCTCGATAAGCTGGAAGGTGCGCTCGCCGGCGCGATAGTCCGGCAGGTGCAGCTGGGTGTCGGCGTTGATGACGCCGACCAGGGTGACGTCGTCGAAATCGAGGCCCTTGGCGATCATCTGCGTGCCGAGAAGCACCGCGGCATCAGCGGCCGCAAACTCTTCGAGCAGCGCCTGGTGAGCGCCCTTGGCCTGGGTCGTATCGGCGTCCATGCGGATGATGGGCACCTGAGGCCCCACGCCGGGAAGAGAATCCAACAGCGAGCGCAGCTCCAGTTCCACCCTCTGGGTGCCCGCGCCGAACTTCTTCAAATAGGGACTGCCGCATTCGGGACACACCGGCGGCACAGCCTCGCTGTAGCCGCAGTGATGGCAGACAAGCTTGCTGCCCTGCTCGTGGTAGGTGAGCGAGGTGGAGCAGTGGGGGCACTCGGGCACGAAACCGCAGTCGCGGCAGAGCAGAAATTTCGCGAAGCCGCGCTGGTTCAGCAGAAGCACCGCCTTGCGCCCTAGCGAGAGCTCTTCGCCGAGCGCGCGCGTAAGACGCCCCGAGAACATGGCCCGCGACCCCGAGGCGAACTCGGCGGCCATGTTCACCACTTCGATGGCGGGCATGGGTCGCCCGTTGGCCCGCTGCAAGAGCGCCACCTGGGCCCACAAAGGGTTCTTGTTCGCCTGATAGAGCGACTCGATGGAGGGCGTGGCTGAGCCGAGCACGAGCGCACCGCCGCCACGGGCCATCATCCACTCGGCCACCTCGCGGGCATGATAGCGCGGCGACGAGTCCTGCTTGTAGGAGCCCTCGTGCTCCTCGTCGATCACGATGAGCCCCACGTTGACAGTCGGGGTGAACAGCGCGCTGCGGGCTCCCACGACCACCTGGGCCGCACCGCTTTTGATGTAGTCCCACTGGTCGTAGCGCTCGCCGTCGCTCATGCGCGAGTGCATGACGGCCACCGCGTCGCCGAACCGCCCGCGAAATCGCGCCACCGTCTGGGGCGTAAGGGAGATTTCGGGAACGAGCACGATGGCGCGGCGCCCCTCGGCCAGGGTGCGCTCGATGGCCTGCAGGTACACCTCGGTCTTGCCCGAGCCGGTCACGCCGTCCACCAGCACGACGCGGCCCTCTCCGGCCGCCCGAGCTGCCTCGATGGCGTTGACGGCGGCGAGCTGGTCGAAGGTGAGCGGCGGCGCCTCGGTGCGGCGAGTGGGTGCGCCGTCTTCCATGCCGCGCAGGCGGCGGCGGTGCTCGATGCGCACGACGTTCTTCGATTCCAGCGCCTTCAACGTGGATGCCACGTTCCCGTACTCGGCGGCAAGCTCGCTTACGCGCACATCGCCGGCAGCGACCGCCGCAAGCACCGCCTTCTGCTTTGCGGCGTTCTTGCGCGGCACGAAGCTGTCAAACGCCTCCCCGCGCACGACCCAGCGGTCATCCACCGCGCCGACGGCGGGCTCTTCGACCCGGTAGCGCCCGTCGCGCCCGCGCACGATGCGCGGCACGGCCCGCGGAGGGGTGAACAGACGAACGCACTCGGAAAGCGGCGCGGCGTAACGGTCGGCCAGCCACAAAGCGCAGGCCGCCCCCTCCTCATCGAAATAGGATTTAGTGAGCACCGCCTCCACTTGCTTGAGGTCGGCCGCCGAGCGCGGCGTCCCCCACAAATCGGTCCCCTCATCCGGTGACGGTTCCACCTCGTCGAGCGAGACGATATACCCCACCGCCTTGCGCCCGCCCAGCGAAACCAGCACCGCACACCCCACCTCAGCAGGAAACCCCCCATCCCCCACGAGCATCTCATCAGACACCGCATAGGAATAGGGCGTATCCAACGCCTGAGTGGGAATATCGACTATGACCGAAGCAATTTTCATAACAACTTCAAACCGTAAGATCCGCGTATTCGAACGAAACAACCTTCCCCAAGTCGTCAGGGTTCATGCGAATCTGACACCCCACCTTGCCCCCCGAAAAGTAAATCTCCTCGAACAGCTGCGCCGTCTCATCGACAAAGGTCGCAAACCGCTTCTTCATGCCGATGGGCGAGCACCCCCCGTGCACGTAGCCGGTAAGCGGCAGCAGCTCCCGGGCCTTGATCATGGCAATGGCCTTCTCGCCGGCCGCCGAGGCGGCCTTCTTCAGGTCAAGTTCGCCAGATACCGGCACGAGGAACACGTAATGCTCGCCGGACTTGCCCTGGGTGACGAGGGTCTTAAAGCAGCTGTCGGGGTCTTCCCCCTGAGCCAGCGCAATCTCCTCGCCGCTCATGGTGGCCTCAGCCTCGAAGAACAGCGCCTCATGGGCGATGCCGGCAGCGTCCAGCTCGCGCAGGGCGTTGGTCTTGTGGTCGCGCGAGGCCTTGGCCATTAGCGGCGCCCCTTCTTGCCCTTCTTCGACCGGGCGGCCTTGGCGGCGGCCTCGGCGAACTCACGCTGCTGCACGCCGGCCTTCCACGCAAAGAAGCAGCCCACGGCGAACAGCAGAAGACCGCCGCCGATAGCCGACCCGACCCACACCGCTCCCATGCCCATCCAGAAGTTCAGGGGGTACATG
>CANEDU010000189.1 GCA_947426355.1 uncultured Adlercreutzia sp. | reverse complement strand
ACTGGGGATACTCCAGAAGGCCGCTGGTGAAGGACTCGTCGATGGGGCCGTCGGCGGCGCCGAGCACGCCGGGCAGCTTGCGCACCACCGCGTCGATGACCACCATGGAGGCAAGCTCGCCCGAGGTGAGCACGTAATCGCCCAGCGAGATGACGTGGTCGGCCAAGGTGTAGACGCGCTCGTCGATGCCCTCGTAGTGGCCGCAGATGAACCGAAGGTGGTCGGCGGCGGCGAGCTCGGTGGCGTAGGCGTCGTCGAAGGGGCGACCCTGGGGAGCGAGGAAGACGATTTGAGGGCGGTGTTCGTCGGTCCCCAGAATATCTTCGACGGCTTCGAAGATGGGTTCGCACTTCATGACGAGGCCGGCGCCGCCGCCGTAGGGGTCGTCGTCGGTGGTGCGGTGGCGGTCGTGGGTCCAGTCGCGCAGGTCGTGGGCGCGAAACTCCAAGATGCCCTTTTCCTGGGCGCGCTTCATCATGGACTCGCCCATGACCGAGTCGTACATATGGGGGAACGTGGAGTGCGTTTCGCTGAGCATGGCGCCTCGGCTACAGATCGAGCAGACCGGTGGGAAGCGCCACATCGATGCGGCGTGCAGCCTCATCCACATCGACGATGAACTCGTCTACAAGCGGGATGAGCGCCTCTCCCCCTTCGGGACGGCGCACCGTGAGCAGCGGCTGGGTGGCGCGCTCGGCCACTTCCACGACCTCGCCAACCAGCCCCGCGACGCCGTCGTGCACTTCCCAGCCCTCCCAGGCGGGCAGCTCTTCGGCATCTTCCAAAACCGACAAATCCACCTCGTCCTCGCGGGCCAGAAGCTCGCAGCCGGCGAGAAGCTCGGCTGCAGAAAGGTCGGCGATCTCTTCGAAGAAAACGAGCGCCTCGTTGTCGGCGCGCTCTGAGGCCTCGCGAACGGTGAGCGTGCGCGGCGCATCGAGCTGAGGCGGTACGACGGCCAGCCTCAGGCCCGGATAAAGCACAAACGGAAGGCCCGACGCACCTCGTGCGACGAGCCCTCCGTTCAAATTCTTCGGTTTCGCCAGATAGGCGATGGAAACCCAGCCGCGCATTTAGTCGATAAGCTCCACATCGACCAACTTGCCCGAGCGCGAAGCGGCGGCGCGGGCGAGGGTGCGGATGGCCTTGATGACGCGACCCTGACGGCCGATGACCTTGCCGGCGTCCTCGGGATTCACGCGGATTTCCACGATGATGTTGCCGTCCTCGGTCTCGCTGGCCGTGATGTCCAGCTCGTCGGCCTCGTCAACGAGGGGACGAACGATGGCATCGGTAAGCCCGGCGAGGTCTTCCGTGAGATCGGCCATGGCGCTAGGCGTTCTCGCGAGCGGCCTTCAGCAGCAGCTCGACGCGCTCGGTCGGCTGAGCGCCGTTGGCCAGCCAGCGATCGACCTTCTCCATGTCGAACTCAATCTTGTGCGGGTGGACGCAGGGGTTGTAGCGGCCCACCTCCTCGATGAAGCGACCATCGCGCGGGGCGCGGGAGTCGGCGACGACGATGCGGTAGTACGGGCGCTTCTTGGCGCCGTGGCGAGCGAGGCGAATCTTGACTGCCATGAAATGGAACTCCTTCTTGTACTTTCATTCTCTATACGCAAGCACTGCTCGCACAGTGCGGCGAAAACAGCAATTGCTAATAATACGGCTTGACCGTGCGAATAGCAAGCGCCCGTCCACGAACTATCCACGGGCGGCGGGCAAGTTCACCACACGAGTGGCGAGGCGGGAGGATAGGGCCGAGGAATGGGAGACGAAGATGAGCCCTAGATCGCGTCGCTCGGCCTCGCGCAGGAGCACCGACCAGATTTGGGCCTGGGTGACGGCATCGAGCATGGTGGAGATCTCGTCGGCGATAAGGTAGCGCGGGTTCGCGAGCAGGGCGCGGGCGATGCAGAAGCGCTGCATCTCGCCGCCGGAGAGCTCGTGGGGGTAACGGGTAAGCCAGCGCGACTGAATGCCGAGGGCCTCGAGAAGTTGTCCACACTCCCGGTTGCCCGACGCCTCTTTCAAGCTCTTCTCCATGCGCAGGCGCGGGTCCAAGGCGCGCTCGGGGTGCTGGCCGATGAGCTGCACGGGGCACGGACCCTTCTTGGGAAGCGACGCGCCATCGACGAGCACCTCGCCTGCCTGGGGCGCAAAATAGCCCGCGAGCGCGCGGCACAGCGTTGTTTTGCCGGCGCCCGAAGGGGCAGCGATCTGCACGCGCTCGCCCGGCGCTACGGAAAGCGAGAGATTTTCGAAGAGAACGCGGCCGTCGAAGGCGACGGTGAGATTGCGGGCTTCTAGCATGAGAAGGCTCCTTCATCAGCAACTTCGAAATCGTGCTCGGGCAGGGCGTGCCAGAGCTGGCGGGTGAAGGGATGAGCCAGAAGCTCGGGGTCGGCGAAGGCAGCGACCGAGGTCTCTTCCACCACGGTGCCGTCGCGGAAGACGGCGACGCGGTCGGCCACGGTAAGAGCAAGCTCGATGTCGTGGGTGATGAGCACCACTCCCCCGCCTCCGTCGGCGAAGGCGCGAAAGTCCTCCAGAGCCTTCACGGCCAAAGGCAGATCGAGGCCCGGCGTGGGCTCGTCGGCCACGATGAGTCTCGGCTGTTCCATAAGCGCGCAGCACAGCAGCACGCGGCGGGCCATGCCGCCGGAAAGCTCGTGGGGGTACATCCGCGCCACGGCTTCGGAAAGCCCGTAGCGGGCGAAAAGCTCCTGGCACCGGGCGCGACGACGGGCCGCATCGGCACGACGAGCGGCCCCGCGACCCTGCGACGCCCCCTCCACCTGGCGCCCCACGCGCATGAGCGGGTCAAGGCTTGCCACCGACTGAGGCACAAACGCGATGCCGCGCCCGCGCTCGGCGGCAAGGGCGGCGGCGTCCATGGCCCGGCCGTCGAACCAGATGCGGCCGCGTACGAGGGCGTTGGGCTCGAACAGGCCCAAAATGGCATCGGCGAGCAGGGTCTTTCCCGATCCCGACGCGCCCACCACGGCCACGATCTCGCCCTCGTGCACCGAAAGGCTCAGGGAGTGAATGACCTCCACCTCCCGCTGAGGCGCATCCAGGTAGCGGCAAAGCGCGCTGGCGCGGCGCCTCTTTCGCAGAGGATTGCCGCGCGAATCGCTTTTCCCGAGCGCCACGCCCCGCTCGTTTTCGGCGAGGCGCCCTTCCGCGCCGTCTCCGCTTTCGGCGTCGCCCTCGTCGCGCTCCTCGTACATGCGGAAGGCGACGGAGAGATCTTCCACCGTCAGCAGATGATGGCCGTGCACATGGCGGGAATCGGCCGCGTGGGAATGGTGGTGGTGCACCGGCGATG
>CANEDU010000188.1 GCA_947426355.1 uncultured Adlercreutzia sp. | reverse complement strand
TGGGCACGTTCTACAGCAAGGTGCTCACTATCGGCCCGTCGGGCACCTATCCCGACCTGGAGATGTACTACCTGCCCGTGGCCTGTCAGCACTGCGACAACCCCCAGTGCGTGACCGTCTGCCCCACCGGCGCCAGCTACAAGCGCGAGGACGGCATCGTACTCGTGGACCACGCCAAGTGCATCGGCTGCCAGTACTGCGTAATGGCGTGCCCCTACGGCGTGCGCGCCTACGATAACGACCGCGACAAGGGCGTCATCGAGAAGTGCACCCTGTGCGCGCATCTGGTGGACGACGGGAAGGTGCCGGCCTGCGTGCGGCACTGCCCGGGCCAGGCGCGCCTGTTCGGCGACGCGGACGACCCGGAAAGCGACGTGAGCAAGATGATCGCGAAGAAGCAGACCCACAAGCTGACCGATGTGGGCAACGCGCCTTCGGTGACCTACGGATTGGACAAGTGCGAGTGGAAGGGCGGTAAGTAACCATGGAAACTCAGTGGCCTCTGCTGATCTTCAGCGTACTTCTGGGAATGGGCTCCGGCCTGCTCGTCTTCGTCGGCATCGGCGAAATCAAGGGCACGTTCCGCAAGGTGCGGTTCGCCCTGGCGCTCGCGGCCCTCGTTCTTTTGGGCGTGGGAGGTGTCGCCTCCACGTTCCATTTGGGACACATCGACCGCGCGTTCCACATTCTGGGCAACATGAGCTCGGGGCTTTCCCGCGAGCTGTTCGCCGTGGCCTTCGCCGGCATCGTGGCCCTGGCGAGCGCCATCCTGGCCCGCAAAGACTACCCCGGCGCTTCGAAGGTGGTGGGCATCCTCGCCCTTATCGCCGGCATCGTGCTGCCGCTTGTGGCCGGCGCCTCGTTCATGATGCCCGCCCGCCCCGCCTGGGACAGCCTCACCCTGCCGCTCATGTACCTGGGCACCGGCCTGGGCATGGGGTTCGTGCTCGCCGCGGCGCTTACGTGCCTTATGGGCGATGCCGAGGAGGCGCCGCTCGCGCTTAAGGTGGCGCTCGTCGGCGTGGCGCTCTCCATTGTGACGGTGGTGGCCTATGTGGCTTGGATCGCTTTTGCGCCCTTCGCCCATGAGAGCCGCTCCATCGACCGTCTGCTGAGCGGCAGTCTGGCTATGGAATTCTGGCTCGGTGTGGTGGTCGCGGGCATTCTGCTTCCCGCTGTGCTCGTGGGTCTGGCCGCGAAGAAGGGCGGCGCCAAGCCGGCTTTGGCCAACGCCACCTCCGAGGGAGCGGCGACGCTCAAGCAGACCGCCGGCTACCTGTGGGTCGCGCTTGCCTGCCTCGTCGTGGGCAGCGTGGTGCTGCGCACCATTATGTACGCCGTCGCCACCTCCGTTGAGTCGCTGATCTACTAGCAATCTTCGCGGAGCGATTCCTTTCTTCCGTGTCCCGTCGGGCCTTTCCTCCCCTTTCGTCGAAGGCCCGACGGGCTCGGAGGAGGCGACTTCAGCCGCCAGCCACCGAAGTCGCCTCCTCCGAGCCCTTCCAACGTAGCCGAAGCGCTCGATTCGAGGAGAGGAGAACCTATGTCGGATATTCTTTTGGACGAGGAGACCCGCAGCGGCCTTACGGCCCTCATGGAAAGCCGCGCCAACGTGTATCGCCTGCTCTCGCGCTGTTTCCGCAGCGAAGTCGACGAGGCCTTGGCCCGCGATATCGCCGAAGCGTTTGCGTTCGAAAGCGACGACGCGACCTTGATGGAGGCCCTTGCGTCCATCAAGCGCGCGGCGGCTGTCGCAGCCGACGACGAGCAGGCCCTTGAGCTTCTGGCCGTCACCTTCGACCGCGTCTTCTTCGGCATGGGGCCGTTGACGGCGCGCCATGCCTTCCCCTACGAGTCGGTGTACACCTCCGACCGCGGTATCATGATGCAGGAGGCCTATGCCGCCATGACGCGCACCCTGCGCGAGCAGGCGCTGGTCAAGGACGCCTCCTTCACCGAGCCTGAAGACCATCTTGCCGTCGAGCTCGCGTTCATGGCCACGCTTGCCGACCGCACGGTGGCTTTCCTGAGCGCTCGCGATGAGGCCGGCGATGCGGCGGCCACGGAAACGGTACGCCAGTCCCTCGCCTTCGCCCAGGCGCATTTGCTGAACTGGATCGGACGGTTCTGCGCCGAGCTGGTGCTAGCCGCGACGCCCGATGGCGAGGAGAGCTTCTATGCGGCCCTCGCCCGCTTTACCGCGCGCTTCGTTGAAGGCGATGCCGAGCTTCTGGAAGAGATGCTATGAGCAGCGAGGGAGTAACGCGCCGGCAGTTCTGCGCCGCGGGAGGCACGGCGGCCGTGCTGGTAGGCCTGGCCGGAGCCGGCGCCTTCCAAAATACCCAGGGCACCGTGCACTTGCGCCCGCCCGGAGCCACCAGCGAGGGGCACCTGCTTTCTCACTGCGATCGCTGCCAACGCTGCGTGCAGGCCTGTCCCTACAATCTGGTGCAGCCCCTTCCCCTCACGCTGGACTTTCCCACCGTAGGCACGCCGGAGCTTTTGTTCCGCGAGGGCTACTGCGATTTCTGCGACAAATGCATGGAGGTATGCCCCACCGGGGCGCTCTCCCTTGAGGCGGCCAGCGCGAAGGACATCGGCGTGGCGAAGGTCATCTCCGATTCGTGTGTAGCCTGGGGCTGGGGCGGATGCACGGTATGCGCCGATAAGTGCCCCGTAGAAGGCGCACTGGTCATTGACGAGCGGGGTCGCCCCCAGGTGGACGAGGCACTTTGCGACGGCTGCGGCTTGTGCGAGTTCGTCTGCCCGGCACCTTCCCTGCGCGCCTACGACGCCTCTACGGCGGCTAAGGGCATCTACGTTGTCGGTCGCAACAGCGAGGCGGCGGCGCTCCCCGGTGCGCTCACCTCCGCAGAATACGAAGCAGGCGCGCGAAAGGAGGCCGCTCATGAATAAGATGCGCTACCTTCGCATCGCCGCAGCCGGCCTGGTGCTGGCGGCCGTGGGCCTCGGCACGGCGTTCCATGTGCCCGTAGGCACCCTGTGCGCCCTGTGCCCCGTGGGCTTCGCCGAGCTTACCGTGGCTGGCGGGGCCGTTCCGTGGGGATTGCTTCCCGGCGTGCTGGCACTACTTGCTATCGTGTTTTTGCTGGGACGCGTGTTCTGCTCATGGGTGTGCCCGACGAGCCTGCTGCGCAATATCTTCGGCGGACGAGCTCCCCGCGGCCTCACGGGGCGCACGGGCAGCTGCGATACGTGCGGCACGAATCCGAATGCGAGCCGCGAGCACAGCAACCTGCGGTCGCAGGGCATCGTCTTTGCCGTGCTACTCGTCGTCTCCTTCGTAGTGCACTTCACCGTGTTCTGCCTCATCTGCCCCAGCGGGG
>CANEDU010000187.1 GCA_947426355.1 uncultured Adlercreutzia sp. | reverse complement strand
AGTACGCTGACCTGGCCAAAGAGCTGGGCTACAGCGAGGAAGAGGTCGCTATGTACATCGACGAGGACACCGAGCTGTCCGAGGATGTCGAGGGCCTGATCATCGTTGTAGCCCCCGTCAAGGTGACCGTCAAGGGCGCGAAGCTGGCCACCGGCCTGGTCGTCGTCCCCGATGCTGAGGGCGCCACCGTGACGTTGGGCGAGAACGCCGACGTCAACGCCGTCATCGTCATGGCCAAGGCCGAGGTGACTGTGGAAGAGACCGCCGTGGCCGCTTCCGTCACCGTGACCGCTCCCGAGGCTTCTGTCACCGTAGCTGGCACCGTGGAGACCGTGACCCTGGCCGAGGAGGCCGAGAATGCCGTGGTGACCGTGGCCGAGACCGCCACCGGCCCGGCCGGGCAGAGCGCTTCCTTGTCCATCGCGACCGCAGCGTCCGCATACTCAAGGGAAACATCTGACGTCACATCCTCGTTAACCTCAATTACCTTTTCTCCCTCCAAGAATTGCTCAATGCCGGCAAGTAGAGAGTCATCGGAAAGATAGGTCATATGCTGGCGCGCCACATCGCCCGTGTCATCGCATGCGGCGGAGAAGGACGACACTCCTTCCTCGGTCCACATACCCCTGTCGTTCTTGTAGGTCTCGCGATAGTCATAGGTGAAGGTGTCGGCCTGCGATGCCATCAGCTCTTGGAAGTCCGCGAACTGCGCTGCCTTTTCCTCCGAAGACGCCGTAGGCGCTTCCGCAGGCGCCCCGTTTTCGTTGGTGCCACCCTGGCACGCACACAGTCCCAGCGCGAGGACCGCCGTCAATGCACCGAAGACAACACGCTTCCCAAGCAAACCCATTCCAGCCACCTTGCTCCTCCCAACTGCCACATCCTACGGCATAGCTGAACGTTTATCGTTTCATCATAGCTCTTAGACGCCTAATCCTGCAACCTCTCCATTCGAAAGAATCCTCCCACTCGAACAAGCCGCGAGCACACACATGCACCACTTCGAGAGCCAGAGGCTCTCCGGCCCGCAAGCGGTGAATACGCCCCATGGCCTTGCGAACCTCGCGGGCGGAGGACCCGAACTTGATAGGCCCCACGCTCACAAAGGGCACCAACTCAAACGTCACAGACACACCTCCAGCCTCTACTTGATGACCATAGCATTTACCGAGCGGCTTTTTTGTCCGCGCTGATGGCGGCACATCTCCTGAAGGGCCCAATCCACGCGCCCCTCGGCTTCAGCGCATCCTTCTCTTCCGGCTCGCAATCGACAACCAAGCTATCAGCCTTCTTCGCAGGCTCGTATCGGATAAGGGGCCGGAGACAGGGCCGCCAGCTCCCGATTGCCGACAGGATGCAGCAGCTGAGGGAAGCGCACCTGCCCCGAATCCCACAAGACCCTGAATTTGAAGCCCAGCAGGCGGCTTCGCATGGCGCGGTGAACGAGGCGGTTGGTGGCGAATAGGCGGCCCTCGGATTCGCCGGCGATGGAGAACAGTCCGACTTTCGGGTCGAGGGCACTGCAGTCGATACAGCTTGACCGAAAATCAGCCTTTCCGTTAGAGGGGGAAAGACAATCGACCGTCGGCGCCGACGCAAGCTCGACCAGCTCTTCGGAGGCCTCGGCCAGGAACTCGCAACCGGACAAAAGCCCGCCCAGCACTTGCAGAGCCCTGGCGCTCAGCCAGCGCCTTCCCGCGGCGTCAACCTCGAAGTCCGAACTTTCACTCCAGCCGTCGAGCCGCTCGAAGAGCACCTCCCAGACGGCGGGGTACGACCCGACGTCGACGGCGGACTCGGTCTTTCTCAGCACGACGTTGCCCGTTGCGCAGGTCAGCGCTATCTCCTGCGGCGAAACGGTATCGATGCCGTCTTGAGCCGGATATGGGGCAGCGAGAAGAAATCGTCGTCCAAGCTCCGCTAGCGCGGCCCCGTCTCCGTAGATCGCCAGCTCGTCCTGGGCAACTTCGATACCCAGCCCTGCGAGGGCGGCGTCGGGCTGCTCTGGCTTTAAAGTAAGGAGCCAGGGCGCAGGCACCTCTCCAGCAGGGGACTCGGTCCTCGTCAATATCAGGGGCATCGACCCCTCTGCGAGCACCCCGCTGTACTCGTCGATTTCAACCCACGTTCCCTCTGGGACGCCCGGCCCGGCAAGCAGGAGCGTCTCCAAGGCGAGCTCCAAGAAGCCGGCATCGTTAGCCTCTAAAGCGATGACGCCGTTCTCCCTGGTCGCCCTGATCTCGGCGCCGTACTCCACCTGACGTCGAGCGCCCCAGCCAGGCACCTCCAATTTCAGCACGCTCATATGCAACCCAATTCTACTTGTTGTTTCAGGCCCGCATTTCCACCGCGGAGCGCCATGCGAAGAATTCCTCGTCCATGCCCCGTCCGATTTGTCTTACTAAGGTAAAGTCGTCCTCGGATAGGCAGCTGATTCCATGTTTGCACCACTAGACGGATTGCTCTCTTTTTCGAAAAGGTACACCGCCAAGCCATCGCCATAGTTCTGAAGGCAGACAATCCCATCGCCCGCGGGCATCGCCTCGAACAGAAGGTATAGATCGAACGCCGCGAAAAACGGGAGCCCATGTCCTGCGAACACCTCGGGCAGCATCGGCATGACACTTCCGCAATCGAACGACGAGCCCGAGCGAGCGAGATACAAAAACCTAGAGGCCCGTCCTGCATTCCCCAGCGCGAGCACCGCGGTATCCGTCAGGCCGTCCAGCAGCTCCGCGGCTCCTACGAAAGCGAAATCGCCCCCTTCATCCACCTTCTCTTCTTCGGCTTCCCCCACAAGCAGTCCCCTTTTAGCCAAATCCAAAGTTTTCCAGAGGCCGTAGTGCTGCCGTATGCGAGGCGACCCACCGCGCCCTCGCGACGAAGCGCAAAGGAGCACGCGTCCCAGAGGCGCCTCCCACAGGCCACCGAGCCAGGAGGCAGCCTCGGCGCAAAAACCTTCATCCGAAGATATGTATCCCCATAGCGAAGAGCAAGCCCACATCTGAACACTCGGGACGGCTCGACCTTGAGAGCGACAAGCTTCCTCGAGGCCATGAAAGTATGCGGCCATCGGCATCGGTCCTATGTGCTCTTCCATACCGTCTCCTTAATAATCGAAGTGGTTGCCAGCGGGATCATTGAAGTGCGGTCCACGATTCTGCGAGGGATCGTCCTTGTAGGTATGCCCGTAATGCTCAAGAATGATTCGGGGGCCTGACCCCTTTGGCAGCTTCTAGCTTCTTGGCAGCGCGCGTGGCCGCGGCCGCGGCGTCGGCAGCGTCCAGGGCGGCCAGGCCGGCCTTGGCTCCCATTTTAGCAGCACCGGCGGCGCCGATGCCGGGGATGAACCCGAGCAGGTCCAGGGCTCCGTGGCCTAT
>CANEDU010000186.1 GCA_947426355.1 uncultured Adlercreutzia sp. | reverse complement strand
AGCTGCTCATCGGCGTCTCGCGGCTGCTGGCGAAAGACGGCGTGGCAGTGTTCTCGTGCAACCTGCGCGCCTTCAAGCCTGACACCGAGGCGCTGGCGCGCGCTGGCGTGAAAATCGAGGACATCACGGCGAGCACCATCCCGCACGATTTCGAGCGCAACCCGCGCATTCACCATTGCTACCTGGTGCGGCGGGCTGTCTCGGCGGAGGCGGGGGCCGATGCCTGAAGCTGCATCCGACCGACACGGGGCACAGCCGACCGGCACTCGGAGCCGTCCGGCGGCCGGTGAGAACTATTTTCATCATCGACCAAAAAAGTTCTTGCAAACCCGGGGCGCTTCGGTATAATTCTATCTTGCGCTGAGGGCGAGAAGCCCCGCCGACATTCCTCGGTAGCTCAACGGCAGAGCATTCGGCTGTTAACCGAAGGGTTGTAGGTTCGAATCCTACCCGGGGAGCCATGAATGTTTGGAACCCTCCTCTCGGAGGGTTCTTTCTTTTCCTCTGCTGCTCCGCTCCGTGCGATCCGCGCGGATTCCCGTCCCCGAAGAGGCGTATCCCAAATACGGTAATTGGCCGTTGACCCCTTGTCAGGGTGGGTCTTTTGCTATTATAGAGCGACGCGACGAAGCTCATCGCCGCGAATTCGGCAATGCGGGCGTGGCGGAATTGGCAGACGCGCCAGATTTAGGTTCTGGTGGGCAACCCCCGTGAAGGTTCAAGTCCTTTCGCCCGCACCATCCGGTTCATGGGACTTGTGGCCCTTTCCCCGTGAACAGGCGCAGCGTCTTGCGCTGTGCACGATGAAAGGAGAAGTGCCTTGGCAGTTCCCGGTATTATCAAGAAGTACAACGAGATCAGCCTCATCAAGCGCATTCTCGTTGGCCTGGTCATCGGCGTGGTGCTCGCTGTTGCGCTCCCCGGCAGCGCCGAGACCGCCTTCGGCGAGGTCGTCATCCTTCTCGGCTCCCTGTTCGTCGGCGCCCTGAAGGCCGTGGCCCCCATCCTCGTGTTCTTCCTCGTTATCAGCGCGCTTTGCAACGCCAAGGGCGCCGGCAACATGAAGACGGTCATCATCCTGTACGTGATCAGCACGCTCGTGGCCGCCATCGTGGCCCTCATCGGCAGCGAGCTGTTCCCCACGGCCCTTACGCTCGATACCTCCTCCATGGTGGAGCAGGCGGCGCCCGAGGGCATCGGGGAAGTGCTCACCACCCTGCTCATGAACGTCGTGTCGAATCCGGTGGACGCGCTGGCCAACGCCAACTACATCGGCATCCTCGCCTGGGCCGTCATGATCGGCATCGCCCTGCGCGCGACGAGCCAGCAGGTCAAAGACGTCTTCTCCGCTATCTCCGATGCTGTGTCCAAGGTGGTCCGCTGGGTCATCAACATGGCTCCCTTCGGCATCCTCGGTTTGGTGTACACCTCCGTGAGCACGTCGGGCCTGGAGATTTTCACCGAGTACGGCCATCTCATCCTCGTGCTCGTGGCCTGCATGCTCATCATCGCCTTGGGCACCAATCCGCTCATCGTCTGGATCTGCACGCGCAAGAACCCCTTTCCGCTGGTGCTGCGCTGCCTGAAGGATTCCGGCCTCACGGCGTTTTTCACCCGCAGCTCGGCTGCCAACATTCCCGTTAACATGGAGCTCTGCCGCAAGCTGGGCCTGAACAAGGACAATTACTCGGTGTCCATCCCGCTCGGCGCCACCATCAACATGGCGGGTGCTGCGGTCACCATCACGGTCATGACCATGGCCGCTTGCCAGACCCTCGGCATCATGCCCGACCCCATCACCGCCGTCATCCTCTGCGTGCTTGCCGCGGTGTCCGCTTGCGGTGCCTCCGGCGTGGCCGGCGGCTCCCTTCTGCTCATCCCCATGTGCTGCGCGCTGTTCGGCATCGACAACTCCGTTGCCATGCAGGTCGTGGCCATCGGCTTTATCATCGGCGTTATCCAGGACTCCTGCGAGACCGGCCTGAACTCCTCGTCCGACGTGCTGTTCACGGCTACGGCCGAGTACCGCCAGCTCATCAAGGAGGGCAAGGAAGTGCAGCTCGGCAAGGATTCCTTCGCCTACCACGAGCTCAGCTAGGCGAGCGCGAGAATCCTGCTTGTTGTGGAGGGCCCGCTTCAGCGGGCCTTCTTGTGTGAAATTGCCGATAGGCTCCCGGCAGACGGTAGCCGCGGCTCGGGGGTTGTGTCATAATAGCGAACCGTGCGCTTCTGCGGGCGATTCGCCTGAAGAGTCGCCGAGAGAAGTGACAGCGCGAGGCACTTTCCGTCCCGCGCCCCTGTAAGAGTACGATGGAGGAACTATTCGTGGAAACTAAGGTTGAGTCCCTGGAGGGCAACAAGGTCAAGGTCACCGTCACCGTTGACGCCGCCGACATCGACGGCCGCATCAAGAAAACCTACAAGGACTTCGCTCGCAAGTACAACTTCCCGGGATTCCGCAAGGGCAAGGCCCCGCGCCCGGTTATCGACAACGCGCTCGGCGCCGAGGCCGTGGTGGCCACTGTCACCGACGAGCTGCTCAACAGCACCTGGACGGCTGCCATCGACGAGGCGAAGCTGTCCCCGGTGGGCGGCCCTTCCATGGAGGACACCGAGCTCGTGCGCGCCGGCGAGCCCTACGAGTACACCTTCACCATTGAGGTGCGTCCCGAGATGGAGCTCTCCAGCTACGAGCCGGTGGCCATCGAGATGCCCTTCGCCGAGGCCACCGAGGCCGAGATCGAGGAGCAGCTGCAGGCCATGGCCGAGCACTACACCGATTACGAGGACGCCTCTGCCGCCACGAAGATGAAGCCGGAGAACTACGCCGACCTCACCATGAAGGCCACCGACGCCGAGGGCAACGAGATCGCCTCGCTCACGAGCGAGTCCCGTCTGTTCGGCCCGGGCACCGGCATGTTCTCCGAGGCCTTCGACGCCGAGATCCTCGGCATGAAGAAGGGCCAGACCAAGGAGTTCACCCTGGATATTCCCGCCGACGAGCAGGCCGTGCTTCTGGCCGGCCAGGCCGGCAAGCCGGTCACCTTCGAGGTCACCTGCAACGTGGTGAAGAAGAAGGTCACCCCCGAGGTCACCGACGAGTGGGCTAAAGAGACCATGGGATTTGAGTCCGTCGAGGACATGCGCGAGCGCATCAAGGAGTCCCTCGAGATGCAGAAGGGCAACATGATGCCCCGCATCAAGGAGAACAACATCATGGTGGAGCTGCGCGAACGCGTCGAGGGCGACGTGCCCGAGGCCATGGTGGAAGAGGCCGAGACCTCGCTGCTCCAGGACTTCTTCGGTCAGCTGCAGCAGGCTGGCATGACCTTCGACGCCTACCTGGGCAGCCAGGGCATCACCCCCGACCAGTTCAAGGCCGACCTGAAGGCCCAGTCCGCCGACC
>CANEDU010000185.1 GCA_947426355.1 uncultured Adlercreutzia sp. | reverse complement strand
TTGTCCGGAGCAGATTCTTTCATGGCAAATATCGCCGATATGGACAGTTTTGAGGTGACCTTCGCGTTGACGGCCCGAAGAAAACCCAGTTCAGAGAGCTCTGGGGGCTTTCGAATGCTGTAACGCTCGTCCATATCGCCCCTATTTGCCCACTTTTATTCGCAAAATGACAAAAAGCACCGTTTTGGACTTCTACCGACCACTTTAGCGTGCCCAACCGGGCTGCCCAACCGCCGACGAACCGAACCTCGTGGCCGCCAGCAAGCCAAATTCTGCAGCCGCCGGCGAATCGGGCTTCCAACCGCCGGCGAGCCAGGTCCTGCGGCCGTTAGCGAGCCAGGCCGCCGGCCGCCGGCGAGCCAAATTCCGCAGCCGCCGGTAAGGCGGGCCGCGCGATGGCCGACACTCTGAGCGAAGGCTTAGCGACCCTTGCGGATGCCGCCTTTGCGGCCATTGGCTTTCGGGGGCTTGCCCTGGTGCCGAGCCATCGAGGCAGAGCCGCGGCCCTTCGCAGGCTTGAAGGCGTCTTTCTTGGCGGGAGCGGGTCTGCCCTTCTTCGGCGCAGTGCCCCTTTCGGCCATTTTGCCCTTTATCGGCAAGGTGTCCCCTCCGGCCGCCTTGTCCCTCTTTGCCGGGCCATCTTTCTTAAATGCACCACCCTTGCCTGGCGCACCACCCTTGCCTGGCGCACCACCCTTGCCTGGCGCGCCACCCTTCCCCGGCGCAGTGCTCTTGCCCTTCTTCGGCGCCGCGCCCTTGCCGACGGCTTTGCCCTGTCCTTTACGCGGGGCACCGCCCTCATCGCGCGTTTTCGGGCGGATGGGGCGGATGAGGCACTGCTCGTCCCAGCCGATAAGATCCTGCCGGCCGGCCTTCACCAAGGCCTCGCGCACCAAGTCGTAGTTCGCTGGGTTGCGGTACTGGATGAGCGCGCGCTGCATGGCCTTCTCGCGGGCCGACTTGGGCACGTAGATGGGCTCCATGGTGCGCGGGTCCAGCCCCGTGTAGTACATGCAGGTGGAAATGGTGGACGGCGTGGGGTAGAAGTCTTGCACCTGCTCGGGGTTGAAGCCCATGTCGCGCACATATTCCGCAAGCTCAACCGCCTCGGCGAGCGTGCTGCCGGGATGCGAGCTCATAAGGTAGGGCACCACGAACTGGTTCTTCCCCGCCGCGCGGTTGGCCTCATCGAATGCCTCGCAGAAGGCGTCGTAAACGGCCCGCGGGGGCTTGCCCATGGCGGACAGCACCGTGTCGGACACGTGCTCGGGGGCCACGCGCAGCTGGCCGGACACGTGATGGGCCGCCAGCTCGTGCAGGAAAGTGCGCTCGGGATCGGGGTCGGCCATCACGTAGTCGAAGCGGATGCCGGAGCGGACGAACACCTTCTTTACTCCCGGCAGCTTCCGCAGCTTGCGCAGAAGCCCCGTGTAGTCGCGATGATCGGCCTTGAGCGCCGGGCAGGGCTTCGTGCCCAAACAGCGGCGGTCGGCGCACGCGCCGCGGGTGCGCTGCTTGGCGCAGGCCGGCCCGCGGAAGTTCGCCGTGGGGCCGCCCACGTCGTGGATGTAACCCTTGAAATCGGGCTCCTCGGTCATGAGGCGCGCCTCTTCCAGCAGCGACTCGTGGGAGCGGCCCGTCACGATGCGGCCCTGGTGGAAGGTGAGCGCGCAGAAGGCGCACTCGCCGAAGCAGCCGCGGCAGGAGGTGAGCGAGAACTTCACCTCGGCGAGCGCCGGCACTCCGCCGGCCGCGTCGTAGCTCGGATGCCATGTGCGGGCGTAGGGCAGACGGTAGACCGCGTCCATCTCATTTTGAGTCAGGGGCGCAGCCGGCGGGTTCTGCACCACGTACACGCCATGCGGGTACTCCTCCACCAGGCGACCACCCGTAACGGGGTCGCTCTCGCGGTACTGCGTGGCGAAGCTGGCCGCGAAGGCGCGCTTGCTGGCGCTGACTTCCTCCCAGCTCGGCAGCATTTGGTAGTCCACCACGTGCTCGAGCGAGCGGGTGCGAAACACCGTGCCGTCGATGAACGTGAGGTCCTCCACAGCAAGCCCCGCGGCAAGCGCATCGGCGATCTCCACGATGGAGCGCTCCCCCATGCCGTAGGAGATGAGGTCGGCCCCGGAATCCAGCAGGATGGAGCGCTTGAGGGAATCGGACCAGTAGTCGTAGTGGGCCAGTCGCCGCAGGCTCGCCTCGATGCCGCCTAAGATGATGGGGGTCTTCTTGAAGGTGCGGCGGATGAGGTTGGAGTACACCACGGCCGCATGGTTGGGACGCGCGCCCCCTTTGCCGCCGGGGGTGTAGGCGTCGTCGTGGCGGCGCTTCTTGTTCACCGTGTAGTGGTTCACCATGGAATCCATGTTGCCCGCCGACACGAGGAAGCCCAGCCGCGGCTCGCCGAACACCGCGATGCTTTCGGGGTCGTTCCAGTCGGGCTGGGCGATGAAGCCCACCTTGTAGCCGTGCGATTCCAGCACGCGCGTGATAATGGCGCTCCCGAAAGAAGGATGGTCCACGTAGGCGTCGCCCGACACGTAGACGAAGTCCACCTGATCCCAGCCGCGCGCCGCGGCCTCCTCGCGCGTAGTGGGCAGAAACGCTGATGCGGGCAGCGCGGCTTGGGACGCCTTGGCGGCGCGGCTCTTCGGAGATTTCGGCGCGGGCTTCTTCGACACGGGTAACACGTCCTTCATAGAAACGGGCGGGGAAGCTCCCCGCCCTGGCAAATCGTATGGAACCGGGCCACGCAGGCCCCAGGCTCGACTAGTTCTCGTCGGCCTTGTCAGCATCGCCTTCGGCGGCATCGGCAGTCGAAGCGGCCGGGGCCTCGGCGGCGACGTTCTCGCGCGTGGTGATGATGGCATGGGCAGCCACGAAGCGGGCCGCCTTCAGGCGCTCAGCGGTCTCGCGCAGGGCGAATCCGCGGCCCGATGCCTCCAGCTCTTCGCGCATGACCTTGGGATTGCCCTGGGGGTTCATGCCGTAGCACGCGTCTTCCAAGTCTTTGTCCGTCAGCGTCATCTTCTCGTGGCGGAACACGGCGTCCAGGCAGAAGCCCTGAACGAGCACCTCGCGGGTCTGCATCATGAGCATCATGCCGAACTGCTGCTCGCCGCCGTTCTGGGCGACGAACTGCTCCCAGGTCATGCCGGCCTGCGAAAGCTCCATACGCAGGTTCTGCATCAGCTGATCGCGGGTGGCCTCGTAGATCTCGTCGGCGATGCGACCCTCGAAGCGACGCGTGAGCTGGCCGACGGCCATCTGCTGCACGTAGCCCTCGTAGCCCTCGCGCTGCTGGGCCTCGAAGACGCGGCGCATATCGGCGCGCAGGGCCTCCACGGAGGCGAACATGGGCATGCGCTCTTTCACCCAAGCGTCGTCGATGACAGGCTCGACTTCC
>CANEDU010000184.1 GCA_947426355.1 uncultured Adlercreutzia sp. | reverse complement strand
CCTACGGCCGCATCAACCCCTACGGCTTCATCGAGACGCCGTACCGTCGCGTGGTCGACGGCAAGGTGACCGACGAGATTGACTACCTGACCGCCGATGAGGAAGAGAACTTCACCATCGCCCAGGCCAACGACTTGTTCGATCTGGAAACCCGCGAGTTCGGCTACACCGACGAGGACGGCGTCTTCCACAAGTCGGCCCGCGTGCTCGCCCGTACCACCGACTCCAACGGCGTGTTCGGCGAGGCCATGGACGTGCCGCCCGAGACGGTCAACTACATGGACGTGTCCCCGCGCCAGATGACCTCGGTGGCTACCTCGCTCATTCCGTTCCTGGAGCACGACGACGCCAACCGCGCCCTCATGGGCTCGAACATGCAGCGTCAGGCTGTGCCGCTGCTTCGCCCGAGCGCCCCGCTTGTGGGTACCGGCATCGAGCACCGCATCGCCGTTGACTCCGGCGAGATCCTCGTGGCCCAGCGCCCCGGTGTGGTGGACTACGTCGACGGCCAGACCATCATTATCCTGAACGACGACGGCGAGTACGACGAGTACCTCATCCCGAAGTTCCAGCGCTCCAACCAGTCCGGCTGCATCAACCACCGTCCCATCGTCCGCAAGGGCGACGAGGTGGCCGCCGGCGACGTGCTGGCTGACGGCCCCTCCTGCGACGGCGGCGAGCTAGCGCTCGGCCAGAACCTCATGATCGCCTACATGCCCTGGGAAGGCTACAACTACGAGGACGCTATCATCGTGTCCGAGCGCGTGGTGGCCGAGGACCTGCTCACCTCCATCCACATCTCCGAGTACGAGGTGGATGCCCGCGATACCAAGCTCGGCCCCGAGGAGATCACCCGCGAGATTCCGAACATCTCCGAGGACATGATTTCCGATCTGGACGCCGACGGCATCATCCGCGTGGGCGCCGAGGTGTTCCCGGGTGACGTGCTCGTGGGCAAGGTCACCCCGAAGGGCGAGACCGAGCTCACCGCCGAGGAGCGCCTGCTGCGCGCCATCTTCGGTGAGAAGGCCCGCGAGGTGCGCGATACCTCGCTGAAGGTGCCCCATGGCTCCGGCGGCCGCGTCATCGGCATCTACCGCACCTCTCGCGAGGCCGGCGACGATCTGGCTCCCGGCGTGAACGAGCTCGTGCGCATCTACGTGGCTCAGAAGCGTAAGGTGCAGCAGGGCGACAAGCTCTCGGGCCGTCACGGCAACAAGGGCGTTATCTCCCGCGTGCTGCCCGTGGAGGACATGCCCTACCTCGCCGACGGCACCCCCATCGACGTCATCCTGAACCCGCTGGGCGTTCCCTCTCGTATGAACGTCGGCCAGCTGCTCGAGAACCATCTCGGCTGGGCCGCCAAGTGGGGCTGGTCCGATGCCGAGGAGACCACCGAAGTGGTGGAGGGCCCCATCCACGTGGCCACGCCCGTCTTCGACGGCGCTACCGAGGAAGAGATCTCCGACGCCATCGAGAAGGCCAACCGCAACCTCATTAACATGAATCACGATAAGTACGGCGACATGGCCCGCGACGAGCTGGTTCCCCAGCTCACCCGCACCGGCAAGACGTGGCTGTACGACGGCCGCACCGGCGAGAAGTTCCGCGAGCCCATCACTGTCGGCCAGACCTACATCCTGAAGCTCGGCCACATGGTGGACGACAAGATCCACGCCCGCTCCACCGGCCCCTACAGCCTCGTCACCCAGCAGCCGCTCGGCGGTAAGGCCCAGTTCGGCGGCCAGCGCTTCGGCGAGATGGAGGTGTGGGCGCTGTACGCCTACGGCGCCTCCAACGTGCTGCAGGAGATCCTCACGGTGAAGTCCGACGACACGTCGGGCCGCGTGAAATCCTACGAGGCCATCGTGAAGGGCGAGAACATTCCGGCGCCCGAGGTGCCCGAGTCCTTCAAGGTGCTCGTGAAGGAAATGAAGTCCCTGTGCCTGAACATCGAGCTTGAGGGCCACGACATGCAACCCATCAGCGAGGACGAGTCCGACGACTACAGCGCCGATTCGGCCCTGTACGCCGCCCTTGCCGCTGATGCCAAGAAGACCGAAGACGAAGAGGCCAACGCCATCGATGCCCTGGCTGCCGAGCTGGGCGATTTGATGAGCGGTCTTGAGTCCGACCTGAACACCGACCTCATCGGTGGCGGAGAGGAGGCCTAAACCCATGACGGAATTCGACGTCAACAACTTCGACGCCCTGCGCATTTCGCTCGCTTCCGCCGAGGATGTGCGCAGCTGGTCCCGCGGCGAGGTGAAGAAGCCCGAGACCATCAACTACCGTACCTTGAAGCCCGAGAAGGACGGCCTGTACTGCGAGAAGATCTTCGGTCCCACTAAGGACTGGGAGTGCGCCTGCGGCAAGTACAAGCGCGTTCGCTTCAAGGGCATCGTCTGCGAGCGCTGCGGCGTTGAGGTCACGCGCTCCAAGGTGCGTCGCGAGCGCATGGGCCACATCGAGCTGGCCGCGCCCGTGAGCCACATCTGGTACTTCAAGGGCAGCCCGAGCCGCTTGGGCTACCTGCTTGACATTCCGCCGAAGGAGCTTGAGAAGGTTCTGTACTTCGCCAGCTCCATCATCACCTCGGTGGACAAGGAGGCCCGCGAGGAGGATATCGACGACCTGCGCGACGAGCTGGCCGCCGATTTGGAAGAGCTGGACGCCGAGCGCGACCGCCTCATCGAGGCTACCCGCAAGCTCTCCACCGACTACGTGCCCGAGGAGGACGATTTCGTCGACGACCTCGACGATGACGAGCGCCTCACCCCCGAAGAGGTGGAAGAGGAGATCGCCGACATCTACGAGGAGTTCAACGAGCGCAAGGCCCTGCGTCAGGACGCCTTCGACGCCTTCCTGAAGATCGAGCCGAAGCAGCTGGTGGCCGACGAGGCCCTCTACCGCGAGATGCGCGCCTGCTACCGCGACTACTTCACCGGCGGCATGGGTGCCGAGTCGGTGCGCGACCTTCTGGACGCCATCGATCTGGAGGCTACCTCTGAGGAACTGCGCGAGGTTATCGCCACGGGCAAGGGCCAGAAGCGCGCCAAGGCCGTGAAGCGCCTGAAGGTCGTGGACGCGTTCTTGAAGTCCGACAACAAGCCCTCCGGTATGATTCTGGACGTTATCCCGGTCATCCCGCCCGATCTGCGCCCCATGGTGCAGCTCGACGGCGGCCGTTTCGCCACGTCGGATTTGAACGATCTGTATCGTCGCGTCATCAACCGCAACAACCGCCTGAAGCGCCTGCTCGATCTTGGTGCCCCCGAGATCATCATCAACAACGAGAAGCGCATGCTGCAGGAGGCCGTGGACTCGCTCTTTGACAACGGCCGTCGCGGCCGTCCCGTCACGGGCCCGGGCAACCGTCCGCTGAAGTCCATCTCCGACATGCTCAAGGGCAAGCAGGGCCGCTTCCGCCAGAACCTGCT
>CANEDU010000183.1 GCA_947426355.1 uncultured Adlercreutzia sp. | reverse complement strand
GGCGGGATCGAGGCAGGGAATGGCGGCCGCCTGGGCGTAGTAGTGAGAATCCTGCTCGTTTTGCGAGGAGTACATGCCCGGGTCGTCGGCCGCGAGAATCACCATGCCGCCGCCCACGCCGGTGTAAGCGGCAGTGAACAGCGGGTCGGCCGCCACGTTCACGCCCACGTGCTTCATGGCGGCAAGCACCCGCGCACCGGCGGCCGAGGCGCCAATGCCAACCTCGACGGCCACCTTCTCGTTCACGCACCACTCGGCGTAGACGCCCTCTTTCTTGGCGAAGGCCTCAAGGGTCTCCGTCGAAGGGGTGCCCGGATAGGCCACGCCCACGGTGCAGCCGGCCTCCCAGGCGCCCTGGGCGATGGCCTCGTTGCCGCTCATCAGCTCCATAGACTCTCTCTTCCTCTTCTTTTCAACAGCGACGGCTCAGCGCCGGTGCCGCCTAGTTCTCCTCGTACTGCATGCAGAAGGTGCCGATCTGAATGAAATCGCCCGGGCGCAGGGTGCGCGCCTCGACCGACTCGTTGTTCACCCATACGCCGTTGAACGAGTTCGCGTCGCGGATAACGTAGCAGCCGCCCTCAGGCTCGATGGTGGCGTGCATGCGCGAGACGGTCATATCGTTCAAAAAGATCGTGCACTGGGGGCTGCGCCCGATGGTGATCGGCTCGCCGCCTAAAGCGAACGTGATGCCCACCTGGGGGCCGCGCACCACGTTCAGCCTCGCCGTGGCCGGAGTGACTTCATGCGCGACGGCCTCAGTGCTTTCCACCGCAAGCGGTCGAAAAGCTTGCGTCGCACCAAGAAGCCTAAAACCACACGTGGGGCAGACGATATCGCTTGATGAGATCTCATGGGAACATACTGGGCAGCGCTCGCTCATGACTAACTCCTTATTCGTCACTCGAAGCATCGACCTCACCGTCGATCTTCTGTTCTGTATCTAGCATTGCACTTTTCTCACCCTCACCAGCAGCGATGGCCGCTAGATTTTTCTGGTCGTCCCGCGAAGGAGATTTGCTGTAAATGAGCGGTGTCTCGTTCACGACAACCGTTGTCGCCGGCTCATCTCCTCCCCAAAGACGATTCCACCATATGCAAAGTCCCTCGAAAAAATCTGGTGCTGGAGAATTCTCGCAAGCAACAAGATCCTGAGTTGCAATCAGCTCATTTCCCTGATAGAAATTCGCCACGCCCACGATATCGCCAGCAGATACCGCACCCGAAAGCTCTTGAGCGACAATCTCTTGGCTCACATTTCCCTCGGGCGCGAATACCTCGACGGTTGCACCAGGATCAGCAAAAGTAGCGGGAATGCGACGTGCGGGCCATGCGCTGTGGGCGACTTCCGCAATGAGAGGAACCTCGGCGCCATCGCTCGCCTCAGATGGCACCATCTGCGGGCTGTGGGCAAGCGCGTACACTAGTCGATTCGCATAAACCCAGTCGAATAGAATCTTGGCGTCCTCGAATCGAGCCTCCTCTGACGGAGAGCCGAGAACAATAGCATACAGATCGCCATCACCACGATTGCAAGCGCCGGCAAAGGAGTTTCCCGCTGCATCCGTAAAACCGGTTTTAATACCGCAGGCGCCCTCATAGTTTCCCAGAAGCTGGTCCGTGGACTCAAGATCGATGACGACAGATTTTCCGTTGGCTCGTTTGACAGTGATCTGCGCAGACTCCTGCGACACAATAGTTCGAAATGTATCGTTTTTCATGGCATAGGCGCACATGAGTGCCACATCACGAGCACAACTGTACATCTCATTATCGAACTCGTCGTCGTCAAGGCCGTGGGGGTTGGAAAAGAGCGTTTCATCCATACCCAATTGAACAGCCTTGGCGTTCATCATTGCCACAAACGCTTCGTTAGCAGACTGTCCCTCAGCGGTCTTCATTGATTCGCCCAGCGTCTCGGCAATTGCTACGGCAGCATCGTTGCCCGAGGGGATCATGAGGCCCATCAACGCGGCTTCCAATGTCAACGTATCGCCCGACCAGAGGCTTGCCGACGATTCACCAACCTGGGCCGCCTCATCGCTTACGGTAACGGTACTATCCAAAGGTACACCAGAGTCGAGAGCGACAATTGCCGTCATGATCTTGGTGATAGAGGCAATATGCGTGTGGGCGAGCCCCTCTCTTGAATAGAGAACCGTTCCGTTTTCGTCCATAATTAAGGCAGACGTGGCAGTCACGTTGGGACAAGCCACCGCAGGCAGACTTCGCGACTCCACTGATACGCCCAAAATCTCATCGGTTCCGCGCACGTCGGCGAAGGCACGCGCGGGCAGAGCCGACGGCAGCGCGAGGGCAAGGGCCAGCAAACAGGCGAGCGCCCATCTCGCAAGACAGGCGCGTTCGCATGCAACCGAGCTATGTCGTGAAATGCTAGAAGGAATCAACGCCGTAAACCTCTTCCGGGGCAAGCACCGTAAAGCCAGCCTCAGTAAGCACCGCCTCGGCCTGGTCCCCCTCGATCTTGAGCACGTCGACGGCCTTGCCGTCGGCGGTGCAGAAGCAGTAACCGTACTCGATGTTCATCGAGGCGCCCTGGCAAAAACCGAGCAAGTCGGCCAGGGTACCGGGCTTGTCATCCACCAAGACCGCGATGACCGGCGTGATGGAGGCGCGAAAGCCCGCCTCGGTGAGCACGGACGCGGCGCGCTGGGGCGTGTCACAGAAGATGCGCACGATGCCGAAGTCCTGGGTGTCGGCAATGAACAGCGCCTTCATGTTGATGTCGGCGTCGGCCAGGGTGCGGCAAGCCGCAGCCAGGCGCCCCTTCTCATTGGCGAGAAATACCGTGAGCTGCGAAATCATTAGTGGTTCTCCCCTCTCAGGTCGATGACGCGCTTGGCCTTGCCCTCGGAACGCGCGATAGTCTTGGGCTCGACGAACTTGATGTCCACGGCCACCTGCAGGTTGCTCTTGAGTGCCGCGGCGAGGCGGTCACGCAGATCCTCGAGCACGCGCACCTCGTCGATGGGGAAATCGGGCTCAGTTTCCACCTGAAGCTCCACATGGTCGAGAGGCCCGCGGGTTGTGAGGATGATCTGGTACTGGGTAGCAATCTCCGGAAACTCAGTGATGACCTGCTCGATCTGAGACGGGAACACATTCACGCCGCGGATGATGAGCATGTCATCGGTGCGGCCCAGAAGGCGCCCGATCTTGCGATGGGTGCGGCCGCACGCACAGGGCTCGGCGTTGATGGTGGTGACGTCGCGGGTGCGGTAGCGAATCATGGGCGAACACTCGCGGGTGAGCGTCGTGATGACGAGCTCGCCCACCTCGCCGTCCGGAAGCACTTCTAAGGTCTCCGGGTCGATGATCTCGCAGTAGAACTGATCCTCGGCGATGTGCAGGCCGCCGCGCTCGGCACATTCCATGGCCACGCCGGGACCCATGATCTCGGAAAGGCCGTACACGTCACAGTACTGAATGCCGAGCTTATCGGCAATCTCCTGGCGCATGTTCTCAGAGCACGGCTCGGCGCCAAAGATGCCGCTGGAGATTTGGAACTCCGTAGCGGGGTTGTA
>CANEDU010000182.1 GCA_947426355.1 uncultured Adlercreutzia sp. | reverse complement strand
AGCTTGGCAGCCGCCAGCAACAGCGACGAGTCGCACCCGCCCGAGAACGCGAGCGCGAACTTCGGCTCGCGGGACAGGTACACCTCCAGCGGCTCCACAGCCAAGCGCTGCCCCGGACCTACGTCCTCGGTGTCTTCGGCGATACGTGTTTCGAAGTCTTCCATAGCCGCTAGCGCAACGTGATGCCCTCGGGAAGCTCGATGTCGCGCCAATCCTCGCGCTCCTCATCGTCCTCCTCTTCCACCACCTCGACCGGCTCTTCCACGACAGGCTGGCCGAAGGCCTCTTGGAAGGCGTCGAAGTTGAAGCGCGGCACGGCGAACACGATGTTCGGAACCGCCCCGGGATGCTGGGAGATCCACGTCTTGATAAGCTCGATCACCTGAGCGACGGGATAGCCGTTGCGCCCGCAACCGAAGGCGCCCATGATGAGCGTCTCGATGCCGTTGGCCGCGGCGATGCGGAAGATGGTCTCCAGACGGTCGGCCAGAGCTTTGTCGCACTCGCGCTCGGAACGATGGTTCTCCAGAGCAAACGCGCGAATCGGCTCGGCAATGGCGAGCACGTCGGCGCGGCGCGTGTCTCCCCCGCGGGAGAACAGCACGTCGGGCACGTAAAGCGCGCGGTCGGTAAACAGCGAGCCGCGGCGGTAATCGCGGTTCTTGTCGTAGAAGTCGCGCTTGTGGGCGCAGAGCACCGGGTACAGGTTGCTCTCGGAGCAGAGAATCTGCTCGGGCCCGAAGGCGCCGTCCTCGTAGGCGCCACCGGGGCGCGTGAAGGCGGCCGGATCCACGATCATCGTCTTGCCCGCAGCATCGCGGTAGAGCGCCTCGGGAGCGAAAGAGGTCACGACCTTGGTGGTCGTCTCGGTGGCAGCGGGTTCTGCGGCGCCTGCGGCCTCTTCAGCGCCTTCAGCTCCTTCAGCTTCCGCAGCCTCGGCAGCCTCTTCGACAAGCTCCGCCTCTTCGCGGGCCTCCTCGTTGCCCGCCTGGGCGCCGTCGGCGTCAGCCTGGGCAGCTTCCGCCGCCGCCTTCGCAGCCTCGGCCTCAGCGCCCCAAAGCAGCGCGCGGCCCTCCCCCTCCTCGTAGATGCGCGCGTTTTCGATAGCCTCGTCGGTCTCCTTGCCGAACGCGGCCTTCATCAGTCCCGTATGGCGCACCGCCTCGCGACGACGCTCCTCGCGCTGCTCCTCCCGATTCGGACGCCCGCCGTTGAAACCCGCCATGCCGCACTCCTTCCGTTCGAATGTTCCGCTCGCCATAATAATGCAACTCCGCAAAATAAGGGCCTGATTTTGTCACGAGATTGCGATTGTGCGAGTTTGCACGGCAGCGCCTCGTAGCGCATTCGCCCTCTTGCAAGCAAATTGGACGCGAAAATGCGTTTGAGCGAGTTTATTAGAAGCGCCGGGCACCTACCCCGAGTCCCACAACTCTCACAATCGCACTTTTCATGCCAGAAAAGGCCTGCGATTTGTCTTTAGGCCTCAAGCAGATGCAGAGCAACCGCACGGCCGCAAAAGACGCCAACGACGCAGCAGACAAGACTCGCGGCAGCATAGGCGCCGCCGAGCAGCCACGCGCCTTCTTCGAACAAGCCAAGCGTTTCCAGCGAGAAGGTGGAAAACGTGGTGAAGCCGCCGCACAGGCCCGTCTTCAGAAACAGCACCATATTGGGCGACAGCATACCGGGGCGCGCATCAACGGCGCCAACCACGAGCCCCATCACAAACGACCCCAACACGTTCACCGCAAACGTCGCCACGGGAAATGCGCTCTCAGGCACCGCGAGACTCGCCCCGTACCGAAGCACCGCTCCCGCAAACCCTCCAGCCCCGACGCACAACACACTCAGCATGACCCCTCCGCTTCCAGATGCGGCACCAAAGGCAGGAAGCGGGAGGCGAAGTCGTCTTGGAAGCTGCGACAGGTGTCGAGCAGCCAGCCGGGCTCGTCTTCGTAGTTCGCCAGACCGCGATAGTAGAAGCGCTTCTTGTCGTCAGCCACGATGAACGGCACCACGCCATTGCGGAGGCACTCCCTGAACATCACCATGCGCCCGATACGGCCGTTGCCGTCCTGGAACGGATGAATTCGCTCGAATCGGTAATGGAAGTCCACGATATCCTCGAAGGCGCGCGGGCCGCCCTCGTAGCGCTCGATGAGCGACGCCACCTGCCCGGGAACATCCTCGGGGAGCGTCGTCATAAGGCCTCCCACCTCGTTGGGCAGCACTTTGAATACGCCGGGGGCGAAGACGGGGTCGGAAGCCGCTTGCTCGGTGCCCCGCTTCAGCACCTCGTGGAAAGACAGGAGCAATTCCACAGAAAGCGGCTCCTCCGCCGCATCCAGCATGGCGTCGAACAGACGGAAGTGGTTCGCCGCGTCCTGGATGTCCGCAAGGCGGGCGTGACCGTCGACGGTCCGCGTCTCGAATATCTGCCGAGTCTGCTCCTCAGTCAGGCGCGATCCCTCGATATGGTTCGAGTTATACGCCAGCTCCACCTGCGTCTTGTGGTAGATGTTCCCCTCAAGCTTCAGGCGATGCTGGCGACGATATTCTTCGAGCAGCCCGCGCATTCGAACTCCGGCAACCTACACGTTGAACTTGAAGTGCATGACGTCGCCGTCCTGCACAACATATTCCTTGCCCTCCTGGCGAAGCTTCCCGGCATCGCGGCAGCCCTTCTCGCCGCCGAGGGCGACGTAGTCCTCGAAGGAGGCCGTCTCGGCCTTGATAAAGCCGCGCTCGAAGTCGGTGTGGATGACGCCGGCGGCCTGGGGGGCCTTGGCGCCCACGGGAATGGTCCAGGCGCGGGTCTCGGTCTCGCCGCTCGTGAAGTAGCTCTGCAGGCCCAACAGCGCGTAGGCCTCGCGGATGAGGCGGGCCAGGCCGCTCTCGGAAAGACCAAGGGCCTCCATGTACTCTTTGGCCTCGTCGGGATCCATCTCGGAAAGTTCGGCGATATCGGCCTCCACCTTCGCGGAAATGGGCACGGGCACGCAGCCGTCAATCTCCGGCAGCTCGGCATCCACAGCGTCCTCGTCCACGTTCGCAATGTAGAGCATCGGCTTCATAGTGAGCAGATGCAGCTCGTAGATGGCGTCCACCTCGTCTTCGGTGAGCCCCAAGGTGCGGGCGCGATGGCCCTCGTTAAGCCCCACGAGCACCTTTTTAGCGGCCTCCAGCTTCGCCACGCCGGCCTTGTCGCGCTTGGCCTCTTTCTCGAGGCGCGGGATGGCCTTCTCCACGGTGGCGATATCGGCCAAGATGAGCTCGGTCTTGATGGTGTCCACGTCGGACGCCGGATCCACCTTGCCGGCCACATGGGTCACATCCGGATCGCCGAAGAAGCGCACTACCTCGGCAATGGCATCGGTCTCGCGAATGTTGGCGAGGAACTGGTTGCCGAGGCCCTCGCCCTGGCTCGCGCCGGCCACCAACCCTGCGATATCCACGAACTCCACCGTGGCGGGCACGATCTTCGCCGGATGGTCGATCTCGGCCAGAGCCGCCAGGCGGTCATCGGGAACCGGCACGATGCCGACAT
>CANEDU010000181.1 GCA_947426355.1 uncultured Adlercreutzia sp. | reverse complement strand
CGTGGCCGTGACCGGCGGCGAGTCGCTGGCCTTCGCCTACTACTTCAAGACCATCTTCCTGGCCGTGGGCGTGGAACTGCCCGTGCCCGACGTGGTGCTGGCCTGCGCGGCGCTTCTGCTGTTCATCGTCACCAACGTGCGCGGCGTGCAGATCACCGGTCGTCTGCAGAACGGCTTCATGTTCTTCTTCTGGGGCGTGGCCGTCATCTGGTTCCTCACCATGATCCCCGAGGTGAGCCTGCCCACCTTTGTGACAGCGCCGACCTTCTTAGGCTCCATGGACGCATTCGGGTTCATCGCCGCCGTGGCCATGATCTGGTGGTGCTTCGCCGGCTTCGAGACCTGCTGCGGCATGGGCGAGGAAATTCGCTACCCCTCCATCAACATCCCCCGCGCCTTGAAGCTCGCCCCCTTCATCATCTTCGCCGCGAACGGGGCCTTCCAGTGGTTCCTCGTGGGCATCACGCCGGTAGAGGCCATCCCCGGCCTGGCCGAGGCGGCCGCGCCCTACGCCGAGGCCATGATGTCGGCGGGCATTCTGGGGCTGCCGCTGCTGCTTCTGGCCCTGGGCGTGGCCTTCGGCGGCGACTTCTCCACCCTGAACGCTTCCATCGCCGTCCCGCCGCGCTACCTGTTCACCATGGCCCGTGACGGCGCCATGCCCCGCGTGTTCGCGAAAGTGCACCCGCGCTTCCGCACGCCGTATGTGGCCATCATCGCCCTGGGCGCGCTGTCCATCCTGCTCGTGGCCACCTCCACTCTGGACTTCATCGCTTCGCTGTCGCTGTTCGCCGACCTGTTCTACTACATCATCGGCATTGCCGCAGCCCTCGGCCTGCGCCGTCGCATGCCCGACCTCGCGCGCCCCTTCCGCGTGCCCGGCGTGATGGTGGGCGTGCCCGTGTCCATCGTCATCTACGCCGTCATGATGAGCCAGCTCGGCACCGAGCCGCTCGTCGTGGGCGCCATCTGGTGCGTGCTGGGGCTCGTGGTGTTCTATGTCTGCCAGGCCCGCTACGGCAAACCAGCGCCCGTGTCGGTGGCCGAGGCCCTTCCCGGCGCCGATGAGCTGCCCGACGCCGCCGAGGCCGCGCGCATGGACCGCGAGTACCGCATCTGGAAAATCGTCGTGGCCGCTGCGTGCGCCGTGGTCGCCCTCCTCTATGCAGTGCCGATGCTCATCGGATAGGGCCTTCTCACCCCCAACCGTTGCCCTAGCCCGCGTCTCGGCCACCCCCCGACAGAAGCAAACGCCCCCGCGCCATTTCCAGAGCGCGGGGGCGTTTGCTTCTGTGAACAGCCCAGGAGCCTGCTACTTCGCAGAAGCTTCGCTGTTCACCATATCGATAAGTTCCTCCTTCGAATGGATATCGAGCTTTCCGTAGATGTGCTTGATGTGCGTGGCCACCGTGTTGGTGGAAATGAACAGCTGCTCGCGAATATAGGGGCGCGTTCGTCCCTTGGCCAGCAGAACCGCAATCTCTGTTTCTCTATCGGACAGCCCATAACGTTCTTGAATGCGCAAACAGGCGCGCGCCAGAGCCTCATCGACGGAATTGGCGGTCAACGAGGAACCGATTGATGGTGAATCGTCCGCCGCGGGATCTTTCTGAGGAATGGCAATCATCGCCAAGGCTACCGCAGCAATAAGCACAAGCCCTGCGGAGTGCAAATCGAATGGCATCGCCGCCTCGGCGCTGAATCTTCCCAGAAGATTACCGGCAAGCACTCCAACCTGCACGAATCCATTCGCCAGCCCTATGCAAAGGGCCGCCGAGGCTCCGTGCGTCTTCGCAAGCGACAAAACAAATAGGAACAGCAATACCCCGATCAGCGTATCGCATGTTGAATTGATAACGCTGGTTCCGAAGTGGGCAACAGAACCGGGAAAGAGAAAAAGAGCGAGGGAAGCAATTAGAAACGGCATAACCCACCGAAAGAGCCCCGAAAAACTCACTCGCTTCGAGAAGAGCACCAAGAGAATAGCGAAAAGCACTGCGGCAAAATTCGAAACGAGTGATGCCAGGTCGTAGCTCATCACCTTGAAAGCGTTGTTTGAGGAAAAGTTTGCCGCCTCCCATCCGATTACCAGGTATATGACAAGCAGCAGTGTCGACACCTTCAACAAGTAGGACATCCAATCCCCATTATGCCAACACCCCGATTCATTTTGACGCCCGCATGTCGAAGTACAGCTCAGTTGCGTCCCTGACGTAGCGCCCCAGGCAGATGCAGCATAATCTTTCCTGAAGCACACAACAAGCAAGGCGCCCGAAATCAAAGGAAGCGCAGCACTCACCGCCGCTGCAACCTCAGTTTGCAAGGCCGGAATAATAAGAGAGCAGAAAAGCGTGACGAACGTAGAAAGCGGTATTGCCGCCTCCAGTTCTTCAACATCAACAGACGCAAGCGCCATGGCCCATAGAATGTTCGTAAGGGCATATCCCACACCGGTCAGCACGCCTCCGCCCACAACGGCCACTTCACCCATTGAAGGCCCGAGCAGGGAAAGCAACGTACCCAGAGAAAGAGCCAGCGGCGCCAGAATCGGCAGCGGGGAACGCGGCCCCACCCGCTTACGCTGGAAGGCGAAGCCTCCGACAAAAAACGCAACAATGACGGTAGCGGCGGATACGATCCAAGAGCTATCGGCGTTAATTGAAACGCCCGTTGTGTCGAAGAGAATCGGAGTCCCATAGACGCAGTAGAGCCACGCCCATACGAAGCCAATGCCAATATGACGCAGCTTGAAGGTGCTCTCGATTCTGCCCAGAAGCGCTCCGATACCATCTCCCACATTTGCTCCGATCCGATTCTTTCCTCCTCTTTTCACGATAAGAAGTATAGCAACCATGTCGCGACCTGCACCGCAAAACCCCTGTCCAGAGCATCACCCACGAGAGGTGATATTGCAAATCGCCGCCCCCAGGGGATGGCGGCCCTCCTCGAGGTCCCGCTATCGTGCACCCTGCGCTCGACGAGCGCTCAAGAGCAACCCAGAGGAGGGAACAAGCTATGGAAAACACTGCATTCACTTTGGATCGCCGCCACTTTCTCGGCCTTGGCGCCGTGGCTGCCGCAGGCGCCATGGGCCTGGCCGGCTGTGCGCCGAAGACCGGAAGCGAAACGGATCTGGGCGAAACCGGTGCGCCCGTGGAAAGCGGCAACCCCGCTTGGCTCGGCGAGGAGCCCGAAATTGCCGAAAGCGACATCACCGAGACCGTCGAAACCGATTTCCTCATCATTGGCGCCGGCACGGCCGGCCTGGCAGCCGCCGGCGCTGCGGGCGATTTGGGCATGGACTTCATCGTCTGCGACAAGGCCAACCAGGTGCCCGAGACGCGCGAGTACCTCGGCGGCGTGAACACCTCCTACGCCAAGGAGAACAACGTGACCGTCGATGGCGCCAAGCTGCTGAACGAGCTGACGCGCTACGCTTCGGGCAAGTGCAACCAGAAGCTCATCAAGCGCTGGATCGACGAGAGCGCCGAGTACGTTGACTGGGTCACCGAAGTCATGAAGGACCAGGGTAAGGAGGTCATGCTGGACATGC
>CANEDU010000180.1 GCA_947426355.1 uncultured Adlercreutzia sp. | reverse complement strand
GCTGCTCCTCCCACACCACCACAGCCGAGGCGTGGGCGAACACGATCATGGCGCAGGACGTCACGATGCCCACCACCGCGGCGATGCGCATGGTCTTCATGGCGAACTCGGTGTTGCGGTTCTTCAGCAGATACCACGCGGCCACGGCCATGGCCACGAAGGCGCCCATGATAAGCAGGGCGTCAACCGTGTGGGTGTAGCGCGCGAAGATGGAGGGATTGAAAGCCGCGGCAAAAAATTCGGTGATGACCGCCTCGGTGCCCTCGGCGTTCAGCTCGCCGCCGGCCGGCGTCTGCATCCACGAATTCGCGATGAGAATCCACAGGGCCGACAGGCAGGAACCAGCCCAAACGAGCCAGGACGACACCATATAGAACTTCGGGCTCACGCGGTCGCGGCCGAAGAGCAGCACGCCCAGAAAGACCGATTCCAAGAAGAAGGCGAACAGGGCCTCGGCGGCAAGCGGCGCGCCGAAGATGTCGCCGACGAACCGCGAGTAGTTCGCCCAATTGGTGCCGAAGGAGAATTCCATGGTAATGCCCGTAGCCACTCCGATGGCGAAAGTCGCAGTGAAGATCTTCACCCAGAATTTCGTCGCCGCAGCGTCCTCCGGCTTGCGCGAGCGGTAATAGCGGGTCTCGTTGATGGCCAGAATGAGCCCCAGTCCGATGGACAGCGGCACGAACAGGAAGTGGTAGGCCACCGTCAGCGCGAATTGCACGCGCGAGAGCAGCGCCACATCAGCGAAAGCCTCCATTGCACACCCCCTTTCCTTGCGCGCCCGAAACCCTTGTGCCGGCCTCTGGGCGCTAATCGAACGATGATGCCATCCCCAAGCGGAACGGTCATCGTCCATAGTACCCCTACTTTGCCCTTCAGAAGGTGTCAGGGACGTATCACTTCTCGCGTTTTCGCTCTCAGCCGCATGCGGGTCCGCGCTTCGCCCCGCGCAGGGCCCCGCGACTCGTCTACGCCTCCCGCCCCCGCGCCTCGCCCGCGCAAGGCCCTGCGCCTCACCTGCGCTTCCCGCGCCTCGCCCGCACACGGGGCCCACGAGCGGGCCGTGGGCGGGCCCGTGCGGGGCTGCAGGGACCCTCAGGCATCGACGGGAAGCACCCTGCCCTCCAGAAGCGCGTCGTAGAGAGCCACGAGGCTCGGCGAGGGGTCGAGGCCGAGGTGGTCGGCCAAGAAATCCCGGCAGCAGAAGAAGGTCTCCACAGCTGCCGAGCGCTGGTCGGTGGCCATTTGAGCCCGCATGAGGGCCGCATAGGCGTCCTCACGCGTGGCGTTTCGGCGCAAAGCCTCGCGGGCGAACCACAGCGCGCCCTGAGGCTCGCCTTGGGCCAGCAGGCGGCGAGAAGCGGCCAGCAGCCCGTCCACGAGCTCGGAGGCGAAGCGCCGGCGGAAGGCAGCTAGCACCTCGTTGCGCGGCTCGGCGGGCAGAAGGGGCGCATCGAAGGACTCTTGGATGGTGAGCAGCGTGCGCTCCCAGGCCACGCTGTCGTTGGCGGGACCGAACAGCAGCTGGCGATTCAAGCGCTCGAACTCTTCCACATCGCTTGAGAACAGCGAGGCATCCAGGCGGCAGCCATAGCGGTCGCGCAGCAGGTAGGGACAGCGACCGTTCTCGGCGAGCACCTCCCACAGATCGCTCCACACCCGGTAGAAGTTCTTCGCTCCCGTCCGCGGGTTCGTGGCCGGCCACAGCATCTCCGCCAAGCGCTCGCGCGTGAGCTCCCGTCCGCGATGCAGGGCCAACAGCGCCAGCAAGAGCCGCGCCCGGTTATGCTCGAGAAACGTACGGGTCAAGTCGCGCTCCCCCACCGCCACCTCCATAGACCCGAACAGGCGCAGGCGCAGCAGCGGCACCGTTTGGCCGTGCACGTCGAGGGACTCTTCGACCAGCGAGGCGCGCGCCGGCGAGAAGGGGGCCGACAGGCGGTCGCGCGCCGCGACCGGCTCCCGCTGTCCGGATGCGCGGGCGCCCGCGCGCCGGGAGGCCCGGGCGCGCCCCTCTTCGACGAACGCGGCGCGCATGACGCAGGCAACGGACTCGTTCAGCGTCGGTATTCCGGCCAGGGCGAGGGCTTCGGCCGCTCGGTCAAGGGCCGCCGCCGCGCGCAAAGCACCGTAGCCGAGGTCCAGGCCCCGCTCGACGAGCGCCTCGAGAGCCCGATGACACGAGGCCACCAGCCGCACCAACTCTGGACGGCCGAGCGCCTCGCGCTCCCTGCGCCGCTCGAAGAGCCCCTGGGCCTCAAGCTGCTCAACGACCAAGGCGGCGGCCAGCAGGCGCATCTCGAGCGTCTCGCGCGCGCCTGCGCTCCACACCGAGGGCTCTTCGGCCTGGGCCGCCCACACGGCCAACGGGTCGCGCCCCATGCGCGGGGCGAGGGCCACAGCCGCGAGCAGGCCCAAGCGCCCCTCCTCCGTCTGCGCCGGCTCGCCGTCGCCGCACTGGGCCAGCCACAAGGCAAGCTCGCCCTCCATCACCTCGCGTGTGGCGGCGTTTCCCTGGTCCCATCCGACCAGGGCCGCCGCGGCCCGCACGGCCCCTGAAACGTCGCTGGCAGCTAAGGCCCGCTGGGCGAAGGACACGGCATGGGCGCGATTGCCCAGCTGGGCCCAGGCCCAAGCGAGCTGGGCGTTCAGCACCGGGCGCCGCGCCACATGCACCCTATCCACCGAATCGTACAGATCGCACACCTCGGGGGCGGCCCGGCCCCACAGCACCTCCCAGCCGTGCTCGACAATCCAGCGGCCCTGTTCGGCGCGGCCGGCCAGCGCCTCGATGGCCCGCACCGCCCGACGACTCTCGCCGCGAGCGGCCAGACGACCGGCGATGAAGGCCGCCAGCTCCTCGCGATCGGCCAACGGGGAGGTCTGGGCCATGGCCTCAAGGCGCGGCGCGACGACCTTGCGCAGCGCCGCCATGGGCACCGCGAGCGCCTCGAAGGCGCCGGCGTCCTCATCGATGCCTGCGCAGGGATAGGCGACCGCCAGGTACTTCCACGCCGCGCTCCCCCGCTTGTCGCCGAGCAGAGCGCGGGCATCGTCCTCGCCTCCGCGCCCCAAGGCGAGCAGCGTCCACAAAAGCAGCTGCGCGTCACCGACAAGCCCGTCTCCGGCCAAGCCCTCCAACAGCGCCGTCGCACCGCTTCCCCAGCGCACGCCGGGAATCCGGCGCTCTAACGTCAACGGCTGGCGCACCCTTTTGTCCGCAAGCGCGTCTGCCTCATCCTCTACGGCATCCACCAGCATCTCGCGCGGCTCCACCACAAGCGCGGCCGGAAACAGATCGCACAGGGCGTCGCGGGCCGGGGTCGCCGTGACGAGCACCTCGCAGCCGGCATCCAGAAGGCAGTCGATCTCGCTGGCCAAGCGCTGCGCGCGCTCTTCGGAGAGTTTCGGCAGATCGACGATAACCGCCAGCCTTGCCGCTGCATCGGCCTTTAGCACCTCCTCGGCGATGACGGCGGCATCGATATCCCTCAGAAAGCAGGGCGAGGTGCCGTTTATCCAGAACACGTGCATGAAATCGAAGGCCGTAAGGGCGTACTCGAAGGCGACGGTGGCC
>CANEDU010000179.1 GCA_947426355.1 uncultured Adlercreutzia sp. | reverse complement strand
TCGACGTCGAGCACCTCGACCTCCACCTCGTCGCCCACCTTGACGACCTCGGAGGGATGGTTGACATGGTTCCAAGAAAGCTCGGAGATGTGCACCAGACCGTCGATGCCGCCCAAATCCACGAAGGCACCGAAGTCCACGATGGAGGACACGTTGCCCTTGAGGCGCATGCCCTTGGAGAGCTTGGAGAGAATCTCGGCGCGCTCGTTCTTGCGGCCCTCCTCCAAGAGAACGCGGCGGGACAGCACGACGTTGTTGCGGTTGCGATCCATCTCGATGACGCGGGCCTCGATCTCGGTGCCCAGGTACATGTCCAGATCCTTCACGCGGCGCAGGTCCACGAGAGAGGCCGGAAGGAAGCCGCGCAGGCCGATGTCCAGAATAAGGCCGCCCTTGACCACCTCGATGACCTCGCCGGTGACCACTTCGCCGGCCTTGAACTTCTCCTCGACGGAAATCCAGGCACGCTCGTACTCGGCGCGCTTCTTGGAGAGGATCAGGCGACCGTCCTTGTCCTCCTTCTGAAGGACCAGAGCCTCGATCTTGTCGCCCAGGCTCACGATGTCGGACGGATCGGCGTCCTTGCGGATGGACAGCTCGCGGGAGGGGATGACGCCCTCGCTCTTGAAGCCGATGTCCACGAGCACCTCGTCGTGCTCGAGCTTGACGACCGTGCCGTCGACCAGATCGCCCTCGTCGAACTCGGTCAGCGTGCCGTCGATCATCTCGTTCATCTGCTCATCGGAGATGTCGGAGAAGTCGATCACAGACGTGTTCTTGATTTCGGTCAAAACGGACCCCTTTCAAAAACTAAAATCGGGGACCCTTCGTCATGATGGTTGATACTTACCATGTTCGCTTGCAGAAGCAAGGGATCGCGGTGCAACAAACATGTCTCGGGGGCCAACAGTTACTTCCACCTGCCCACTTCGGGCAAGCTTGCCCAGTATAGCACCGCCGCACCGCGAAGGATTGTGAATTTTTCCGAGCGCCGCCATTTTTCGCAGGGCGCCCATAAGGCTCGATGACGGACGAGCGACGAAGACGGCAGATGAGGGAATTGCTGAGACATTTGCTCATAAAGCGCTAGAATAGACGGGCGTGTCTTTTCGGATCGGTTTCATCGAGAAAAGGTCTTCTGCATGGAATTGACGTTTTCGATGTTTCTCGCCCAGGCGGGAGACCACCCTATTCTGCTCGGCATTCTGGTATTGGTCATCGGCGTGACCATCATCTCGGGCGCCACCGACGCCCCCAATGCCATCGCCTCGGCCGTTTCCACGCGCTGCCTTACTCCCGGCGCGGCCCTCGCACTCGCCGCGATTTTCAATTTCGTCGGACTCGTGGGGATGACCTACATCTCCACTGCCGTGGCCCACACCATGTTCAACATGGTGGACTTCTCCGGCAACACCCACCAGGCACTTCTCGCCCTCATAGCCGCCATGATAGGCTCGATCGGCTGGGGCGTGTTCTGCTGGTTTTGGGGCATCCCCGCCTCGAAATCCCACTCGCTCATCGCCGGCGTCACCGGCGGCGCCATCGCGCTCAACGGCCTGGCTGGCGTAGTGCTCTCCGAGTGGATGCTCGTCATCTACGGCATGGTGTTCTCGCTCGTGGGCGGATTCATCCTCGGCATGGTCACCACCAAGATCATCGAGTTCTTTTTCTCCTGCGTCGATCGCCGCCGCGGCGACAGGGTCTGCGTGGTGCTCCAGGACATCTGCGCCTGCGCGCTCTCGTTTCTGCACGGCGCCCAGGACGGCCAGAAGTTCATGTCCATCGGGCTTTTGGGCATCGCGCTGGCCTTCGGCATGGAGACGAGCGGCGCCACCGACTTCCCCCTGTGGCTCATGGTCATCTGCTCGCTGGCCATGTCGCTGGGCACGCTGCTCGGCGGCAAGCGCATCATCAAATCGGTGGCCATGGACATGGTCTCGCTCGAGAAGTACCAGGGCGTAGCGGCCTCCGCCTCCACGGTTATCACCCTGTTCGTGGCGTCCATGACCGGCATGCCCGTCTCCACCTCGCACTGCTCCACCGCCTCCATCATGGGCGTGGGCGCCTCGCGCAGCTTCAGGCGCGTGAACTGGGGCGTGGCCCGGCGCATGGTGTGGGCCTGGGTGCTCACCTTCCCCTGCTGCGGCTTCATCGGCTGGGGCCTAGCCAAGCTGTTCATGCTGTTCTAAGGGCATCCCCAATCCTGCCGAGCGCACCAGCGCTTCCAACGCACAGCCCGACGCCCCGGGCTGCAGAAGGCCCTCGCCCAAGGACGCGGCGAGAACACGTTGGGCAAATTCCCCTCTCGCAGCCAAGGCGCTCGCGCCGAAGACCAATCAGAGCTCCAAGGGCCTGAGGGCGCGGTCGAGGATGTTGTGGGCGCAAGCGATGACCAGGCCGTAGTTGGCGAGGGGAACGCCCCGTTCGCGAGCGCGCTGGATACGGGAGGCCATCTCGCGAGCGTTCAGAGTGCAGCCTCCGCAGTGGACGACAGCTGCGTAGGGGGTAAGGTCCTCGGGGAAGTCGCGGCCCGAGGTGAAGGCGAACTGCGGGTTGGCGCCGCTGATCTCGCGTATCCACCGGGGCAGCTTCACCGTGCCGATGTCCTCGCAGGTGCGGTGGTGCGTGCAGCCCTCGGCGATGAGCACCGTGTCCGCGTCGGCGAGGCCCTCCAGCGCCCGCACCCCCTCAAGTTGCGCCGCCAGGTTCCCCTTGTAGCGAGCCATGAGGATGGAAAACGAAGTCAGAGGCGTGCTCTCGGGCAGAAGCTCGGCCACGCGCCCGAAGGCCTGGGAGTCGGTGACCACCAGCCGCGGCGGGCGGCCAAGAGATGCCAGAAGCCTCGGGAGCATCTCCACACTCGTGGCGCAGGGGAAGGCGCCGGCCTCAAGCGCATCGCGGATGACCTGCTGCTGGGGCAGGATGATGCGACCCTTGGGCGCGGCGGAGTCCAGCGGAATGACGAGCACGACGACATCGCCCGGAACGAGCAGGTCGCCCACGAGCCGCCGCTCGTCTCTTGCGCAGACCGCGAGCGCCGCGATGAGGCCCTTCAGATCGACGAGGCCGGCACCGGTTTTCGCCGACAGGCGCACGCGGGCGCACCGGCAGCCCGACCCATCGTCGCCGATGGCAGCAGCCGGCGACGGCGACTCCTCCAGCAAGTCGGCCTTGTTCTCGGCGATGACATAGGGAATGCCCCGCTCTTGGAAGGCGCCGACAAGCTTTTCATCGAAGGCGGTCATACCGCGCGTGGCGTCCACTACCAACACGGCTACATCGGCGGTATCGAGCACTCCCTTGGCCCGGGCCACGCGCTGGTCTCCCAAATCGCCCGCGTCGTCGATGCCCGGCGTGTCGATCACGAGCACCGGTCCTGCGGGCAGAAGCTCCATGGCCTTGCGCACCGGATCGGTGGTGGTGCCGGCCGTATCGGACACCACCGAGACCGTCTGGTTCGTCAGCGCGTTCACCAGGCTCGACTTGCCCGCGTTGCGCACGCCGAAGAACGCCACGTGCGCGCGCTCGCCGGAAGGGGTATCGTTCAGGGACATGGAAGCTCCTTACCTGTTGGGGAATCCTTCGGCGC
>CANEDU010000178.1 GCA_947426355.1 uncultured Adlercreutzia sp. | reverse complement strand
GCGTGGCCGCAGCGGCCGAGAAGCCGCACTGGGGCACCACGCCCAGAAACGCGCCCACGATGGGCCCGGCCGCGCCGGCGTGCCGGATGGCCTCTTGGGTCTTTCCGCCGGTCTTGTGCTCGAGCCATTCCATGGCCAGATAGGTGATGAACAGAAACGGAATGAGGTAGAGCGTATCGGAGACGGAGTGCTCCAACACGTGCTCGGCTATGTGCATGATGTCTTCCATGCCACTGATAATAGCGCTTAATCAGCGGCTTTCACCGAATCGTTGCCCTCATCCACGACGAGCGGACCCGTAACCTTTTGGTCTTTGGGCAGCAGCAGGCTCGCGAGAATGGCCACCACGAACACCATGGCCACGCAGTTGTCGGCGAACACACTCTGCACGAGCTCGGGGAAGATGGCGAAGATGTCGCTCATCTGAGTGAAACCGATGCCCACCGCCAGCGAGAGCGCGGCGATGGTGATATTGCGCTGGGAAAAACCCGCGCCGGCGATCATCTGGAAACCGCTCAGGATGATATTACCGAACATCATGATGGTACAGCCGCCAAGCACCGCCTCAGGCAGCGAGGCGAACACAAGGCTGACCATGGGCACGAACCCAGCCAGCACGAGCACGAAGGCGCCCGTGGCGATGGCGCGGCGGTTCACCACGCCCGTCATGGCGATAAGGCCCACGTTCTGCGAGAACGAGGTTACCGGGGAGCAGCCGAACACACCGGCCAGCGAGCTCACCACGCCATCGGCGGTCACCGCGCCGGAAAGCTCTTTGTCCGTGGGGTGCCGCTTCAGAGCCGCCGCGGTAAGGGCTGAGCAATCCCCTACCGTTTCCGTGGCGGATACGAGGAAGATGAGGGTCACGGTGATAATGGCGCTCAGGTTGAATTCCGGCATCACGGGCATCACGCCCGGCAGCGAGACCAGCGGCGCATCGACGAAGGCGGAGAAGTCCACCTTGCCGAGGGGAATGGCCACCAAATAGCCCACAATCAGGCCGAAAAGGACGGAGAGCTGCTTGGTTGCGCCCTTGGCGAGGCCCTGAAACGCCAGGCAGGCGATAAGCGACACCGTGCCCAACATGAGATTCGTTGCGCTACCGAAATCCTCGGCACCGGTGCCGCCGCCGAAGGAGGCCGCGCCCACACCGAGCAGCGAAAACCCGATAGAGGTCACTACCACCGCCGCCACAATAGGCGTGATGATGCGCCGCCAATAGCGGGCAACGAGGCCGAGTACACCCTCGATGAGGCCGCCGACAATGACCGCCCCCATAAGCGCCCCGTAGCCCTGGGTGGCCGCCACGGTGCAGGCCACCGAGACGAAGGTGAAGCTGATGCCCATGACGATGGGCAGCCCGCTGCCCACGCGCCACAACGTGAACAGCTGCACAAAGGTGCCGATGCCGGCGATGAACATGGCGTTTTGGATGAGCACCGCCCGCATGTCCTCGGGAAGCCCCGCCGCCGCGGCGATGATGGCGATAGGCGCAAGATTCGCCACGAACATGGCGAGCACATGCTGCAGACCGTAGGGGAAGGCGGCAAGCCAGCCGATGTCGCCGTCGAGGGTCGCCAGCGCCTTCACTTTCTTATCCACGAAGGCGACGCCGCCCTCGCTTTCCACAGGCTTCTTCTCGCTCATGAGCGAAACTCGATGGTGCCGGTTTCGGGATCCATGGCCTCTACGATGGCGAGCGACTGCAGGTCGTAACCGGCCTCGCGCAGCTCGTCGCCACCGGGCTGGAAACCCTTCTCGATGGCGATGCCGATGCCCTCCACCGCAGCTCCCGCTGCCTCGCAAATCTCGAGCAGACCGCGCAGGGCGCAGCCGTTGGCGAGAAAGTCGTCAATGATGAGCACGTGGTCATCGGGGCTAAGAAAGCGCGTGGACACGATCACGTCGTAGATGCGGTTGTGGGTGAACGACTGGATGCGCGTGGAGTACATGGTGCCGTCCAAATTGATGGACTGGGTCTTCTTCGCGAACACCACGGGCACGCCGAAATGGTGCGCCACCACAGCAGCAATGCCGATGCCCGAGGCCTCGATGGTGAGAATCTTGTTGATGGGCCTGTCCGCGAACAGGCGCTTCCACTCCTCGGCCATGGCGGCGAACAGCTCGATGTCCATCTGGTGGTTCAAGAACGAGTCCACCTTGAGCACCCCGCCGGGCTTCACCACGCCATCGCGCCGAATGCGCTCCTCCAACAATTCCACAACGAACCTCCTCGGGGCATAAGGGTCCTTTTCGCGTATCGTCTCATCTTAAGAGATTGCGAGCGCCTTGGGAATGGCCGCCGAAAACGCCCACGAAAAGAGGGCTGGCGGCGAATCGGCCGTTCGAGAATTTGGGCCAGAAGCATTCGCGCGCAACGGGAAGGGCGCCCCTGCGGAGCGCCCTTCTGCGAGTTAGTAGGTTGTGCGGATAAGCCGTGTGCAAGGTTCGTTTGCCCCAGGCCTAGTACATTCCGCCGCCGCCACCCATGGCGCCGGCCAGAGCGGACAGGTCCGGACCCTCCTTGGGGATCTCGTTGATGGTGGCCTCGGTGATGAGGATGAGGGCGGCCACGGAAGCAGCGGACTGCAGCGCGGTGCGGGTCACCTTCACCGGGTCGTTCACGCCCATCTCGATCATGTTACCGTACTCGCCGTTGGCACAGTTCAGACCCTCGCCCTTCGGCAGGCTCTTCACCTTCTCGACCACGACGGAGCCCTCAAAGCCGGCGTTCTGAGCGATGGCGCGCATCGGGGCCTCGATGGCCTTGCGGATGATGTTGATGCCCACCTCTTCGTCCTTGTCGGCAGCCTCGACGGAATCCAGAGCGTCGATGGCGTCCACGAGAGCCACGCCACCGCCGGCGACGATGCCCTCTTCCACGGCCGCGCGGGTCGCCTGCAGGGCGTCCTCGATGCGGGACTTCTTCTCCTTCAGCTCGGACTCGGTGGCAGCACCGACCTTCAGCACGGCAACGCCGCCGGAGAGCTTGGCCAGGCGCTCCTGGGCCTTCTCGCGGTCGAAGTCGGAATCGACGCGCTCGAGCTCGGCACGGATGATCTGGATACGGTTCTCGATGTCTTCCTTCTTGCCAGCGCCATCCACGATAAGAGCGGTGTCCTTGGTGACCTTGACGGTCTTGGCGGTGCCGAGCATCTCCATGGTGGCGTCGGCCATGGTCATGCCGAAGTCCTTGTCGATGACCTGGGCGCCGGTGACCACGGCGATGTCCTCGAGGATGCGCTTGCGGCGGTCGCCGAAGCCGGGAGCCTTGATGGCGACCACGTTCAGGGTGCCGCGCAGACGGTTCAGCAGGATGGTGGAGAGCGCCTCGCCCTCGACATCCTCAGCGACGATGAACAGCGGGCGCTGGGCGCGCATGATCTCCTCCAGCAGCGGAACCATGTCCTGGATGGAGTTGATCTTCATGTCGGTCAGCAGCACGAAGGGGTCCTTCAGCACCGCTTCCATCTTCTCCATGTCGGTAGCCATGTAGGGGGAGATGTAGCCGCGCTCGTACTGCATGCCCTCGACGAGGTCCATCTCGATGCCGAAGGTCTGGGACTCCTCGACGGAGATGGCGCCGTCCTTGC
>CANEDU010000177.1 GCA_947426355.1 uncultured Adlercreutzia sp. | reverse complement strand
CTGAAATTCAAGCTGTTTGTGAATACCGATTACTACGCCGAGGAGAACGGCGTATGGGTGGACAAAAGCTCCGACGACGATTTTATGACCAAACAGATAGATAACTCCGAGGACATTGAGATAGTGGGAATCATCCGTCCCGCGGACAGCACCGCCGCGGCTAACGAGATAGGCTCTATCGGCTATAAGTCGGAGCTTATGACTCACCTTATCAACAAGGTGAACGACAGCGATATCGTTAAAGCGCAAAAGGACGATCCCGATACCGACGTGTTTACGGGGCTTCCTTTTGCCGACCCCAACGCGGAGGAAACCGAAACGGAACCCGAAAACGCCGCTCCCGCGATGACCATGGAGGAATTGCAGGCGTATATTGCCACACTCGACCCCGAAACGCAGGCAATGATGACGGAGCAGATACTGACGGCTCAGCAGATGGGTATGCCCGACGACCAGATAGCAGCTTCCTTCGGGGAGCAGCTTGGTCTGAACGCGGAGGAGGAAGAAAGCTCCGCTCCCACCGTTTCAAGATCTACCTACGAGGAAAACCTTGCGGTAATGGGCGTGTCCGACCTTGACAGCCCAAGCTCCATAAATATTTACCCCATAGACTTTGAGTCAAAGGAGTACATCACTGACATAATCGATGACTATAATCAGCGTAAGACCGACGCGGGCGAGGACGACCTCTGCATACAGTACACCGATATCATGGGCATAATGATGAGCAGCGTTACCACTATCATCAACGCCATAAGCTATATCCTGATAGCGTTTGTCGCCATATCCCTGGTTGTGTCCTCCATAATGATAGGAATAATCACCTACATCTCGGTACTCGAGCGCAAGAAGGAAATCGGTATCCTGCGCGCCATCGGTGCGTCTAAGGGCGACATCAGCCGCGTGTTCAATGCCGAGACCATCATCGAGGGCCTGGTGGCAGGCCTGATCGGCGTGGGTGTGGTGGCCCTGGCCTGCATTCCGGCGAATGCCATCGTCTACGCAATGCTGGACGTGCCCGACATTGCCCTGTTGCCGGTGACAGCGGGCGTGATTCTGGTGGCCATCAGCGTGTTCCTTTCCTTTGTGGCCGGCCTGTTCCCCGCTATGGCTGCCGCTCGCAAAGACCCGGTGGAGGCGCTGCGCAGCGAGTAGGGAACCGCTTCTTTTCGCGAGCGCAACAGATGAGCGTTTCGCTTAGTGAACGGCTGCCGCATCGCTACTGTTATTGATGTGGCAGCAAGGCGCGAGCGATCGAGCCAAACGGGTGGGCCCGGTAGAGACTGAGCAATCTCTACCGGGCCCAACGTTTTGCAGCAAAACCGGCGTGCGCTGGCAAAAAAGTTCGATTTGAGGCGCAATGACATCGCTTGAGCGAAGAAAAAGCTCCCTAGAAAGGCATTTTCTAGGGAGCTAACGCCTTGAAGCGCTGTTCTCTGCTGCTTGCTGCGCCTCAAATCGAACTTTTTTGCCAAAAGACGCGCCCATCTCTGCAAGAGACGGGCGCGCAAAAACCCGAGGGGCCTTTAGGCCTCGTTGCCCACCAGACTGTTCACCAAAGCGGACACGATGGAGATGACGATAGAGGCCACGAAGGCGCTGCCGAAGCTGGCGATGTAGAAGCCCGCGCCGAACAGCCCGTTAGCGAGCCATGCGGCAATATAGAGCAGAAGCGTGTTCACGATGATGTAGAAAATGCCCAGCGTGAGTACGGTGACTGGCAGCGATAGCACCTGCAGGATCGGCTTGATGGACATGTTGATGAGCGACAAGATGAGCGCGAAGAATACGATGCCCGCCCATGACGACCCGTTGTTGATGACCTCGACGCCGGGCACGAGCCACACGGCGGCGCCCACAGCGATGGCGGTGACGATCCAGCGAATAATGAAGTTCATGATTGCCTCCTTTTCCGTTGCGTCCATTATGTCAAAATGGGGCTATGATGAGAAAACATGACAACAAGCCGAAACACACCAGTAACGACGCCGCTAAGCCTTGCGCCTTGTGCCCGGTGTTCGGCCGCTGCGGGGGATGCAGCCAGCTGAGCGTGCCCTACGCCGAGCAGCTTGCCGCCAAAGAGCGCGAAGTCGCCGCCCTTTTCGAAGACATCGCCTCCGCTGACGCGCTGCTGCCGATTCTTGGTATGGAAGACCCCTTCCACTACCGCAACAAAGTCGTTTCTCCCTATGCGCCCGCTCGGGGCAAGAAGCGCAAGGGGAAAGACGCCAAGCTTGCCCGGACCGATATTCTTACGGGCATGTACGCGCCGGGCAGTCACCGCCTCGTGCCCACCGATGCGTGCGCCATCGAGAACGAGACGGCCAAGAACGTGACGCTTGCCATCCGCGACATTATGGCCCGCTGGTCCATGGCGCCTTATGACGAGGATGCCGGCACGGGATTTGTGCGCCATGCGGTGGTGCGTGTAGGACACGAGAGCGGGGAAGTGCTCGTCACCGTGGTGACCAATGGCGACGAGTTTCCCGCGTCCAAGGCCTTCTGCCGCGAGCTCAAGCGCCGCGTGCCCGAAATCACCACTATCGTACAGAACGTGAACACGCGCCAGACCAACGTCATCTTAGGCGATAAGGAGCGCACGCTGTTCGGTCCCGGGTTCATTCTGGACACGCTGTGCGGGCTGTCCTTCCGCATCTCGTCCCAGTCGTTCTACCAGGTGAACGCCACGCAGACCGAGGTGCTCTACAACGAGGCCATCCGGCTGGCGAACCTCACCGGTGCCGAGACGGTCATTGACGCCTACTGCGGGACGGGCACCATTGGCCTGGTAGCTGCCAAGCGCGGCGCCACACGCGTCATCGGCGTCGATTCCGTGGCCTCGTCCATCCGCGATGCCGCCAACAATGCCCGTCACAACGGCGTGGAAAATGCCGAGTTCGTGGCCCAAGACGCTACTGCCTTCATGAAGGAGCTGGCGGCTTCAGGCGAGCGCCCAAAGCCGCTCGTGCTGCTCATGGACCCGCCCCGTGCGGGCTCTACGCCCGCGTTCCTTGCCGCCGCGGCGTCTTTGGCCCCCGAGCGCATCGTCTACATCTCGTGCAACCCCACGACTCAGGCCCGTGACGTGCGGCAGCTGGTCGCCGAGGGCTACGAGGTGTGCGCCATCCGCCCGGCGGACATGTTTCCCCATACCGACCATGTGGAATCCATCGTGATGCTGGAGAAGAGAAATGACTAACGTGCTTGAGAAGGCGAAGGCAACCATTGCCGACCATCACTTGGCTGCAAGCGACGCCGCCGTGCTGCTCATGGTGTCGGGCGGCTCCGACTCTACGGCACTCGCGTATGTGGGCGCTGCCCTGCGCGAAGAGGGGGCCGTGGGCCCGGTGGCCATGCTGCATGTGAACCACAAGCTGCGCGGCGAAGAAGCCGACGCTGACGAGCGCTTTGTGCAGCGACTCGCCGAGGCGCTGGACATCCCGCTGTTCATCTGCGCCATCGATATCGCCGTCGAGGCCGAGCGCACTCGCGAGAACGTGGAGGCCGTGGCCCGCCGCGAACGCTACCTGGCCGCCAACGAGGCTCTGCGCTCCCTGTGCCAGCACGAGGGCTGCCCGCTCTCCGAGGCGCGCATCTTCACGGCCCACAC
>CANEDU010000176.1 GCA_947426355.1 uncultured Adlercreutzia sp. | reverse complement strand
CCTGGCCCACGGCGAGCACATTTGGCTGCGCGGGCCGCGCATCGAGACTTGCAACACCCACGGCACGGGCTGCTCCCTTTCCTCGGCCATCGCCTGCAACCTGGCCCAGGGCTTTGCCGTCGATGTGGCCGTGCGCGAGGCCAAGGCCTACGTGGCCGGCGCCTTGGCGGCTGGTCTGGACTTGGGGCGAGGCAGCGGCCCGCTCAACCACATGTGGCGCTATCCGGGCCCCGCGCCCTGTTAGGCAGATTTTTCTCGGACCACACCCCTCCCGCCGTCCGGCGGGATTTTTTTTGCCCTCTCAGAGTCTTTACAATGTAAAGTAAAGAGGTTATTATTCGTGCTGCGCTGTTTACTTTACAGTGTAAGGCCCGCGTAGCAACGAAGGAAAGGGCGGGTCTGAGGTATTTGGCGAACTCGAAAGATGGGTTCGGGGAGAGAAGGAGGAACCATGAAGGAGAGAAGCGTTTCTCGGCGCGATTTCCTGCGCGGTGCCGGCGCCATGGGCGTCGCCGCTGGTGCGATGGCCGCCCTGGGCGGAGTGGGCGTGGCGGTGGCTGCCGAGGAGAGCGCCGCAGCCGAGAGCGCCTACGGTCTGGCGTGTGAGACCAGCTGGGTGCCCGTGAGGAAGGCGGCCTGTCCGGGCCCTCGCGGGCCGGTGGGCTTCGAGGATCGCGAGATCGCCGCCGATGAGATCGGAGCCACCGAGGAGTGCGACCTGGTGGTTGTGGGCGCCGGCATCGCTGGCCTCATGGCGACCCTGAAGGGCGCCGAGGAGGGCGCCAACGTTATCTGCGTCGAGAAGATGACCAAGGGCCGTGGCTGCTTCGAGTGCTTCGGCGCTGTGAACGCCAAGTGTCAGGAGGGCATCGAGATCAACAAGGTGCACCTGCTTGATGAGATGTACCGTGCCGCCTACTGGCGCGTGCGCCCCGAGCCCATCCGCACCTATGTGGATCGCTCCGGCGAAGCCGCTGACTTCTGGCAGGCCATGCTCGACAAGGGCGCCAACGGCTTTGTCATCACGCCGGTTGAGGAGGCTCCCTCCTCCAACGGCATGCCGGCCGTGACCAATCTCATTCCCACCGAGCTCGGCTTCTACGACAGCCCCTGCCTGCCGCCCGATGCCGGCGTGCGCTCCGGCTACTCGGGCATCTATGTGTGCCTGGAAATGCAGGAGGTGGCGAAGCTCTACGATAACCTCCAGCTGCGCTTCTCCACGCCGGCCGTGCAGCTGGTGCGCGAGGGCGATCGTGTCACCGGTGTCATCGTGAAGAACGCCGACGGCACCTATGGCCGGATCAACGCCACCAAGGGCGTGATCCTCGCCACGGGCGGCTACGATGCCAACCCTGAGCTTATGGAAGCTTGGACTCGCCCCGAGGACTACGCTACCTCCAGCTGGTGGAATCCCGGTTGGGGCACCACGGGCGACGGCCACCTCATGGGCCTTAAGGTGGGCGCTCAGATGGATCCGTGCCCACAGCCGGTCATGAACTTCCGCTGGGGCAACCCCGACTCGTTCTTCGATGCCCGCACGTGGAACGCCGTCTACTTCGGGCTCATGATCAACCCCGAGGGCAAGCGCTTCGTGCGCGAGGACCTGCCGTTCCAGGCGGTGTCGAATGCCCAGAACGCCCAGCCCGGCTACGGCGCCGGTTGCTTCCAGGTGTTCGACGAGAACATGATGGAGGGCATGGGCGACGACGCCACTATCCAGGAGTTCAAGGACAAGGGCTGGCTCTTCGAGGGCGCCACGCCCCAGGAGCTGGGTGCAGCCTGCGGTATCGACGGGGACAACCTCGCCGCCACCATCGAGCGCTACAACGGCTTCTTCGCCGGCGGCGTCGACGAGGACTTCAACCGCGACCTGGCAACGACCATGCCGTTCACGGGCAAGCGCTTCTTCGCCTTGACCACCAACAGCTGCGTGCTGGCCACGGGGGGCGGCCTGACCATCAACGGCGACTGCCAGGTGCTCGACACCGATGATACGGTCATCGCCGGCCTGTACGCCGTGGGCAACGCCTCGGGCAATTTCTTCGCGGGCAACTATCCGCGCCATATTCCGGGAACGTCCATCGGCCGCGCCATCACCTTCGGCTACGTGGCTGCCGAGCATGCGATGAAGGGGGAGTAGTCCTATGAAGAAGAACATGATCAAGCTGGCCGGCATGGCCTGCGTCGTGGCCCTCTGCGCGGCTCTGGCCGCCTGTGCCCCGGCCGCCGAGCCCGCGAAGGACGCCGGCGCCGGTGACGCCCATACCGAGATGGCAGATACCGGTGATGGCCTGTACGTTTCCGACGAGCAGTGCCTGTCCTGCCACGGCGGATCCTACGAGACCCTGGCCGAGGCTACGGCCGACTACGGTCTGTCGAACCCCCACGGCTCCATTCACGGCGGCCCCAACTCCTGCGTGAATTGCCACGCCCGAGATAAGGAGGTCACCGACAACCAGTGCACCAAGTGCCACAGCTGGCCCCACAACCCCGAGCAGGGTCTGGGCGCGGTCTAGGGGGCTGCAATCTTAATTTAAGATGAGCGAGAGGCGGCGCGTCGGCTACGGCGCGCCGCTTCGCCTATACTGACGAGCTGCATCAGCGAATGGCACTAAGGAAGGGGAGGCCCCATGGCCGAGCAAGGTAAGCAGGCGCAGCGAGCCGCTCTCACGGCCGAGGGCATCGTCGAGATCGCCACCGAGCTTATCGAGCGCGAGGGCCTGGCCGCCTTCACCATGCGCTCCCTCGGACGGGAGCTCGGCGTGTCGGCCATGGCCGTGTACGGCTACTTTCCCTCGCGAGAGGCCCTGCTCGCTGCCGTGCTCGAGCGCTTCATGACCGCCATGGATACCGATCCTGTTCCCGGCGAGGCCTGGGACGACACCATGCGCCGTACCATGGGATCCATCTATCGTATGGAAGTGGCGCACCCGCAGCTCGCCTCCATCGAGGTAAACCCTTCTGCGGGCTATGAGGGATTGGCCGAGCATACCGAGAAGATCGTGAATCTGCATCTGGCTCAGGGCATGCCCGAACCGGTGCTGCGCCAGGCGTGGGCCCTCGTGGACGCCTACCTCACGGGCTTCGTCGGCAACACGCTCGCTATGCGTTACTGGAATGCGCAGTCCGCGACGGAGTTGGCGGGGAAGGGCGACGCCTCGAGCAGGCCTTTGTGGCAGTCCGTTGTCGGCGACGCTTACACCGAGGATGCCTTCGCCCACGGTGTGGAGATCATCATCCAGGGCATCCGCTCGCTTGCCGCACCCGATCCGTGCGAGTGGAGCACGCCGCGTCTCTAGGTTGAGACCCAATCGAAGATGAAGGAGCCGCGGTCCTCTCGTCGGAAGGACGTTCCCCGCCATTCCCCGCATTTTTGAGAATTCCCGAAATTGGGACTTGACGGGGCGGGGGAGCTTCCGTAACATACTCACTTGCGCTTACCGCTTTTGCGGTTTCGCGAAGAAGTGTCGTTGGGGTGTCGTCTAATGGCAGGACAGCGGTTTCTGGTGCCGTATGTGAGGGTTCGACTCCTTCCACCCCAGCCATTTTTCGCAGAACGCATTACGTGGCTCCGTCGTCTAGCGGTTTAGGACGCCGCCCTCTCAAGGCGGAGGTCGCCGGTTCGAATCCGGTCGGAGCTACCAGGGAAATCGGGCCGGGAGGCTAAACCCCTCCCGGCTTTATGAAGCGCACAACGTGGCTCCGTCGTCTAGCGGTTTAGGACGCCGCCCTCTCAAGGCGGAGGTCGC
>CANEDU010000175.1 GCA_947426355.1 uncultured Adlercreutzia sp. | reverse complement strand
CGTGAGAAGCCCGGCGCCGCATACGAGCGCAGTTGGCATACCGCCGGCAAATCCCGCAGCCAAAGCCGCGGCTCCAAGCCCTAAGGCAAGAAGCATTCCTCCCAGAATCCTGCGAGAAGTGAACGCGTCGGGGTGCCAGAACGAAAAGATGGCCACGGCGCTGAGCGCCAGGCCACCCATAACCGCACTCGCCTCACGAGTCCAAAAATACACGAGGTCAAAAACGGGGAAGGCCGCGTAGTTTAAGAGCCACTCAGAAGAAAAGGAGAGAACCAACCCCACGAAGCAGACAACGAAATGAGCCCCTCGCGAAGATTCCCGCGCTATGCGCTCCTTCTCTTCGGCCATGAAACGCCCCCTCCGACGGTCAATCCGATGCCCAACCTTCCATTGCCCTCCGATTTTAGCAAATCGGTACGCTTGAGCGGGCTGTACGGGAGAAATCACTCGGGTCGTATGAGGGGATTCACATGCCCGGCGTGACGTAATTCCCCCTCAGCGGCGGTAGGGTTTTGCGATGAGGGGCGGTCGCAATCAGCCGGCGGCCGCACAACACGTGAACGAAGGAGTGAACCATGACGAACCACAATTTCCAGCGCACCTCGTCGTCCATGAGCCGCCGAGCCTTTATGGGGTTGGGCGCGACGACGATCATCGCCGCAAGCGCACTGGCGGGCTGCGCCCCGGAACCCGCTTCAACCAAGGAGCTGTCATCCACGGGAGCCGATTGGCTGGGGGCAGAGCCCGAAATTCCCGAGGAGAAGATCGTCGAGACCCTGGAAACGGACGTTCTCGTTTGCGGAGCCGGCACATCGGGGCTCTTCGCCGCCTGCGCGGCGGCAGAGGGTGGAGCGCGCGTCGTCTGCCTCGAGAAGGGCTCGATAGGCGGCGGGGTGCGCGACAACCTGGGCGCCGTGAACAGTCGTCTTCAGAAGGAAGCCGGATGCCAGATCGACGAGAACGAGATTTGCAACGACCTCACCCGTTATGCGAGCGGCTATGTAAACCCACGCCTCTACCACCTCTGGGCCCAGAACTCCGGCGAGGTCGTCGACTGGTACCAGGACCGCCTGGAAGAGGCGGGATTCCAGCTGTTCTTCGAGGCGGCGAACAATACGCCTGAGACCACATACCGCCATTGGGCGACAGGCCACATTCCCAGCTGGCCAGCTGACGCCGACTTTTCCGGCGAGAGCGATGTCGTGAACGGCAAAATCGTCTTGGGCGACTACGCCTCGTCGCTGGGGGTCGATTTCCGCTTCCACACTCCCCTGGTCAAGCTTGAGCACGAGGATGGCAAGGTGACGGGCGCCATCGCCGATGGCCCAGACGGGTACATCCGCATCAACGCAGCAAAGGGAACCATCGTATGCACCGGCGGCTACGCGAGGAACGAGGAGATGCTCGAGGCGCTCCAGCCGCACACACTCGCCAAAATGTCCTCGTCGCGTGCCGTCGACGGCACCACCGGCGACGGAATCAAGGCCTGCCTCTGGGCTGGGGCGGTCCCGGACAAGATCCACTCGGCCATGGTCTTCGACCGCGTGGCCGTGAAGCCCGACGAGCTGGGCGGCTCCCAGACCCAGGGTCGCCTGTTTTGGATGGGTTCGAACCCGTGGCTCAAGGTGAACCTTTGCGGTGAGCGCTTTATCAACGAGTCGGCGCCCTACGATTACGTCTTGAACGCCGCCCTCACGCAGCCGGGCCAGACCATCGTCGACGTATGGGACTCCGATTTCGTCACCTACCTTGAGCAGTTCGACATTCATGGCTGCGCGCGTCTGTTCCCCTTCGAGAACGGAGCCCCCACCAACCGCGAGCTTTCCTGGGTGCTTGACTTCAACGAGAAGCTCATCGACGAGGGCTATATCGTCAAAGCCGACACCATCCCCGAGCTGGCGGAAAAGCTGGGGATTCCCGTCGATACCTTCGCCAGTACGGTGGAGCGCCAGAACGAGAACTACGACAACCAGGTCGACCCCGATTTCGGCAAGGAGGCCTTCCGGCTCTCGCCCCTGCGTACCGCCCCCTTCTATGGCGTGCGCACTTCAGGTTACCTGCTGTGCACTCTGGACGGCATCACCATCAACGAGCAGTTTCAGGCCATGGACGAGAACGGCGCGCCCATCGAGGGGCTCTACGTGGCCGGCGTGGATTCCGGCTCCTACTACGCGGGCACGTACCCGAACCTCTCCACGGGCAACTGCTGTGGCCGCTCCATCACCTTCGCCCGTATGATCGGCAAGGCCCTCGCCGCCCAATAGCGTCCCAAATCCGCAGACGCTCCGCCTTCGCCCGCGGACCTTGACGGTTCAGCAAAACAGCCTGCGATGAAGGCCCCGGTGCTTCGGTCCTCCCCACGAGCGCCGGGGCTACATCATCACGGGCACTAGGCTGCCTGCGGGGGCGTCCTCGCGCGCGAACACCTCGTGATAGCTCTCGGTGGTGGCGTGTCCGGGCCGCTCTACGAGGGCGAGCTCGACGGTGCCCGCCCGGGCCGTGCGGTCGGCGGCGGCGAGCGTTTCGGAGAGGGCGCGCAGGCGCGAAGCGCGGTCGGCCTTCACGGCGGGCGCCACCTGGTCGGTGCGCTCGGCGGCCGGAGTCCCCTCGCGCATGGAGTACGGAAACACGTGGATCTTGCTGAATGCGGCGTGACGCGAAAGCGCGCAGGTGTCTTCGAAATCGTCTTTCGTCTCACCGGGAAAGCCCACGATGACATCGGTGGTGAGCGCTATCTCTGGCACCATGGCGCGCAGGTAGTCCACGAGCTGGCGGTACTCATCGGCGTCGTAGGGGCGCGCCATCTCGCGCAGGACGCGGGATGAGCCCGACTGCAAAGGCAGGTGCAGATGCCGGCAGATACGGCCCTCGGCCTCGGCCAGAAGACCGATGAAGTCCATCGAGACGTCCATAGGCTCGATGGAGCCGATGCGGAAGCGGCACGGATTCTCGCCGGGACCGTGCAAATCGGCGGTTTCCTCCAGCAGGCGCCGGCAGAGATCGGCCAGATCGCAGCCGTCGGCGTCGTAGGACCCCAGATTGATGCCCGTGAGCACGATCTCGCGCACACCCGCCCGCGCAAGGGCGACGGCCTCGGAAACCACCTCGTCGGCCGGGCGGCTCACCGTGCGCCCGCGGGCCACGTGCACGATGCAGTAGGTGCAGGCGTTGTCGCAGCCGTCCTGGACTTTGATGCCGATGCGCGTGCGCCCGTCCGTTGGGAGGAGGGTCGCGGGATCCTTCGACTTCGCGCCTTCGGCGCGCCTCTCGGGAAGCTGCGACAGAAACGCTCCCTCTTCCAGATACAGCGCCATGCGGGCCTTCGGAACCACGGTGACCCGGTCGCCCATGGCCTCGTAGGTTGAGGCATCTATCTCCGTTGCGCAGCCCGTGACGACGACCTTGGCGGTCTCGGCGGCGGAAAGCGCGTGGCGCACGGCCTTGCGGGTCTTCTTCTCGGCCTCGCCGGTGACCGTGCAGGTGTTCACGATGATGAGGTCCGCCGCGCTCTCGGGCGCCGGGATGCCGCCGCGCTCGGCGAGCAAGCGCTCGAAGCCGTCGGCCTCCACGCGGTTCACCTTGCAGCCGAGGTTCACGACCGCGTAGCCGAACGGGGCCTTATTCATCGGCGCCCTCGTAACGGGGGAACATGTGCTCGAAGGCCTCGGCCGCAGGGGGCGCCTCGATAAGCCGCGGCTCGGCATCGGCCAAGGCCAGGCTCGCGTCGGGCTTCTGCTGGCGGTTGCCCATA
>CANEDU010000174.1 GCA_947426355.1 uncultured Adlercreutzia sp. | reverse complement strand
CCTTCCGCGAGCAGATCTGGCCGCACCGGCCCATCACCGACATCTGGAACATCGGCCCGGGCATCGCGCGGCGGCTGGCGAAGTACCGCGTGTTCGACTTGCGCGGCGTGACCGAGATGGACCCGGATGTGCTCTACGACGAGTTCGGCGTGAACGCGGAGTACCTCATCGATCACGCCTGGGGCGTTGAGCCCTGCACCATCGCCGAGATCAAGGCCTACGAGCCGGAGAGCAGCTCGCTCATGAACGGCCAGATCCTGCCCGGCGGCTACAACTTCGACGACACGCTCATGGTCATGCGCGAGATGGTGGACGACTCGGTGCTCGATTTGGTGGGAAAGCGCCTGGTTACCGACCACATCTCGCTGCATGTGAGTTACGCGCGCAGCCAAGACGAGCACGAAGAGGCAGGGGAGGCCTTCGAAGGCGGTCACGGCATGCGGCGCATCGGCGGCGCCCATCCCCACGGCGGCGGCTCGCGCAAGATTCTCGAGCGCACGAACTCTTTCGCGAAGCTCTACGGATACCTGGAGGCCCTGTATCGCGAGACCGTGGATCCGGCGCGCACCATACGCAAGATAAGCATCGGCTTCGGAAATCTCGTGGACGAGGATTTGGCCTCGGTGGACCTGTTCACCGACGTGGCCGCCGCCGAGCGGGAGCACCGCCGCCAGGAGGCCGTGCTCGCTGTGAAGGAGAAGTTCGGGAAAAACGCGCTCATCAAGGGCGTGAGCCTGAAGGAGCACGCCCTCGGGCGCGAGCGCAACGAGATGGTCGGGGGGCATCATGGCTAGGGGAGATGCCTTCGAGGACCTTGTCTGGGAGGAAGTGGGCGGGAGCGCCCCTGGGTCTCTCTCGGAGGCGGCCCAGGGGATAGACCGGCCCGTGCCCGAGCGCGTCGGCCGCCCGCATCCCGACCGGGCGCGGCAGTTCATGCCCTTTGCGGCCCTGCGGGGCTACTACGAGCTCGTGCGCGACAAAGAGCGGGTGATCGAGCCGTGGGTGCCCCTGGCCGATGACGAGGCCCGGGCGCTGGACGAGGCCATCGCCGGACTCGCCCGCGGGGATGTGGTGCGCTGCGTCTTCTACGAGAGGGACGGCTACCGCACTCTCGTGGGCGCCGTGGGCCAGGTCGATCTTATCTACCGCGACCTGTGGATCGTGCGCGAGCGCATTCCCTTCTCCCGCATCCGCTCCGTGGATGTGCTCTACCCCGGCGGTTGACGGGTCGGGCGCTTCCGCCTGCCCTAAGGTCAGGTGCAGCGCTAGGAAACCTAAAAAACTTTGCAACACTTGCCGATGCTCGTGACTCTCGTGGACAAGACGTCTTTGCAGGGATAGGAAATCGTCGGGGAGCTGAAGCTTCCGGGGTTTTCGGAATACCTGCATCCTTTCAGCGAGGGACGCCTTTTGGGCATTGGCCTGTCGACATCCGAGGAGGGCGAGGTGTTCGATGGCGTAAAGCTTACGATGTTCGATGTGACCGATCCCGCCAAGATGCGAGAGCTGGACAGTCTTGTGCTGGAAAAGACGTGGTGGGCGGCGCCTTTGGGCGACTATCGCTCGGTGTACGTCGAGGGTGATCGGGGCTTGGTGGGTTTTGGCACCGAGGGAGAGGAAGACGCCTTCCTACTCTTTTCCTACAACGACAGCGAGGGCTTCTCCGAGGTGCTGAAGGACGAGTTGTTGCTGTGCGGTGCCAATTACGTTCGCGGCGTGCGCATAGGGGAGACGTTGTACGTGGCCGGAGATGGGCAGGCAACGAGCTTCAGCCTAAAGAACTACCAGCGCATTGCGCGCATCGATCTCTAGAACGTATGCTCGGGGCCGCCGTGTGAAGGCGAGGCGGGTTTCGCCGTATTGGGAAATTGCGGCCCGAGACGGTTGTCTCGGGCCGTTTTGTTGGTAGGATGGAGCAAACAGGCAGAGTTCGATCGAATGCGCAAGAGAAAAGAGCGAGCTGAGATGAGCGAGATCAAATGCCCCCATTGCGGCGAGGCCTTCACAGTGGACGAGAGCGGTTATGCCGCCATTTTGAGCCAAGTGCGCGACCAGGAGTTCCAGCGCGAGGTGGACGCCCGCGTCTCCTTGGCCGAGAAGTCCCGCGAGCAGGACGTGGCGCTGGCCGTTTCGAAGGCTGAGGAGTCCCTGCGCGCGCAGATTGCCGAGCGCGACGGGCAGCTGGCCGCCCAGACCGAGCGCTTCAAGGCCCAGGCGAAGGATTTCCAGCTTACGGCCCAAACCGAGAAGGCCGAGCTTGAGAAGCAGGTGGAGAGCCTCCGGGCCCAGCTGGCCTCCAAGGAGGGCGAGGCGGAAGTGGCTCGCAAGCTGGCCGTGAGCGATGCCGTGGCTGCTGAGGCCGAGCGTTTGCGCGCAGTGGAGCGCGAGCGCGACGAGCTGGCCCAGAAGCTGGAGAGCCAGCGGGCCCAGGCATCGATAGAGACTCAGCTGGCGGTGCAGCAGGCCAACGCCGCGGCTAAAGATGCCCAGGTGGCGGTGGAGCGCGAGCGCGACGATCTGCGCGCCCAGGTGGCCCGCGAGCGCGAGGCGCTCTCCCGGGCCGAGGCGGAGCATAAGGTGGAGCTCGCCGAGAGGCTGAAGATGAAAGACGAGCTCATCGCCGACCGCGAGCGCGAGATCGAGCGCATTCAGGACATGAAGGCGCGCCTTTCTACCAAGATGCTCGGCGAGTCGCTGGAGCAGCACTGCGAGATCGAGTTCAACCGCCTGCGCCCCACGGCCTTCCCGCGCGCCTACTTCGAGAAGGACAACGAGGTGGTAGAGGGAACCAAGGGCGACTTCGTCTTTCGCGACTTCGACGAGGACGGCAACGAGATTGTCTCCATCATGTTCGAGATGAAGAACGAGGCCGACGATTCCACTCACAAAAAGACCAACGAGTCCCATTTCAAGAAGCTCGATGCCGACCGCACGAAGAAGGGCTGCGAGTACGCCGTGCTCGTGTCGTTGCTCGAGCCCGAGAACGAGCTGTACAACGCCGGCATCACGGACGTGTCCTACCGTTACGAGAAGATGTACGTCATTCGCCCGCAGTTCTTCATTCCGCTTATCACGTTGCTGCGCAACGCGGCGCTCTCGTCGCTGGAATACCGTCGCGAGCTCGCCTTGGTGCGCCAGCAGAATATCGACGTCACGAACTTCGAGGACCAGCTGGCCGACTTCAAGGACAAGTTCGGCCGCAACTATCGCATCGCCAGCGACAAGTTTCGGAAGGCCATCGAGGAGATCGATAAATCCATCGATCACTTGCAGAAAATCAAGGACAACCTCATCGGCAGTGAGAATCAGCTGAGGTTGGCCAACGACAAGGCCGAGGATCTCACGGTGAAGAAGCTCACCCGCAAAAATCCCACCATGAAGGCCTTATTGGAGGAGGCCCGCGCGGCGAAGGATGCAGATGGCGCCTCGACTGAGATAGAGATTGTCGACGAGGACGACTAGGCCTTCTCCTCGCGCAGTTTCAGCGCGGCGGCGAGGCGGCGGCCTTTGCCGCATTTGGGTTTGCTGAGCGGGCAGTGCTTCTTGCAGCAGGTGCAGTATTCGAGTTTCAGGGACTGCTTGGCCTTCTTGCAGCCTTTGCAGCCCTCGGCGTGCTTCTCACCCTTGCAGCCGGTGTGCTTCTTCTTGCGCTTCAGCTTGTCTGCCTTCTTGTCGGCTGCGGCCTTCTTCGCCTTCTTGTCTTTCATGGGGCTCCTGTGCTTTCTCGCCGGGCGAAATTTTGTAAAGTAAGGCTAACATTATCGACGGCCC
>CANEDU010000173.1 GCA_947426355.1 uncultured Adlercreutzia sp. | reverse complement strand
TTGGCCTGCTTCGAGGAAATGGCATCGGCGGCCAGCAGCTTCACGAGCGCCACGGCGCGGGCGGCCGTAAGCGGCGTGTCGGCCAACGAGGCTCCCTCATGGGCGTTCAGGTAGGCCGTCACATCGTTGATGATGAGGTTCGCGAGCGGCTTGGCGAACTTGCTGCCGTCGGCCTCGGCCGTGGCCAGGGCCATGCACTCGTCAAAGAAGTCGGCCGTGGCGCGATGGTCCACCAGATGACGCGCATCGTAGGAGGTGAGCCCGAAGTCGGCAGCGTAGCGGGCCGCCTTCTGGTCGGGCAGCTCGGGCAGCTTAGCGCGCACGCCCTCGATGAACTCATCGGACAGGTCGTAGGGCGCCAGGTCGGGCTCGGGGAACAGGCGGTAGTCGTCGGCGGTTTCCTTCACGCGCATGACGATGGTGCGCTTGGCCGTGGGATCCCAGTGGCGCGTCTCCTGGTAGATGACGCCGCCCTCTTCCAGCACCTCGGCCTGACGGCAGATCTCGTAGGCCAGGCCGTCGTGCAGGTTCTTGAAGGAGTTCATGTTCTTCAGCTCGGTCTTGGTGCCGAAGGCCTCGGTGCCGCGGCGGCGCAGCGACACGTTGCCGTCGCAGCGCAGGCTTCCCTCTTCCATGGAGCAGTCGGAGATGCCGATGGCCAGGTAAATCTGGCGCAGCTTCTGCATGAACAGGCGCGCCTCTTCAGGCGTGCGCAGGTCGGGCTCGGTGACGAGCTCGATAAGCGGCGTGCCGGCGCGGTTGTAATCCACGAGCGATTGGGTGGCGCCGGCGATGCGGCCCTCGCCGCCGCCGAGGTGCACCATCTTGCCCGCGTCCTCCTCCATGTGGATGCGCGTGATGCCCACGTGGGCCACGTACCCGTCCTCGGTGCGCATGATGTTGCCGTCCGTCTCGCCGGGCTTCAAATCGTCCAGACGGTAGCGCTCGGAGGCCCCGCGACCGTCCACGTCCAAATCCAGATGCCCGCGCATGCAGAAGGCGATGGGACCCTGGGTGGTCTGGAAGTTCTTGGCCATGTCAGGGTACATGTAGTTCTTGCGGTAGAACATCGAGTGCTTCTCGATATCGCAGTTGGTGGCAAGACCCGCCAGCACGATGGACTCGATGGCCGCGCGGTTGGGCACGGGAAGCGCTCCGGGAAGGCCCAGGCACACCGGGCAGGTATGGGTGTTGGGAGCTGCGCCGAACTCCAGCTTGCAGCCGCAGAACATCTTGGTTTCCAGCGTGGTCAGCTCGGCGTGAATCTCCAGGCCGATGACGGCCTCCCAGGTCTCGAATACCTCTTCGAGGGTCTTCATCTTAAGCACCTGCCTTTCCATCGGCGAAATCCGGTGCGACAGGGGCCGCTCCGTAGACCGTCTCCAAAGCCGCGGCCGCGCGCAGCATGTTCGCGTCCTTGAACGGAGGCGCGATGAGCTGCACGCCCACGGGCAGGTTCGTATCGGCTCCTAGGCCCACGGGCACCGACATGCCGCCGTTGCCCGCGATGTTGATGGAGATGGTGAACATGTCGGAGAGGTACATCTCCGTGGGGTCGCCGATCTCGCCGAACTTGAAGGCCGTGCGCGGGGCGACGGGCGACAAAATCACATCCACCTTTTCATAGGCGGCGGCGTAATCGCGCGTGATGAGGGTGCGCACCTGCTGGGCCGGGTAGTAGTACTTTTCGTAGACGCCGGCAGACAGCAGGTAGCTGCCGAGCATGATGCGGCGGCGCGCCTCGGCACCGAAGCCCTCGTGGCGACTGGCCTCGTACTGGCTGCCGAGGTCCTTGTGACCTGGATCGCAGTAGCCGTAGCGCACCGAGTCGAAACGGGCGAGGTTGCTGAAGGCCTCGCAAGGGCCGAGCACGTAGTAGGCGCTCATGGCCGCCTGGGCATGGGGAAGCTCCACTTCCACCAGCTCCGCCCCCATCTTCTCAAGGGCGGCGGCGGCCTCTTCCACCTTCGCGCGCACCTCGGAGGTAAGGCCCTGAGCGTTCATGAAGGCGGGCACAATGCCGATCCTCATGCCAGAGACTCCCTCGGCGAGGTTGGCGGTGAAGTCCACCTCGCTCGGCTGGCTCGTGCAGTCCAGCTCGTCGCGACCGGCCAGCGCGTTCAGCGCAAGGGCCGCATCCTCCACCGAGCGGGCGAAAGGGCCCACCTGGTCAAGCGAGCTGCCGAAGGCCACCACGCCGTAGCGGGACACCACGCCGTAGGTGGGCTTCACGGCCACCAAGCCGCAGAAGGCGCCGGGCTGGCGGATGGAGCCGCCGGTGTCGGAGCCGAGCGTCACGGGCACAAGCCCCGCCGCCACGGCCGCCGCGCTGCCGCCGGACGATCCGCCGGGCACGCGTTCGATATCCCACGGGTTGCGCGTGGGGCCGAAGGCCGAAGTCTCAGTAGAGGAGCCGAAGGCGAACTCGTCCATGTTCAGCTTGCCGATGGGCAGAGCGCCCGCGCGCAGCGTGTTCTCGACGCAGGTGGCGGTATAGGGCGAGACGTAGTTGCGCAGCATGTTCGACGAGCAGGTGGTGTGGGTGCCCGTGAGGTTCATGTTGTCCTTGTAGCCCACCGGCACGCCGGCAAGCGGGCCCATCTCGGCCAAGCGCCCCTCGGCGATGGCCGCGTCAATGCGGGCCGCGGCATCCAGCGCCAGCTCCTCGGTGGTTTCCAAGAACGAGTGCACCACCTCGTCGGCGGCGGCGATGCGCTCGAACGTTTTGCGGGCCACTTCGGCGGCCGAGAACTCCTTGGCGGCGAGACCGGCTTGGATCTCGCGGATGGACATCTCTCCGAAAGCGCGAGCCATTAGCGGTCACCCCCCTCGCCCAAGATGGACGGGATGAGGAAGCTGCCGTCCTCCTGCTTCGGCGCGTTGGAAAGCGCCACCTCTTGAGTGAAGCTGCCGCGAATCTTGTCGTCGCGCATCACGTTGGAGAGGTCGCCGATGGGATGGAACGTAGGCTCCACGCCCTCGAGGTCGAACTCCGTGATGGGCGCGAGGCTGTCGATAATGGCGTTGAGGTCGGCAGTCATGGCGACCACCTCCTCGGCGGTGAGTCCGATGCGCGCGTATTCGGCGATGCCCCGCACGTCGGCCTCGGAAAGATGCTGCGTCATAGACACGGGCTCCTTCGAAAGATTCAGTAAGTCAACTGCCCTATGATAGCAAAAGGGCGCGCCGTTAAGGACGGCCGCGCCCGGGGAAAACGAGTATTAACACGGGGCGTCGACAAGCGCGCTTTACCGCCCGCATTCTTCGGCAGCCTCTGCGAGGGCCTGCTCGGTGATGGGCTCGCCGGTCGGCACGTAGGCGGCCAGGCACGGAAAGCTCGGCTTGTCGGACATGAGCGCGCCGGGCGCCAGGCCAAACGACCGCTCCAGAGCCGCCAGCTGATGGCGCACGTTGGCCTTGGTCATGCCCGCGCGACGCAGAGGCGACACGACGCCGCAGTCTTCCAAGGACTGGTAGCCGGGCCGGCGCGCCGGGTCGTCGGTGGCGTTGGTGCCATCGACGAGCACTGTATAGCCGTCAGCCGTGGCTGCCTCGCGAATGGTGTCGAAGATGAAGCGCTTGCAGAGCCGGCAGCGGTCTTTTGGGTTGGCGCAGATGGCGCCTTCAGCGAGCACGTCAGCCTCGATAATCGTGAGCGGCATCTCCAGCGAATCGGCCACGCATCGGGCATCGCTCAGTTCGAAATCCGGCTGGAAGGCGGTCTTCACCAAATAGGCGCGGGCATCGTTGCCGGCGAGCTTGGCAGCCGCCAGC
>CANEDU010000172.1 GCA_947426355.1 uncultured Adlercreutzia sp. | reverse complement strand
TGCATGGCTGCCCTTAGTGTCGCGGAGGCTTTTTGGAGAGGTAGAGGAGAGCGGGGCAGGCGATGGCGAGGGCGACGAAGGTGGCGACGCGGCCGATGGAGGGGTCTTTGTAGCCGATGATGAAGACACCGAGGCAGAAGGCGGCCATGATGGCGCAGAGGATGGCGAGCCAGCGCAGGTAGAGCGGCGCACCCTTCAGCTCGTCGGTGGGCTTTGGCGTTGCGGCGGATGCGGGGCGCCGGGCCGCCGAATCGGAGGTCTCCTCGGGCTTGGTTTCGCGTTTCTCTTCCATGGCGTGATTTACCTTCCGTAGCTGGCCAGGTATTCCAGGATCTCCTGGCGCGAGTGCATGCCGCATTTGCTGTAGATGCGCTTGATGTGGCTGTGGGTCGTGGCCGGGGTGATGGAGAGCTCCTCGGCCACCTTCTTCTGGGTGTAGCCGAGGGCGTAGAAGGTGAGCACGTCTACCTCGCGGTCGGAGAGCAGGAACTGTTCGCCCATGGCCCGCACGCGCTCGCGCAGCGTGTCGCTGATGATGCCGTCGCCCTCCCCGGATAAGGGGGCTGGCTCGTGCCGCGCGGTGCGAACGCTCGGCCCCAAAGGCGAGGCGCCGATGGGGTGCCGCTCGCGGCCCGCATCGCGGGAAGACGCGGAATGGGGGGATTCGGACGCCGCGGCGAGGGTGGCGGTGAAGGGGGTCGAGGAATCATCGGATGCGGGGCTATGCGTGGTGCCGGGCGCTCCCGCAGCCTCGGGCCGGATGATGGGATGTCCCGGCGAGCAGCCCTCGGTGCAGCGCACGCAGCGCTGGGCCTGGGCCGCGGTCACGGCTTCGAAGGCGGCTTTCTGCACAGCGGCCACGGCTTCGGCCACGCGCGCCGCCTCGTGCTCGGCCGCATCGCGCGTGACAGCCTTAAGCGCCTCTTCCGCCTCGGCCAAGGCCCGCTGGGTGCAGGCCGTCTCGGATTCGGCGCGCTGCAGCTCGTCTTCCACCTGGGCCTCGCGCTCCTCGGCGGCCGAGGCTCCCTCTCGCTGTTCGGCCAGGAGGAACTGCACAAGCACTACCTGGGCCGAGAGCAGCACCAAACCGCCGAGGAGCGAGGTGATGAGCAGGTCGTTGCCCGTGAGCGGGTACACGAAGTGCAGCAGCATGCGCGCCACCGAGCGCGAGCCGAAGCAGATGATCCAGCCGCCCATGGCGTAGAAGTACGGGTCGCGCTTGCCGAAGTTGGTGAAGGCGATGATGACGTACCAGCAGTAGGCGCGGATGACCACGTTCAGCGTGTTCACGAGCACGGCGCCGATTTCCCAACGGAGGGGGAAGGCGCCGAACAGGATGAGGGAGCCGGCGGCCAGGGCCTCCATGGCGATGAAGATGCCCACGGTCATGACGCGCTCGCGACGCCGTATAACAAGGACGGCGAACAGGGTGCATACGGCGATGGCCGCACCAGTGTAGATGGCGCGCGAGGGAGGCGTGAACAGGATGGGCAATCCGTCGGGGTAGCCGCGCAGAAAGCCGTCCACGAAGCCGAGGAGTCCCATGCCTGCCGTGCACGCCACGAGGAAGCGCCAGTCCTGCATGGAGCTGCGGGCGAAGGTGAAGAACGTGCGGGCGCGGCGGTGGAGTCGCTCGGCGGCCAGGCCGTCGCGCAGGGCGGCCGGTCCCAGCAACGCCAGCTGCGACACGACGAGAACGGCCCCGATGATATTCTGCGCCCGCGGTGGCAGGAACGATAGCAGGTAGACGATCGCCTCGCTGGCGATGAAGGCTCCGAAGACGAAGAGCGCGGCGGTCACCTCGTCGGTGCCGCGCAGGCAGCGCAGCCAGTAGAACATGCACAGCGAGAGGGCCAGGGTGCTGACGACGCTGAGGGCGAAGGCGACGCCTACGAGGGACGGGTCGGTGTCGTCGAGGACCGACAGTCCCATGGATGAGGCGGCGGCCACGGTGACGCTGGCTATGAGAGTCCACTGCACGACGGTGTCGCTGAGCATGTGTCGCGATCGGGCGAGAATGAGCAGCGCCGCGGCGAGCAGGACGCAGGTGACGAGCATGGCGCCGTCGGTGAAGATGCCGTCGTCGGTGGCGGCGTAGCTGCCGTAGCAGGCCGCAATAAGGGCGACGCGGGCACAGACGATGCCGGCGAGCATGGGCCAGAACGTCTTGAGACGCGCGATTAGGCCGGCGAGTACGGCTCCCATATTTCCTCTCTCTCGTGAAGCGGTGCGCCTGGGCGCCGATTCCCCCTATCGTAGAACGCCTGGCGCCCACGCGGTGCAAAAGCATGAGCTATTGACTCCATGATAACCCCTGGGCGGCTTCAGGAGCTGGGCGTACCATCTTGTTACGTATCTGCAAAATGACATCGCCTGAAAGAGGGTAATCTGCGCGGGAGGGTCATGGTAGCCTAGGGGAAACTTCCTAAGAGAGGATGCAAGTCGTTCGGGCACAGGACGACTTGCCGAACATGAAGAGAGGTTCCCATGAGCGAACGCGACATCTACCACGAGCCGCCCACGCGCGTGCTGTTGCGGACGGCCGATGCCTACCAGACCGAGTCGATGGACGAGGTGGAAGGGTATTCCGACAAGCTGCTGTCCATTGTGGCCGACTACCGCAACGGAGGGCGTCCGGAAGGAGCGAACGCCCAGGCCATGGTGGGCAAGTCGAAGCGCGGGGAGGTGGCCTTCCGCCTGTTTGCCCGGGTAAATCCTAAGACGCGCGTGATTGAGGCCGCAGGCTTTAAAACCCGCGGCTGCCTGGCCATGACCGGCTGCGCGAGCGTCACCTGCTCGCTCATCGAGGGGCGCACCCTTGAGGAGGCCCTGGCGCTCACGGCAGACGAGGTGCGCGAGGCCGTGGACGGCGTGCCCGCGGGCAAGGCGAATACGCTGACGTTTTCCGTGGAGGCCGTGCGCGCCCTGGTGGGCGACTTTCTGGTGCGGGAAGGAGCCGACCTGGACGCGCTGGACGCGGTGGTGCCGTGCAGCCCCTACGGGGTGGACTGCCTGATGTGCGAGCACTGCTCGCTGCGCGATACGCGCAACGATCTTCTGATGAAGTCGCTGGAAGATTAGAGGTTCGAATGCGGAGCGCCGCGCAGAGCGGGCGCTTCGGCAGGAGGTGAGTGCTATGCGCGAGGAAGACGAGATTCGCGCGGCGGTGATCGCGCTTGCAGAGGCCCAGGCGGCTGGCGAGGACGTGTCGGCCGAGCTGCCCCATGGGGAGGTGGCGGTGGAAGCTGTCGCCTCGCCGTTTGACGAGGAGGCCTCCGAAGACGAGCAGCGCGACGCTGCCATCGCCCTGGTGATGGACGCCGTGCGCCGGGCCACGCGCGAGAGCCGTCTGGCGCAGCCGTGCGAGTGGGAGGAGGCGGGCCTGGTGCCCCCGGCGATGACCGCCGAGGATCTGGAGATGGCGGTGTACGACGCCCTCATGGAGCACGGAAAGCCTGCGCCCGAAGGAGCCGCCGAAGCGGGGGAGGGCCCGGCGCAGACGGTCCGTCCTGCGAACAAACACGTGCGCTCGGCCTTCTCGTCCTCCAACGGCCGCTGCGTCGGCGCCTCCCCCTTCAAGCACCAGGCTGTGCGCAAGTCAGAAGATGCCCCGACAAATGAGTTTGAATCTCTGGCTGATTCTTCTGCAATGGAAGAGCCCAGAGGGGGCACCGGGTGCCCTGACCGAGCGAGTTCCGCAGCGAACGAAACAGCCCAGTGGGCTGTTTCGCAGAGCGAGGACTGTTTGAGCGAATCAGGGTACCCGGTGCCCCCGACCGAGGGGGGT
>CANEDU010000171.1 GCA_947426355.1 uncultured Adlercreutzia sp. | reverse complement strand
GTGCGAAGCCCCGTCTTCCTGCCGACTCCCTCGAAACTCACAGCGCGTCCTAGCGCCCGACGGCGTAGCGCGTCACGTCAATCTGCTCGACGGCCTCGGCCTTTAGCACAACCGCCAAGCGAGCGAGCGCATCGGCGCAAATCGCTGCCACAGCGCGATAGTAGTCGGTCTGGGCGCGCTGCCTCAGGTTCTCAAGATACACCGGCGCGAACACGAGAAGGTGCTCCGAGACAAAGGCGCGCGCCTCGTCAACGGCGCCTCGACCCATGAGCGTGCCTGCGAGCATGAACTCAAGGCCCGCATGGTCCTCGGGCTCGTTAAGGTCGGAATTAACACGCAGGCCCGCGTCGGCCAGGCGCGTGCGCACATCGAACAAGGTATCGCCGAACATAATGGCCTCGTCGGTGCGGTACACCGACTCGTAGGGGGACGTCTTGCTCTGCCCCGTCATTCTGAAGAGATAGGTGTGGTCGAGATGGATCGCACGGGCCAAATCGGCCGTGCCGTCCTCCGCTTCGGCGGCCTGGGCGAGCACCTGCTCAAGCTCTCGCGAGCCCGCAGGCGCTATCTCGGTGAAGGGCGGCTCGGCGAACACCGCCCTCTCGGCTACCAAATTCGCGACATCGTCCGCGGACGGATTGTGGTAGAGGGCCCATCCACACCAATTCAGGAGAGCCTCCCACGCCTGGGCCTCCTCGGAAGTCATCGTGCTCTGCATTTCCTCCCCTTTCGAAAAGGCGGCTGGCAAGGTTGCACCCTACCAGCCGCGTTTCTGCTAGACACTTGAAGCGCCCTTGCGCTCATGTGAGCCAGAAGCCCCTTACTCTTCGGAGGAAACTTCCGCCGGGTTCATCAGCGTTCCGCCCTTCGAGGCATCGCGATGAAGGGAGAATACCACATTCGGGCTCGTCTCGTCGGGAAGCTCGCCGATCTTGTTGGCGCCATCGGGATGCTTCTCGCGCAGCTCGTCGATGGGGCCGAACTCGAGGCAGCGCATGGGACAGGCCTTCGCGCACGCCGGATCGGGCGTGGCATCGGGGCTCTCGTCGGTGCACATGACGCATTTCCAGGAAAGCCCGTCGGCGAACTGCTGGGGATGATGATAGGGGCAGGTCTTCTGGCAGGTCATGCAGCCGATGCAGAGGCTCTTGTCGTTGTTCACCAAGCCCAGTTCCTCATCCTTTTGCATAGCGCCCGTGGGGCAGTTGGCCACGCAGGCCGGATTGTCGCACTGGCCGCACGTCATGGATGCGTAGTAGGTGAACGACGTGGTCGTGAAAGCGCCGGTATCGTCTTGCTCCCACTCGCCGCCGCCGAACTCGTACACCTTGCGGAACTTCAGGGGCACTTCGAGGTTCTGGCGATCGAAGCAGGCGGTCATGCACGCCTTGCACCCGATGCAGATGTCAGTGTTTACATAGAAGCCATATTGAGTCATTGCGGGTCCCCCTCTTAGGCCTTCTCGATCTTGCACAGGTTAGAATGGACGCCGTTGCCCTTGGCGATAGGCGTCGGGCGCATGGAGGTGAGCACCGAGATGCAGCCTCCCTTGTCGAGCACCGACGGGTCGCCCAAGGTGGCGGCGTCGCGGCTCTCAGGATCGTACCAGGCACCCTGCGGGATGCTCACCACACCGGGCATCATGCGGTTGGTCACCTTCGCGGTCATCTGGGAGCGGCCGCGCACCGTGGACACGATGACGACATCGTCCTGCTCGATGCCCAAGTTGGCGGCATCCTGCTCGCTGATCCAGCACTGCTGCGGCGCGACCTCGCTCATCCACGCCACGTTGCCGTAGGAAGAATGGGTGCGCGTCTTGTAGTGGTGGCCGATGAGCTGGAACGGGTAGTCCTTGCGCAGCGGGTCGCCGTAGCCCTCGAAGCTGTCGTAGTAGATGGGCAGCGGCGTGATCTGGTCGAGCCCGTCGTCGGGGACGAAGCCGTCGCCGGTGAGGTCCCACTGCTTCGAGAGGTTGAAGGCCTGCTTCGAGAACACCTCGTACTTGCCGGAGGGCGTGGCGAGCTCATCGGGCATGGGGGCGATGCTCGGCTCGTGGTCGTCGGTCTGCTTAAAGAGGCCCGTGCTCCGGAACTCCTCGAAGGTGGCGGGCAGGGCGGCTCCGGCCTCCATGCCCTGGTCATAGCACCACTCGAGCCAGTCGAGCTGGGTCTTGCCCTCGGTGAACTCGTCTTTGAGGCCGAGCTTGTCGGCGATGAGCGTCACGATCTCGTAAATGGGCTTTGCCTCGAACATCGGCTCGATGGCCGCGGTCTCGATGCAGACGAAGCCCGTCCAGCCGGTGCCGCCGGAGATGATGTCGTCCTCCTCGAAGGGGGTGGTGCCCGGCAGGATGATGTCGGAGATCATGGCCGTGGGCGTCAGCCACGGATCGACGGTCACGATCATGCGCACGCCGGAATCCTTCTCGTCGGGCAGGTTGCAGATATTGAGCATCTCGTTGATGTCGGCATGCTGGCCCATCATGACGTTGGAGCCGTAGTTCCAAATGAACTTGATCGGGGCCTTCAGCTTGATGGTGCCCGGCTCTTCGGCGTAGCTGGTAACGCCGTTCTCATCAATGTGGCGAATGCCCCAGGTGGCATCGTTCATCGACTGGTAGTCGACGATGGCCTGGTACCAATCGAAGAACGACACGCACACGTCCACCGTGTTCTTCTCGGGGAAGCACGGGATGGCCGTGGGCACCGGATAAGGCACGCCGCCTACCGCCTCGCGGGCACCGGTACCGCCGCCGGACAGGCCCACATTGCCCGTAATGGCCGCGATAAGGCCGATGGCGCGCGTGTTGTTGCCGCCGTTGGAGTGGCGCTGCGGGCCCCAGCCCTGGATGGTCGCCGTCGGATGGTCCATGAAGATATCGGCAAGCTCGCGAATGGTGTCGGCGGGGATGCCGGTGATGGCCGCGGCCCATTCGGGCGTCTTCTCGCCGGTTCCCTCGTAAGCACCCGTGCCCTTCAGGTACGCCTCGTAGGACATGTCCTTGTCGGGCATGAGCGTGCCGGACTTGTCGAGGCCCATGAATGCCGTGCTCTTCGGCTCGGCGAGCTTCACGTCCTCCATGAACGTATCGGAGAAAAAGCCCACGAACTTGTCGCGGATGAGCTGCTCGTCGAGCTTGTTCTCGGTGAACAGGTAGTAGATCATGCCCGCTACCAGCGCCATGTCCGTGCCGGGGCGGATGGGGATCCAGCGGTTGGCGATGCCCACGGCGGTGTCGGACAGGTGCGGGTCCACCACGATGATGTTGGCCTCGGGGTTCTCCAGGCGCACCTGGGTAATGAGGTACTGCATGGCCGAGCCGGACATGCGCGTGTTGGCCGGGTTGTTGCCGAACAAGATGATGTTCTTGGAGTTCACGAGGTTCATGACGTCGTTGTTCGACCAGGCGTCGCCGTTGAGCAGCGGCAGATCCCAGGTAATCTGACCGGTGGAGTAGTCGGCGTACTGGCGCAGGTAGCCGCCCCACAGGTTCATGAGGCGCGCGAACACCGTCTGGTCGGGATGCCACGACTTGGAAACGGTGCCGCCGAGCACGCCAGTGCCGTACTGGATGTAGAAGGCGTCGTTGCCGTACTCTTCCTTGATCTGCTTCATGGTCGTCGCGATCAGGTCGATGGCCTCGTCCCAGGAGATTTCCTCGTACTTGCCCTCGCCGCGCTTGGTGCCCTCCACGCGCTTAAGCGGCTTCTGGATGCGGTCGGGGCTGTAGATGCGCTGGCGGTTGGTGCGGCCACGCACGCAGGAGCGCATCTGGTAGATCTTGCCGGGGCCGAACTCGTCGTCGCCGTCGGAATCGATGTCGATGCGCACGACCTGGCCGTCCTTCACGTAGGTCTTCAGCGGGCAGCGGCTGCCGCAGTTCACATGGCACGCCGACCAGGTGACC
>CANEDU010000170.1 GCA_947426355.1 uncultured Adlercreutzia sp. | reverse complement strand
AGCATGGCCGTGGCCTCGTCCAGGATGAGGATGGCCGGGTCCATGGCCAGCACGCCGGCGATGGCGACGCGCTGCTTCTGGCCGCCGGAAAGCGCGTTGGTCTCGTGTTCCTCGAAGCCCATAAGGCCCACCTCAGCCAGCGCCCGGGTCACCCGCTCGCGCAGCTCGGGGTTGGGAATGCCCAGGTTCTCGGGCCCGAAGGCCACGTCGTTTTCGATGAGGCTCGCCACGAGCTGGTCGTCGGGGTTCTGGAAGACGAGACCGGCGTTCGAGCGGATGAAGTAGGTTTGCTCGACGTCGCGGGTGTCGCAGCCGAACACGTCCACCTCGCCCTCGTCGGGCAAAAGCAGCGCGTTGATGTGCTTTGCGAGCGTCGACTTCCCCGACCCATTGCCTCCCAAGAGGCAGGCGAACTGCCCCTGGGGCACCGCAAGATTCAGATTGCGGAAAACGAAGCTTGCCCCGTCGTAGGTGAAGCCCGCATCGTGAAATTCTACGAACGACTCTTCCATTAACGGCCCTTAACCTGGTCTTTCTTGGGAGTAATAAGGTTCGATATGGCCTTGTAGATGACAAGCGTCAGCACGGCGTTCAGAAGGCCCTTCAGCAGGTTGAACGGAATGAGGATGGGCACGATCATGGCCACCACGGCATCGAGCGGCACGCCGAGCCAAGCCGGCGTCACGACCAAGTTGCCGAGCACGGCCATGATGACGGCGAGCACGATGCCGAGCAGAAGACCGATGATGGCGCCTTTGAGCGTATGCAGCTTCTTGTACACGAGCGCCGAGGGCAAGATGAAGCCGATGACCACGAGCAGGTTCATGAGCGCGCCGGTGAAGTCGGCGAACAGGATGCCGTGGGCCACCACCGAGATGATGCCGCAAGCAAGGCCGGCGGCCGGGCCGTAGGCGAAGCCGCAGACGGCCGCGGGCATGATGGAGGCGTCGTAGGACAGCCACGCCACGCCGGGCAGAAGGGGGAATTCCACGAAGGACAGCAACACCGAGATGGCGCACAGAAGCGCGATGGTCACAAGCACGCGGGTCGACCAGCGGTTCGTGTTCGCCATGGTCTTTTGGGCCGTGGGCGCCTTGGCCGGACGCACCGTGGAGGACGCGACGGCGGGGTGCTGGGTGGGTTTCTTGGCCATGAGGGACCTTCTTTCTCTTCGCGAGGAGACTATTCCGGAGCTGCATTTCCCCTCGCAAAAAGAAAACGAGCCCGCATGAATTCCAATTCACACAGGCCTCATTGATGTCGCGCTTCCCGTTTTTGACGGGCCCTCGCGGGTGTCGCGAAGGTGCGCGAACCTCTGCCTCTTCCATCCGGACTGTAACCGTTGGCCTCGGATTTCCACCGAGTCAGCCTGCGCCGTAGCGCAGGGTCGCGGGCTTGCGCGGGCTTTCGCCCCACCGGGCATGCCGCCCGGAACGCTTACCGCCAGTGAGGATTTCCACCTCGCCCTGAAACAGAATTCACAGGCAGCATTGTAGGCATTGACGCGCCCGCGCGCAACCCCTGAGGCTATCAGGCGCTCCTATCGCTTATCGGAGCCCGTGAGGAAAAAGAGGGAACGCCTCTCGATATGCTTGCTTGAAGGAAAGCAGGAAAAGACCCCCATGCTTCGGGGCAAGTGCTCGCCGGCACGCCATCTCCCAAATTGGGCAAATAACGCCGATTTGGACAGGTTTTCCGCGGATACAGGAAGAGCTCATCGCTCTGACCTGGTGCTTTATATTTTGCGACGAGATATCGAGCCGAAAAATCTGTCCAAAGCGGCGTTATTTGCCACATTTCGAGAGAGGTCCTCAGGACAGGTCGCCTCAACGCGGGTACAGGACGTAGCCCCGCTCGACTTCGTCGGGGGCGCCGGGGCGCTCGGAGGGGCGGAGGCGGTCGTGGGGGCAGATGTCCATTTGGAAGGCGTCGCCGACGGCGCCCGCAGCAAGAACGTCTTCCACCGGACCTTGGGCCGCGACCCTCCCCTTCTGCATGACGACGAGGTTGTCGGAATAGCGCAAGGCCAAATCGAGGTCGTGAATGACCATGGCGACCGTCTTGCCCTCGCGGCGGTTCAAATCGCGCACGAGCGCCATGAGGTCGTGGCAGGCGTTGATGTCGAGGTAGGTAGTGGGCTCGTCCAGCACAATGAGGTCGGTATCCTGGGCGAGGGTCATGGCCACAAAGGCCCGCTGGCGCTCGCCGCCGGAGAGCCGGCGCAGGTCGTGGTCGCGGAAGCGGGCCACCCCGGCACGCTCCATGGCCGCCTCCACGAGCTCCTGGTCGCGGGGGCCAAGACGGCCGCCCAGGCCCATATGCGGGTGCCGCCCGCAAGCCACCAGTGCAGACACGGTCATAGGCGGGATGCGCGAGGACTGCGCGAGCACGGCAAGCATACGGGCGCGCTCCCGAGGCGAAAGGGCCCCGGTATCGCGGCCGGCCACTTCCACCCGCCCCGCCGACGGGCGCAAAAGCCCCGAAGCCAGCTTCACGAGGGTCGACTTCCCGCAGCCGTTGGGCCCTATGATGCTCGTCACCGCGCCGGCAGCGATGTGGGCCGAAAGCCCCTCGATGAAGGGGGTCTTCGGACGGTACGAGAAGGACACGTCCTCGTAGCGGATGGCGCACCCCTCCCCCGCCGGCGCGTCGGCGCAAGCAGGCGCGGGGGCGGACGGGGCGAAGGCTCCCGCGGCTTGCTCAGTCAAGGCCGCCTCCTCGGTTCTTCAAGATGAGGTAGATGAAGAAGGGGCCGCCGATGAAGGCCATGAGGATGCCCACGGGCAGCTCGTAGGGAGCGAACATCACGCGGGCCAGAAGGTCGCAGCCCACGACGAAGGCCGCGCCGGCCAGGGCCGATACCGGCACCACCCAGCGGTTGTCGTGGCCCACGAAGAAGCGCACGAGATGCGGCACCACAAGCCCCACGAACCCGAGCAGCCCCGCGAAGCTCACGGCAGCGCCGGCGAGCACCGCGGCCACGGCGAGCATGCCGAGGCGCACTCCGCGCACGTTCAGGCCCAGGCCGTGGGCCGCCTCATCGCCGAGCGCGAGGATATTCAGCTTCGACGCTCCCGCAAGCGCCAGCACAACACCCGCAACGATATAGAGGGCCGGCCAGCCCAAGTCGCGCATGAGCACGCCGGACAGCCCGCCCACGAGGAAGGTGGACGAGCCGATGTAGGCGTCGGGGTCCACGATGAGGATGGTGTTCATGCCCGCGCCGAACACCGTGGTGATGGCGATGCCCGCAAGCACCACGGTAAGGCGGCTGATGCCGGTGCCGAGGGACAGCGCGAAGATGATGAGCGCCGTCACCAGAGCGCCGGCGAAGGCCGCCAAGGGCGTGAGCCAGAGCGCCCCGGGCGCGAGCGAGGCGGCCAGAAGCACGAACAGCCCCGCGCCGGAGTTCACGCCGATGACATTGGGGCTCGCCAGCGGGTTGTCGAGCGACGCCTGGATGAGCGCACCCGAGGTGGCGAGCGCCGCGCCCGCCAGAAGCGCTGCCAGCACCCGCGGGGTGCGGACGTTCTCCAAGATATTGCGGGCCGCATCGGTGACATCGCCGCCGGTCGCCCAGGCCACCAGCTCCGGCAGGCTCACCGACGAGGCACCGAGCATGAATCCCAAGGCCGTGGCCACCACCAGCAAGGCGGCGGTCACGGCCAAAACGACGATGTTCCTCGAAATGCTGCTCATAGATTCCACTCAGCGATACGCGGGGCACTCATGCAGAGGGGCTAGTTCTGGCCGTATAGGTCGTCGAACAGGCCCTGGTAGGCCTCGGCCCACTTCGCGTTGGGCTTGACGAGGTACAGCGTCGGATCCAGCGTGATGTAGCGGCCGTTCTGCACGGCGGAAAGGGTGGCCCAAGCGGGGTTGGCCGCCGTAGCCTCGTCCAGGTTGCGCATGGCCGCCTCGGCGTCGTTGCCCATGGGGATGACGAAGATGAAGTCGGGGTCCATCTCGATGACGGCCTCAAGGCTGAAGTCCT
>CANEDU010000169.1 GCA_947426355.1 uncultured Adlercreutzia sp. | reverse complement strand
CGGAATCGACAACCACCTTGTCCTGAACGGCCTCGTAGCCCAGAAGCATGCCCATGCCGTGCTCGGCGTTGTCCTCGAACAGCGAGTTGGACCAGGCCGGGCCGTGGCCGTCGGCGTTCACCGTGTAGGGCGACGTAGCCGCCGGACCGCCCCAGATGGACGAGCAGCCCGTGGCGTTGGCGATGTACATGCGGTCGCCGAACAGCTGGGTGACCAAGCGCGCGTAAGAGGTCTGGGCGCAGCCGGCACACGAGCCGGAGAACTCCAGCAGCGGGCGCTTGAACTGGCTGGCCTTCACCGACGTGCCCTCAAGCTCGGGCTTGCGGGAGACCTCGTTCACGCAGTAGTCGAACACCGGCTGCTCGCCCAGCTCATCGGCGATGGGCATCATCGTCAGCGAGTCGGTCGGGCACTGGATGACGCACAGGCCGCAGCCCATGCAATCGAGCGGCGAGACGGCCAGCACGTACTGCATGTCGGCGCCCACCTTGCCCTTCACGGGGATGTGCTTGGTCTGGGCCGGGGCAGATGCCATCTCGGCGTCGGTCAGCGCGAACGGGCGGATGGTGGCGTGCGGGCACACAAACGCGCACTGGTTGCACTGGATGCAGGTGTCGGAGTTCCACTCGGGCACCGACACGGCCACGCCGCGCTTCTCGTAGGCCGAGGCGCCCAGCGGGAACTGGCCGTCCTCGTAGCCGACGAAGGCGGACACGGGCAGCGAGTCGCCGTCCATGCGAGCCACCGGCTGCATGATGCCCTCGACAAGGGCCACGGTCTCGGGACGGCCCTCGATATCGGAGGTCTTGGGAGCAGCCGCGGCGCTCTTCCACGCCTCGGGCACGTCCACCTGCACGAAAGCGGTGGCGCCGGCATCGATGGCCTTGTGGTTCATGTTAACGATGTCCTGGCCCTTCTTGGCGTAAGAAGCCGTGGCCGCATCCTTCATGTACTGGATGGCCTCTTCCTGGGGCATGACCTTGGCCAGGGTGAAGAAGGCGGACTGCAGGATGGTGTTGGTGCGCTTGCCCATGCCGATCTCGATGGCCAAGTCGATGGCGTTGATGAGATAGAGCTTGATGTCGTTGTCGGCGATGTAGCGCTTGGCATCGGCGGACAGGTGCTCTTCGAGCTCCTCGGGCGTCCACTGGCAGTTGATGAGGAAGCTGCCGCCGGGCTTCACGTCGCGCACGATCGGGAAGTCCTTGGTGATGTAGGAGGGGTTGTGGCAGGCCACGAAGTCGGCCTTGTTCACGTAGTAGGGGCTGCGGATGGGGCTGTCGCCGAAACGCAGGTGCGAGATGGTCACGCCGCCGGTCTTCTTCGAGTCGTACTGGAAGTAGGCCTGAACGTACTTGTCGGTATGGTCGCCGATGATCTTGATGGAGTTCTTGTTCGCGCCCACGGTGCCATCGCCGCCAAGGCCCCAGAACTTGCACTCGATGGTGCCGGGGGCGGCGGTGTTGGGCGAGGGAACCTCGGGCAGCGACAGATTCGTCACGTCGTCGACGATGCCGATGGTGAACTGGCGGCGCGGTGCGTCCTTCTCCAGCTCGGTGAACACGGCGAACACGGACGCGGGCGGGGTGTCCTTGGACCCGAGGCCGTAACGGCCGCCGGTAACGGTGATGCCGGTGCGGCCCTCAACGGCCAGGGCGTTCACCACGTCCATGTACAGCGGCTCGCCGATGGAGCCAGGCTCCTTGGTGCGATCGAGCACGGCGATTTTCTTCACCGTCTCGGGCAGCGCGGCCACGAACTTCTCGGTGACGAAGGGGCGGTACAGGCGCACCTTCACCAGACCCACCTTCTCGCCCTGCGCGGTCAGGTAGTCGATGACCTCCTCGGCCACGTCGCAGATGGAACCCATGGCCACGATGACGCGCTCGGCGTCCGGGGCGCCGTAGTAGTTGAACAGCTGGTAGTTGGTGCCGAGCTTCTCGTTCACCTTCTGCATGTACTCCTCGACCACGGCGGGCAGCGCGTCGTAGACGGGATTGCAGGACTCGCGATGCTGGAAGAAGATGTCGCCGTTCTCGTGGGAACCGCGCATGGCCGGGCGCTCCGGGTTCAGGGAGTGCTCGCGGAAGGCGCGCACGGCGTCCATGTCGCACATGTCGGCCAGATCCTCGTAGTCCCACACTTGAATCTTCTGCACCTCGTGCGACGTGCGGAAGCCGTCGAAGAAGTTCAGGAAGGGAACGCGGCCCTTGATAGCGGCCAAGTGAGCCACGGCGGACAGGTCCATGACCTCCTGCACGTTGGACTCGGCAAGCATGGCAAAGCCGGTCTGGCGGCAGGCCATGACGTCGGAGTGGTCACCGAAGATGTTGAGCGCCTGGGTGGACACGGTGCGGGCCGACACGTGGAAGACCGTCGGCAGTTGCTCGGCGGCGATCTTGTACATGTTGGGGATCATGAGGAGCAGGCCCTGGCTGGCCGTATAGGTGGTGGTCAGTGCGCCGGTGGCCAGCGAGCCGTGGACCGCGCCGGCGGCACCGCCCTCGGACTGCATCTCGCACACCTTGACGGTGGTGCCGAAGATGTTCTTGCGGCCTTGGGCTGCCCAAATGTCGACGAAGTCGGCCATGGGGCTCGAGGGAGTAATCGGGTAGATGCCGGCGACCTCCGTGAACGCATAAGAGACATGCGCTGCGGCGTTGTTGCCGTCCATCGACTTGAGTTCTCTCGTCATGTGTCCTCTCCTTTGCATCTGGCCCGCACGGAATCGGCCGGCTTGCGGCCTCGTCGCTCAACGCGCGGGTGGTACTGTCGCGGAGAGGTCGGAGGGACGAAGCGCGTCCGATCAAACGGGTCGGATTTGCTCTGCGAACAGAAATACCTGTCCGATATTAGCAGCGGGCCTTCGGTTGACCCGACGTCAACGGAGCTTAAGTGCCACGGCGGGGCCGGCTTGTCGGTCGGCGGGACGTAGGTCTTTGTCGTGAGGCTTTTCCGAAAGCCTGGAAGTTTCCCTATAATAGTGAGCAAAACGACGCGAAGGAGCCCCTGCGATGCATCACCCCTCTCTCACCCGCCGCGCCTTTGTGGCCGGCGCCGCGGCGGCGGGCCTGGCCTTGGCCGGCTGCTCGGTGGAGCAGCCCCTAGAGCCCGAATCGCCCGCCCCCGAAGGCGGCGCCGAGCCCCACGCGGCCCCCGTGGCCGAAGCAAGCGGCGTGGCCACCACGCTCACGGCCGCCGTGGCCTACGAGGGGGACGACGCAAACCCTGTCGGCGCGAGCTCCGGGGTGTTCTTGGCCGCCGGCTGGCATGTTTTCGAGGGACTCTACGAGCTGGACATGCACACCTACCGAGCCGAGCCGGGCCTGGCTGCCGCAGCACCCGTCCAGATAGACGATCTGGAGTACGAGGTGACCCTGCGCGAGGACACCGTGTTTTCCGACGGGGCGCCCCTCACGTCGGCCGATGTGGTGAACGCCTTCGAGAAGAACATGGACAACGAGCTCTACGGGGCGTTCCTCTCGTTTATCGCGGGCGTGTCGGCGCCCGACGAGCGCACGGTGCGCTTCCGCCTTCTGGCCCCCATGGGCTCTATTCTCCAGGAGCGTCTCGCGCTGGTGCGCGTGTTCCCCGCATCGATGACCGACGAGGAGCTGGCCGCAAAGCCCGTGGGATCGGGACCGTGGTGCTACGATGCCGTCAATGCCTCCGAGGGAGGGCGCATCACCTTCACTGCCAACCGTAACTACTCGGGCCAGTGGCCCGCCACCTGCGAGCGCATGGAGTGGCTCGTGCTCCTTAACGACGAGAAGCGCACCGATGCCCTCACTTCCAAGCGGGTCATGGCCATGGAGGCCGCGCCGGAGGTGCAAAGCGAGGATATCGAGGAGGCGGGCGCCACGATGGAGTGGGTCCCCGGATTCAACCTGCCCTTCCTTATGTTCAACTGCGAGAAGCCGCCCTTCGACGACGCGCGGGTGCGCCAGGCGCTGCTGTACGCGATCGATGTCGACTCGCTCATCGGCGGCGTCATGGACGGCCACGCGCGGGCCGCCACGTCGCTTCTGCCCGACTACTTCCGC
>CANEDU010000168.1 GCA_947426355.1 uncultured Adlercreutzia sp. | reverse complement strand
AACTGCTCTTGAGTGGACTGAGGGGTATTTGGGCGAGAGGGGAGACGAGAACCCGCGGCTGTCGGCCCAGTGGCTGTTGTCCGAGGCGACGGGGCTCTCGCGTATGCACCTGTTCGTCAATTACGACCGACCGCTCTCGGAGGACGAGCGCGCTTTGCTGCGCGATTATGTGAAGCGGCGCGGGGCGGGGGAGCCTTTGCAGTACATCACCGGGGAAGTGACCTTCCGGCACATCACCGTGAAGGTTTGCCCCGGCGTGCTGATTCCGCGGCCCGAGACCGAGGTGCTCGTGAGCGAGGTGCTCGCCGCGCTGCCGGCGCCCGGCCCTCGCGAGGCCCAGTGGAACACCGAGGCCGCCGCCCAGGAGCGCGAGGCCGTGGAGGCCCTCAAGAAGGCGGTGGAAGAGGCCTCCGAGGCGCTCTCCGAAAACCAAAGGAGCGCCGATGAGGTTCGCTCGCCGAACGATACCGTAGGGGGCGGCTCCGGTCGCCCCTCTTCAAGCGAGCCGGCCCCGGCAGACGAGGGTGGGCTGACGTCCGCCCCTACGGAAGAAGCCGAGCCAGCTGGTAAAAACCTGCTGGTGGCCGACCTCTGCACGGGGTCTGGCTGCATCGCCTGCTCGCTGGCCTACGAGCATCCCGCCATTCGCGTTATCGCCACCGACATTGCCCCCGAAGCCGTGGAGCTCGCCAAGGAGAACGTCGAGGCGCTGGGGCTGTCCGACCGCGTGGCGGTGCTGCAGTGCAGCTTGGGCTCGGGCATCGGCGCCAAGCGCCTGGGTACCTTCGACGCCGTGGTATCGAACCCGCCCTATGTGCCCACCGCCGTGCTTGCCGAGATTCCCCGCGAGGTGGCCAATTTCGAGCCGACGCTGGCTCTCGATGGCGGCGAGGACGGCTTGGCCCTGTTTCTGCCTTTGGCCGAGTGGGCCGCGTCGGCGCTCAAGCCCGGCGGCATCTTGGCATGCGAGCTGTTCGAAGACCATATGGACGCTGCTGCGGCCATCGCCCAGGCCTTTGGCTTCACCGACATTCGCATCGTGAACGACTTAACCGATCGTCCCCGCATACTTTTGGCGAGAAAGGAATCGCTATGACATTGAACGGCACGCTTGAGGAGACGCTCGTCTCGGCTGAGGCGGCGATGCGCGAGCGCTTGGACGGCTTTCAACCGGAGATCGGCCTTATTCTCGGTTCGGGGCTCGGTCCCTTGGCCGAGCAGATCGCCGACCCCGTTTACATTCCCTTCGGGGACGTGCCCGGCATGGGGGTGTCCACGGCCTCGGGCCATGTGGGTCGCTTCGTGGCCGGCACGCTTGGCGGCAAGTCTGTGCTCGCTATGCAGGGACGCCTTCACGGCTACGAGGGCTACACCGCCCAGCAGGTTGCCTTTCCGGTGTGGCTCATGGCGCGCCTCGGCATCGCCACGCTTGTCACCACCAATGCGGCCGGCGCCATCAATGAGAGCTATGCGGTTGGCGATTTCTGCCTCATGACCGACCAGCTGAACTTCACCGGACGCAATCCTGTCACGGGCACTGAGCCTGACGCCATGGCGCCGCGGTTCTTCTCTATGCTGGATGCCTACGACCCCGACCTGCGCACCTTGGCCCGACAGGTAGCCGATGAGCTGTCTGTCTCTGTGCAGGAGGGCGTCTACCTCGGTCTTCTCGGCCCCTCGTTCGAAACGCCTGCGGAGATCAGGATGTTCCGCCGCTGGGGCGCCGACACCGTGGCCATGTCCGTGTGCGAGGAGGTCATCGCCGCCCGCCATGTGGGCCTGCGCGTTTTGGGCATCTCGCTCGTGAGCAACATGGCCTGCGGTGTCGAGGGCGCCAATCCCTCCGATGAGGAAGTCCACGAAGTGGCTCAAACCCGCGAGCGCGACTTCTGCCGCCTCATCGAAGGCATTCTGCAGAGGATATAGTTCCGCGCCTGGGGCAATCGGACGCGCCCGCGCGACCTGTGCTACTTCAACGCGATGGTCATGATATCGCGGGGAAGGTCGCGCCCCTCGTAGATGATGCCGGCATCCGCCAGCTCGCGGCCAATGGCGGCATAGCCCTCGGCGGACAGGCGGTTGCCCTCGATTTCCTCCGGGGTGAGCTGGCGACGCACCTTGGCGGGCGCGCCCACCACCAACGAGCCCTCGGGTACGATGGTGCCCTCGGTGACCAGTGCGCCGGCCGCCACCAGCGAGTTCGCGCCGATGATCGCGCCGTTCATGATGACGCACCCCATGCCGAGCAGCGTGTTGTCTCCCACCGTGCAGCCGTGCACCACCGCGCCATGGCCGATAGTGACGCCGCTTCCGATGACGCAGTCCTGGTCGTAATCGAGATGCAGGCAGCAATTCTCCTGCACGTTGGTGCCCTCGCCGACGACGATCTTGCTTCCGTAGTCGCCGCGCAGGGTGGCATTGAACAAAATGGTGGCGTCCTTGCCCACCTCGACATTGCCGACGAGCGTGGCGTTGGGGGCGATGCGTGATTCAGGGTGCACAGTAACTTGGCGATAATCCACGATGGTTCCCTTCGAGTTTGTTGCGGCTAGATTCTCGTCTACTTTAGGGAATTCATCGCGCACCCGAAAGGGGCAATTTCTCTCAACCAGAGAAAAAGTGGCTTAGAAATCACGATTCTTTGACCTGAATCGCCGCCCATGTAATACACCACCAGGGGAAATAGCGATGAAGAGTCGCACTTTGGGTGAAATCAGGTAAGTGAAGGTCAAACAATCGTGGTTTTCAAGCCACTTTTAGGCCTCGTGAACCTCGTACGCCGCGGCGGTGGCATCGATGATGTCGTCGAAGGGCCAGCTTTTGGCGGAGCGGCTCGGGCTGGCCGGGTCGTGCAGGGTGATGCGCGAGTCTTTGTCGATGTCGTCGAGCACCACAACGGAGGCCGTCGGGGCGAAGGTTCCCGGCTGCGTGACCACAAGCACCGGCACATTCGACACGATGGCGCACCGCAGTCCGTGGACGTCGGCGAACAGCGGCTCCAGTACCAGCCCGAATTCGGCGCCAGCTTGCTGAAGGTAGGCGGCAACGGTGTCCGCCCCGGCCGCGGTCATGTCGTGGTCGGTGGCCCATTGGGCGAACTCTACGGGCGTGTAGGCCGTGTCGCCCGTGGTAGCAATGTAGGCCATGGCAAGGGCCGTGGGCGCCGCACCGGTACTGTCCATGGCGGCCTGGCCGTAGGGCACGTGGCCCCAGGAATCATCGTTTTGATAGAGCGAGGGGATAACGCCCTTCTCCCACTGCGAAGGGTCCGTGCTGATCGCGGTGGCGCTGTCGACAGTGACGTAGGGCGAATCGGCGTCGGCGGTGGCGGGCATGAGCCACCAGTAGGCGAGAAGCGCGGCGAGCACCAGCACAAGGGCGGCTGCCACCGCGTAAATAGCCAGGCGCAACCCCTGGTGGGCGCGCATCATGGGCACGAGGCCCTGGCTCTTCAGCTCGGCGAATTCGGGATTGCTGGAAGCATAGGTGCGGAAGGACTTCCACGAGGGCGTGAGCATGGGGTGCTCGGCGCGCTCGGTGAGCTCGAGCGTGATCGGGTCGGGCACGAAGTTGCCCGAGGGGGTGGCCCGCGGGTGCAGGGAGGCGTCGCGCACGGCGACACCTTCGGAGGCAGATCCGGCGGGGGCTAGCTTGCGACGATGGACGGTTGTCGTGGTGCTCATGGCCTTTTCCTCTCCCGATCGAACCCGGCACTTTTCAAGCAAAAGTCTAAGGAAGGCCCGCTCGTCGGGCTTGACCAATCGTCAACTGTCACGAGGGCGCGACGCATTTGTCACCGCCTGTGCCCGTTTCGTCAGATTCCCGTAGAAATATGAGCAAGATGCTTTGCGTTTGACCAGGAGAATGCTAGACTCCCGTACCAAGTTAATACCGATGAAATGCGTTGAAGAGGAACGGCGGGGGCGAACCCATCCCAAGAGAGCCTGCGGTTAGTGCGAGCAGGCGGTGGGCGACCCGAGCGGCCACCTTGGAGCAGTTCGGTGCGAACGACATCTCGGTCTACAGTCTTACCGCCGGGCCGGGGGCAAGTAG
>CANEDU010000167.1 GCA_947426355.1 uncultured Adlercreutzia sp. | reverse complement strand
GTACCGCCTTTGAGCAGTGTGCGCACGCCGTTGCGGCAGACCCATCGCTTGGAGAGCACGCCGTCGGAGGTGTTGTCGGGCGAGTCGAGGCCGACATCCGCCATCCAGTCCTCTACTTCGGCCTCGATGAAATCGTTCTCGAAGAAGTTGATGTCGTGCCAGTCGATATCGCTGTCGTAGGGCTTGACCCAATACTGGTCCGAAAGCGACAGCCCCATGCTCTTGAAGGGAAGGTCGTAGGTGTCGGCAAGGCCGAGCTCGGCAAGTTTCGCTTCGATGCCGTGACGCGCCTTGGGGATAGCCCGATGCGCCCACCAGTAGGAAAGGGCCGCGCTCGAGGCCTTCTTTCCCCTCGGCGACATGACCGACAGGGGCGCGCGCTTCGCGTCGATGATCTCGTCTGTTTCGAAAAACTCACCGGTGCTTGCGTCGAATTTGAAAGCAAGCACCTCGTGATTGCGGTTCATGAGCAGGTACTTTGCTGCGGACTTGCCCTTGGGCTTAGAGCTCGGACGCCCGGGTCCAGGGTTGTTCCGCATACGTGCTGCAACGCTGCCTTCGTCAATCAGCCAGATGCCCGCCACCTGCTCTGCGGCGAGCGTGCCGCTGTTGATAAGCTGGCGAACCCTCTCGCTGCTAACGCCGAGCGTTCGACTTGCTTCGGCAATAGTGATGCTGAACATGAGACCTCCAAACCCTTGGTTCTAAACAAGGTTATCATGAAAAAGTGAAATTACATAAAACCTTTTCTGAAACCAAGGTTTTTTAAAGGCAAAATTTCTGCGTACGCCGAAAAACCTTTCGGAATGTCCCGAATTCGCGCGTACGCAGAAATTTCCCCTGGGATGGGCCTCCTATGAAAGCGCAGCGTATTCCTCGTCGGTGACGGGCTCGAGCCATTCGTTGGAGCAGTCGGTGCCCGGGGCCTCGAAGGCGATGTGCGCCATCCAGCTGTCCTTGGCGGCGCCGTGCCAGTGCTTCACGCCGGCGGGGATGAACACAACGGTGCCGGGGGTGAGCTCGCGTGCCTCCTCGCCCCATTCCTGGTACCAGCCGCGGCCGTCGGTGCACAGAAGAATCTGGCCGCCGCCGGTCTCGGCGTGATGAATATGCCAGTTGTTGCGGCAGCCCGGCTCGAAGGTGACGTTGGCGATGAACTGGGTCTGCTTCGGGTCAGTGAGCGGGTTTAAGAACGACTCGCCTGAAAAGTACTGGGCGTAGCCGTCGTTGGGCGCGCCGATGCCGAAAAGGAGTGCGAAATCGCCGAACGCGTCGCGGCCGGCTGCCTGTACTACTTTGGGCATTTCGATTCCTTTCCTCAGAATGCATTTCCTACCATAAAACTTTAAGCTGACTCTAAGTCAAGCAGAAAATAGGAGTGTCTGAACAGACACTTCAGCGAGGAAAGTGCTCTACTCTGGCTTAGATTACTGAGAGCTTTGAGAAGTTCGAGCTTCTCTTTTTGCATTAAAGAACTTGACGATTTTTGTGGCAGCAAACCCCGCGGCCAGGCCTACGATGAGGCCGGCGAGCACGTCGGTGGGGTAATGGACGTAGCAGTACAGGCGCGTGAAAGCCATGAGCGCTGCGGCGATGCCAACGCCGATGACAAGGGGTTTCGGACTCTTCGAGAAGAGCACCGCACCGAAAGTGGCGAAGGCGGCGGTGGTGTGGCCCGAAGGGAACGACGAGCCGTGGGGACGCTCTACGATCATGGGAACCCAGGGGTTCACGTCGCAAGGCCTCGGCCGCATGATGAGGGGTTTCAGAAGGCCGCTCGTGACGATGGCGCCAATAATGATGGCGATAAGAACGGCGATGCCGATCTTGCGCGTCTTCGGAATGACGACCAGGATGATGCCGAGCAGAATCCACAGCTGCCCCACGTTGCTCGCACTGGTGTAAGCGGCAACGATTGGGTCGAGCCACGGCGCATGAAGCAGCTGAATAGCATCGAGAATAGCGAGTTCGTTCACGGTGTCGGGAGGCGAGAGGTGCGGGTAAGGCTCGCCCCGCGCTCCTTCCGCCAACAGGCTACAGGAAGCGGCGTCGGCGGGCAACCCTCACGCTTTCAAAGGCCGACGGATTACTTCGGGTCGCTGAATTGCTTTGAAAAACACGGGTAGCGTAGTTTTCGAAGGCCCATTATGCGATTATCTTGCGAAGAGCGTGATGTTTTCCCAGGTCACAGAAAGCGACTTCACATTGGAGCGCCTCCGAGACTACGCTACCCGTGTTTTCCAAAGCAATTCGCGGGCGTCATTGCGAAGGTGGCGAATCGGCTTTGCGTATTCGGCAATCCGCATCGCCGATTCCCTTTCTGCATTGCCCAAATGCGGCGGCACCCGTTACTATGGCAACAAGCATAATTGAGAAAGCGCCGCGGCCCGAGGGCCCGCGCCGGCGAAGGAGGCATCGTGGATCAGACCCGCGTCATCGAGGTGAAGAAGAACATCCTGGCAGCCAACGACGAGGCGGCCGACGCCTTCCGTGCGGCGCGCGCCGAGGAGGGCACGTTCTTCGTGGACGTCATGGCCTCGCCGGGCGCCGGCAAGACGACGCTTCTGCTCGCGCTCATCAAGGAGCTGCGCAGCCGCGGCGTGCAGGAGCTGGGTGTGATCGAGGCCGACCTCGAGAGCGACGTGGACGCGCTCAAGATCAAGGAGGCCGGCGTCGAGTCGGTGGAGCTGAACACCCGCGGCGTGTGCCACGTGGAGATGGGCATGGTCGCCATGGCCTTCGAGGCCTTCGGGGGCGACCGCTTCGACTACCTGTTTTTGGAGAACATCGGCAACCTCGTGTGCCCGGCCGACTTCGATACCGGCGCCCACACCCGCGTGATGCTGCTCTCGGTGCCCGAGGGCTGGGACAAGGTGATGAAGTACCCGCCCATGTTCGCCGCCGTGGACGCGCTCATCGTCACCAAGTGCGACTACCTGCCCTTAAACGAGGACTTCGACATGGACCGCCTCAAGGAGCAGGCGCGCCTGCTGAACCCCATGCTCGACATCTTCGTGACGAGCGCCCGCACCCACGAGGGCATCGGCGAGCTCTGCGACTGGCTCCAGGCCCAGCGCGCCGAGAAGGTTGGGCAATAAGCTCATTTCGTCCCTCAATGAATTTCGAGCTCGGCTTCGGCCGGGCCCTTTTCAATGGTATGTGTTTGTACGGAACGGGGTGGTAAGTCTTAGCTTGTGCTGTCGGGAAGCTCGTTTTCGTCGAACCACATGAACAGCTCGTAGACGCCGAGGCTGGGGGCGGCATACAGCAGGTCGGCTCCGACGCCGAAACGGATGTCGTCGCCGGAGAGCAAATCGGGCCCGAACAGCAGTTCGGCGCAGGCGCCGTCGGTTCGCTCATTCGCCTCGTCAGCGGCCAGTGCCTCGGCGAGCGCAATGGCAGCCTCCTCGTTCGAGAGCCCGCGCGGACTCAGCTCGGCCACGAAGCTCGCATCGGCCTTGCCATCGCGGAAAAGACAGTACACCTGGGCGCGCACGTGTCTCATCTCGGCGCCAATGCCCGACTTGCGCAGTGCCTGCAGCTCGTCAATGCGATCGTACAGCTCGGGAGCAAATTCGGGACGGCGGGTGCCGTCAACGAGATACTCGCGCGCATAAATAAGCGGCATCTGCTCGGCCAGCTCGCGCACGCCGTCCATGAACGCTTTCGCCTTGCGCCACGTCGACCGCGCAAAGGCAACCTCCAGCTCATCCCCCTTGGCCCGTGTCCGCTTCTGCATGACGTCCCCCTCTCGCCGTTCTCGTAGATTCTACCAGCGAGTGATTAGTGGAATGGGGTCTGTTTCTTTAGATGGCAACCTTTGACCTGCGGTTATGTTAGAAACGAAGACTGTGGTCGGGATGGTGGGCTCATGCTCAGTGTTTGCTAGCGCATTGCAAGTAGACAAACGATAACGAGCAACCCCAGAAACGCGAAGTTCAGGGCGGTGAACAGGGCGAGGAAGTGGGCAGTTGAGAGCTCGGGCAAAGCGCGGGTTTGAGGGAAGATTTTCCGGACGCTCGTGAAGTGCTGGAGCGTGATGAGGCTGGCGAGCGAGCCGACGAGGGTGCCGGCGCCGCCGATGTTTACGCCGACGAGCAGCGGTTGCCATGCGCTGGTGAAGTGCGAGAGGAGCACGGCGGCGGGCACATTGCTGATAACTTGGCTGAGCCCCGCGCTGACGAGCAGGCCGTGGTTGGTCATGAGCGAG
>CANEDU010000166.1 GCA_947426355.1 uncultured Adlercreutzia sp. | reverse complement strand
GTTGGTTGTTGCGGGTCATGGTGAGCCTCCTTATATTGCACTGCGGGTATGGAACCGGGAGTCGCTTGCCGGACCAGCCTGCCCGTTTCACGGGCCGTCCAAGTGGCTCGAACGATTACCTGATAACCGAACTTTAGCGCAGTAAAGGGAGGTAACGGCAAACCAACGGCTCACTGTTGGAATGACGCGCGAACGATGTAAGGAATTCGAAACCCTGTAATCCTCCTGTCAAAAATGCCACCATTCCGTCAAAAAGCTCCCCCGCCATCAGATACCGGCGAGGGAGCCTTTGTGTTCGTTCGGAAAACTTGCTCTATAAACAAGCAGAAGGCGCTACTTGAGTCCCTTCAGCTCGGCGAAACGAGCAACCAGCGCCTCGTTCACGCACGGGGGGACGAACTGCGACACATCTCCGCCCCAGGAGGCGATCTCGCGCACCACCGAGGAGGACAAGTACATGTGCTGGGGCGTCGACATGATGAACACCGTCTCCAAGTTCTTGTCAAGCTGGTAGTTCATGGCGGTCATCTGGAACTCGTACTCGAAGTCCGTGATGGCGCGCAAGCCTTTCACGACGGCTTGGGCCTCCATGCGCCGGGCGAAGTCAACGAGCAGCTCGTCGAAGGGCTCCACGCGCACATTGGGGATGTCCTTCGTGGCCTCCCGAGCCAGCGCCACGCGCTCGGCCAGGGTGAACAGCGGGCCCTTCCCCGCCGACGCGGCCACCGACACGATGACTTCGTCCACCAGCTGGGCAGCACGGCGGATGACATCGAGATGCCCTTCGGTAATGGGATCGAAGGTCCCGGGAGTAAGTGCTCGTTTCACGAAAGGCTCCTATCGTTTTTGCGCCGAGCCGCAGCCTGCGACGCCATCGTCACGTCTAATGGAGATGAAGTGCCCTGCCGGCTACTTCCCCGCCTTCACCAGCTCCTCGGCCATTTCGCGGAGCTTGAACTTCTGCACCTTCATGGACGGGGTCATGGGGAAATCATCGACGAAGAAGACGCGCTTGGGCACCTTGTAGCGGGCGATGCGCGGAATGGCGTACTCGCGCACATCGTCCTCGGTCATGTCCTCGTATCCCGGACGCGTGCGGATGAAGGCGCCCACGATCTCGCCGAGGCGCTCATCGGGAATGCCCACCACCTGGGCGTCCAGCACACCGGGCATGGTGAGCAGGAAGTTCTCCACCTCGAGCGGGTAGATGTTCTCGCCGCCGCGGATGATCATGTCCTTGATGCGGCCCGTCACGCGGAAGTAGCCGTCCTCGTCCACGGTGCCCATGTCGCCGGAGTGCAGAAAGCCGTTCTCGTCGATGGCCTTGGCCGTCTCCTCAGGCATCTTGTAGTAGCCCTTCATGACGTTGTAGCCCTTGCAGCACAGCTCGCCATGCTCGCCCGGGGCGCAGATGTGCCCGTCGTTCGCGTCTATGATGCGCACCTCTACCGGCGGATGGGCCCGACCCACGGTCTCGCACTTGTGCGGGATGTCGTCGTCGACGGAGGTCTGGGTGAACACCGGGCTCGTCTCCGTGAGGCCGTAGCAGATGGTGACGTCGCGCATGTTCATGCGGTCCATCACCTCGCGCATGGTCTCAGGCGGACAGGGGCTTCCGGCCATGATGCCCGTGCGCAGGTGGGATAAGTCGAAGCTGTCGAAGTCGGGGTGGTTCAGCTCGGCGATGAACATGGTGGGCACGCCGTAGACCGCCGTGGCCTTCTCCTTGTGCAGGGCCTGCAGGACAAGCTCGGCGCTGAAATCCTCCACGATGATCATGGTGCAGCGGTGCGTGAGCGAGGCCATGACACCGAGCACGCAACCGAAGCAGTGGAAGAAGGGCACGGGCAGACACACGCGGTCATCAGGTCCGAGCTTTTGGCCTTCGCCGATGTAGAAGCCGTTGTTCAGGATGTTGCGGTGCGTGAGCATGACGCCCTTGGGAAAGCCCGTGGTGCCGCTCGTGTACTGCATCATAACCACGTCGTTGTTGTCGAACTGGCCCTGGGCCCATTCCAGCGAGCTGTCGGGCTTGTGCTGGCCGAGCAGCAGAAGCTCCGGTACGCTGTAGAAGCCGCGGTGCTTCTCGGGCCCCATGTAGATGAGGTTCTCCAGGAAGGGGTACTCCTCGGAATGGAGGAACCCGCGCTGAACGCTTAGGGACTCGGGCACCAGGTCGCGGATGATCTGCAGATAGTCGACATCGCGGTAGGCGTCGATGACGCACAGCGCCTTCATGTCGGACTGCTTGAGCACGTAGTCCAGCTCGTGGGACTTGTACACCGGGTTCACCGTCACCATGACCACGCCGATCTTGGCGGTGGCGTACATGAAGGTGAGCCAATCGGGAATGTTGCGCGCCCACACGCCCAAGTGGTCGCCCGGCTTCATGCCGATGGCGAGCAGGCCCTTGGCCAGAGCGTCGGTGCGCTCGTCGAAATCGCGATAGGTCCATCGCAGGTCGCGGTCGGGATACACCACGAACTCGTGATCGGGATCGGCGGCCACCTGCTGCTTGAAGTAGGCGCCGATGGTCAGCTCCGAGTGCAGCGGGTAATCCGGCGACCCGGGCACCGGCGCGTTGTTCTGCTCTTCAGTCATCGCGCCTCCTAGAACGGGGTGTACACGCACGCCAAGAACTTGGCGTTCTGACCGTTGTGGGCGCGCACCTGGTGGGGCACGATGGAGTCATAGTAGATGGACTCCCCGGGGCCGAGCACGTAGGTTTCGCTGCCGTACTCAATCTCGATCTCGCCCTCCATGCCGTAGAGCCACTCCTCGCCCTCGTGGGAGTCGAGCTTGCGAGAGGTCTCGCCGCTGGGCGTCACCGTAATGATGAAGGGGTCCATATGGCGGGAGGGACGGCCCGCCGCCAGGCTGAAGTAGGACAGGTCGCCGGCGTCTTTGGCCGTCTGCAGCGACTTCACGCGCTCCACCTCGGCCATCTGGTCGGCCGAGATATAGGCGGGACCGTAGTCCTCGTCATCGTCCATGAGCGTGCCGAGGCGCACCCCCAAAGCGCGCGTGAGCTTGATGAGCGGCGCGAGCGAGGCGGGCACCTCACCGCCTTCCAGCTTCTCGATGACCTCCACCTCGCAGCCGCAACGGTCGGCCAAGTCCTGAGTGGAAAGATGATGGGCCTCACGGAGAGTCGTGATCTTGCGCCCGAGCTTGTTGTCTTCAGCCATAGCGTGTCTCCTTGCTTTTTCGGTATCGGGTTATGATACCCAAGGAGACACGCTTCTTGAAGCAAAGACCTAGCGTTTTTCAGCGAGAAGACGGTTCAGGGCGTTCAAATAGGCCTTAGCGGACGAGACGATGATGTCTCCGTCGGCGCCGCGGCCCACGAATACCTCTCCGGCGGCGGCCTTCACGCGCACCGTCACCTCGCCCAGGGCATCGATGCCGCGGGTCACCGAGGTCACGGCGAACTCAGAGAGGTCGCACTCGATCTGGATGACCTTGTCGATGGCCTTGAACACCGCGTCGATGGGCCCCACGCCCCACTCGCACACGGTGTGCTCGACGTCGTCGGGGCCCTTGAGGGTAACGGTGGCCGTAGGCTTCAGAGGGAAGCCGCAGCTCACCTGCACGCCCTCCAGGGTGTAGATGGCGCACTCCTCGCGATCGCGCTCGTTGACAAGCGCCTCCAGGTCCTCGTCGTACACTTCCTTCTTCTTGTCGGCCACGTCAAGGAAGGCGGTGTAGATGCGGTCGAGCTCCTCGCCCTCATAGCTGTAGCCCAGCTCCTCCAAGCGGTGCTTCAGGGCCGCGTGTCCGCTGCGGGCCGTCAACACGATCTGGCTGGCGCCCACGCCCACCTCGGCCGGGTCGATGATCTCGTAGGTGTCGCGCTTCTTCAGCACGCCGTCCTGGTGGATGCCCGAGGAGTGCGCGAAGGCGTTAGCGCCCACGATGGCCTTGTTGGCCTGCACGTTCATGCCGGTAATCGAGCTCACCAGACGGCTCGCCTTGACGAACTCGCGGGTATTGATGTCGGTGTGGGCATCGAGCTCTTCGGCGTGCATGCGGATGCCCATGACCACTTCCTCCATGGCCGTGTTCCCCGCGCGCTCGCCCAGGCCGTTGATCGTGCACTCGATCTGCGTAGCGCCATTGCGCACACCGGCCAGCGACAGCGCCGTGGCCATGCCCAAATCGTTGTGGCAATGCACCGACACGGTCACGTCGTCGATGCCCTTCACGTTGTCCATGAGGTACTTG
>CANEDU010000165.1 GCA_947426355.1 uncultured Adlercreutzia sp. | reverse complement strand
GGAGACTTTGACGACAGGCGCCATGCCGTTCGGAGGGAGGTTGTCATGAGGTTGCTCTGGCGGCTCCTCAAGTGGCTCTTTCGTGCCGTAGCCCGCTTCATGTAGAGACGCAACCGAGAGCGCGGTTTATAATGAGAGAGTCACCCTAATCGAATACGTACGTCAATTACCGGGCCGAGGGGCATCTGCCGTTTGGGTAATTGACGTACATTTCCCAACAGGGTGACAACTGAGGTGGATGCCTCTCATCTGACATCCCAGGGGCTACCATCTTCCTTATCCCAAATACGGAAAGGTGGCCCCATGGCAGCAAGCGAAGGTTACTCCCCAACCAAAGAGATGGTCAACGCCGCGGTCCAGTCGTCCGAGAGGCTGGAAGGGGCGGCATCGCTTCTGGCGATGCTCGAAGACAAGGCCGACAGCGAGCAGATAACCGCCTCCGAGCTGGCAGCCGTTCGCTGCATAGTGGAGACCTGCGCAAGCGATCTCGATGTGGTCTTGGAACGGGCCTAGATAAAACTAGAGCCAGTCCCAGCAGGACCGGCCCTTACAAAACCCCCAGGGTTTTTCACGTGCAATCATAATCCCAAACTCAGCCCATGTTGTCAATCGCCTTGGCGATAAACGACAGGTACGACACGAAGCTGTTTTCCTGGCCGTAGCGCCCAGCCCTGTCGCTCAGCGACCCTCCAAGCCGCACAAGCGCCTCGATGGTCGAGGCTGAGGCGTCGCCCCTCACGCCGTCTAGCGCAGCGAGGCAGGTCACGAGCTGCTGGGTCCGGCGGTTGCCCATCTTGGCGCGCCTCGACTTGCCGCTCTTGAAGCCGTGTTCCGCAAGCCACTCTATCACCAGGTGCGGCGTCTCGTACTCGGAGGACTTGCCCTCTGCCAGACCGTTTATGAGGCATGTGCCGTGAGAACAGCAGTTTCTCACCGCCTTCACCTCCGTCAGCATGCTGTGGCGCATCCTCATCGCGCGGTCGTCCCACCGCGATGCGCAGAAGAGGTAGAAGGCCAGCAGGGTGCCGAACGGCACGACCTCCAAGAAGACCCATATGGGCATCGCTTCGCCGTAGTGCGCTATGAGCGCCCCAGTGTACTCGTCGGCGGAGCCGTGCTTGCCGATGCGACCCTTGAGGTTCCGCTCGATGCTCACGCGATAACCTTTCACCTGCGATTGCATGAAGTCCGCGAGGATACCGTAGCCGTCCTCTCCTGGCATGAGTGATATGCGCTCAATCAGCCTCGTCTTCACGATCCGCTCCACGTCTTGCGAGGCGAGCAGAAAGCAGCTGCGCACTTCGGCATCGAGTTCGTCCATGTCCAGCAGGTCGGCGAAATCGAGGCTTACGTACTTTCCGGCGTTGTCGCCGTCCGCATGACGCTGGAACATCTTCCTGAATGCTGCGATGTGCAGGAACGTGTCCCTGCTCGACAGCGCCTCGATGGCCTTTGCCTCGTCGCAGCGCTCGAACGTGACGCCCTTGGCCTTCAAGAGCTCCACCTGCTCCTCGGGCGTGAGCATGGGCTTGAGGTTCCGCGCCTCGTGGGCGCCGTCGTTCAGGCCCCACGCGATATATGTTCTGTCCGTTTTCTCCATGCTTCCATTCTATCCGCCGCGTCATCGCCTTGAAACCGTGCGTTCCCGAAAGCGGAACATCGACGCAACGGCGGGAACTCGGCCGCGCCATCAGGCCTCCCGCCTACGCCTCGGCCCCCGGTCGCCTTGAGCCCGCACGTTCGCACGGCGCCGGCCCGGCCGCAAGGGCCGCGAAAACTTTTCGGGTGAAATGAGGACGCGCCCAAGGCCTCCCGAAAACTCAAGCCCTGGCGGGTTTCGCTCTCCTCCCTTGCGCTCGGGCCGCCGCTGTGCGGGACACGTGCCACAAGGCGAGCCCGAAGGGGGCGAGCCGACAAGGCTAAAGGAGGTCTGAAAGATGGAAACGACCAAGATCCCGCTCTCCCGATGCGTCGAGAGCAGCTATCAGAACCGCAAGGAGCTGGGCGACGTCTCGGGGCTCGCCCGCAGCATCGAGGTGAACGGGCAGATCACGCCGCTCATCGTCGTGGCCGACGGCGACGCCTACCAGCTCGTCGCCGGGCACCGCAGGACCGCCGCCATGCGCAGCCTCGGGCTCGAAGATGCGGACGCCTACGTGATGGACGGCTGGGACGACGCCCGGATCGCGCAGATCCTCAACGCGGAGAACAACCACCGCCGCGAGCTCACCGAGGCCGAGCGCGGGCGCGGCATCCAGACAATGCTCTCGCTGGGAGTGCCGGTCGCGGACGCGGCCGTGAGCGCCGACATCCCCGAGGGCAAGGCCGAATCCTACGTGCGCGGCACGAAGGTGGTCCCCGTGGACGCCGTGAACCTGGACTTCGAGGCCGTGGCGCTCATGGGTGACTACGACGACGTGCTCACCGAGGACGACGTGGTGGCCGTGCTCTCCAAGAAGAGCTTCTGGGACCGCCAGGCGGTCTGCCGCAAGGCCCGGGCGCGCGCTGCGGCCGAGGAGGAGGCGGCGCGGCTCGAATCCCTCGACATCGAGGTGGTGGACAGGGACTCCCTCGGGGAGGGCTACCACGGATGCGGCGGCGACTGCGGGCACCCCGGCCTCGTGGCCGTCGTGAGGCCCCAGGCCTGGGGCGAGGGGGCGGACGTCACCTTCTACTGCGACGACGAGTCCCACGTCTACCAGCCCACGCCGGAGGAGGTCGCGGAGACGGAGGCCTTCCTGGGGCGCAGGGCGACGCTCGACGCCATGGGCGGCCGCATCGCGGAGTTCGCCAAGTCCATCTACCCGAAGTTCCCGGCCAAGGGCCAGTCGAAGCTGCGCCAGTGGGCGCACGAGGCCTTCGAGGCCTGCTACGAGTGCGAGCCCGACGACGCCTGGGAGGGCTTCAAGGAGCCGCGCGGCAAGGCGCTCGACCAGTTCATCCTGATGCGCACCATCCCGGCCTGCGTGCCCGGCCTCCCGGAGCGCGTCCTCAAGTGCGGCTACGAGCCGTGGTCGCGCGACCTGGACGAGCTACTCGGGTTCACCTCCTTCGTGGACGACGTGCTTATGCCCGCGGGCTACGAGCTCTCCGAGGAGGAGTGCGACCTGATGGACCACCTGAGCGGGATTTTCGCCGCCGAGGACGAGGACGAGGTGTTCGGCGAGGGCGAAGCCGAAGCCATCGAGGAGGCGACAGAGGTCGATGACGACGAGTGCCCTTTCGATGCCGACACCATCGACGGCGAGTACCTGGACGGCCATCTGGTCATCGCCAAGGCGGCCTGACGCCTTATCTCCGCCCGGCCCCAGCCACGGGTCGGGCGGTCTCTTCTCTTCCATCGCATATCAGAAAGGAGCAAGCCATGAAGACCACCCTCGAAGCCGTGATCGTCCCTGTGGGCGAAAAGCCCTATCCCAAGACCCTCGAAGCGGACGAGAACGGCTCGTTCCTCCGCGCCCTGCAGGAGTGCGTGGGCGGCCGCATCGAGCCTCTGGGCTACCTGTTCGGCGATGCCCCGACCGTCTACTGCAACGAGGAGGGCAAGCTCGCTGGAAGCGGGTGCCGCCCGAACCGCGCAATCTACGCGACCGAAGCGATGGCAAACGCTGGTTACGCGAGCCCCAACGACCCGAGCCGCGCCGTGAAGCCCGGCGAGCTGTACGACATCGTGTTCGGCGACATGGTGTGCATCGGCTTCGACCCTGAGACCGGCGAGGACCGCGACATCGCCGCCGAGGAGCGCGAGCGCGTGACCAAGCGGTTCGGCAGCCGCGAGTCCATCGAGTCGGGCTATCTGGAAGCCCTCCGCATCCAACTGGCGGGCCGCCACCGCTAGGCGCAGCCCATGAGCGCCACGTATCCCATACGGCCTCCTCCGCGAGAATCCTCCCTCCGCACGCCCCGTCCTGGGAGCCAAGCTGCCCGAGGGCGCACGCGGCGGCAAGGGCCGCGAAAAACCTTCCGCTGAATACCCACGAAGGCGACCGAAAGCTCAGGCCTGCGGTTTTCGCTTCCCCCCTTGCCCCCACGTGCGCCCTCGGGCGGCCGCTTCTCCCAGGAAGGCGCATCCGAAGGAAGGACGCGCCGCGAACACCAGGAGGTCACATCATGGGAAACCGAGCCGTCATCACCACGCCAGAGCGCAAGGTCGGAATCTACCTGCACTGGAACGGAGGACGCGACACCGTGGAGCCGCTGCTCCGGTACTGCGAGCTGCAAGGCTACCGACCGCCGAGCCAGGACGAGTACGGCTGGGCGCGCATGTGCCAGGTCATGGGCAACTTCTTC
>CANEDU010000164.1 GCA_947426355.1 uncultured Adlercreutzia sp. | reverse complement strand
GAACAGGGCCTCGCCCTTGAGAAGCGCCTCGTGACGGCGGCCGAAACGACGGTCGTGGGTAAGGGCGGTCACGGCCACCGCGTCGGTAGACCCCATGGCGGCCCCAAGCGCGCAGGCGGCTGCCAGCGGCACCGCCGGCACGAGCGCATGCAGCGTCGCCCCACAGGCAATGACGATGGCGAAGACGAGCCCCACGGAAAGCGAGGCGATACCCCAGCGGTTCTTCCACAGCTCGCCGGAATCCACATGGCGCGACTCGTTGAAGTGCAGCGGCGCGATGAACAGGATGAGCAAGAGCTCCGGGTCGATGCCCCACTCCAACGGCGTCTTCACCGACAAGGCGATAAGCGCCCCCAAGGCCACTTGCACCAGCGGCAGGGACACCCGCGGCAGGAACTTGTCCAGAATGCTCGACGCGATAACTGCCGCCAGCAAAAACAAAATCAGCTCAAAAGTCTCCATTTACATCAACTCCGGAAAGCCCTGCTGGCGCAGGGCCTCGAAGGCGGCGATGGCGACGGCGTTGGAGAGGTTCAGGGAACGGGCGCCCTTGCGCATGGGAATGCGCAGGCAGCGCTCGGCGTGAGCATCGATGATGGCCTGGTCGAGCCCGCGGCTCTCGCGACCGAACAGCAGATAGGCCTCCGCGCCGTAAGCAACGTCGGTGTAGCACCGCGCAGCCTGGCCCGTGAACAGGTGCAGCTCGTCATTTCCGTGGGCTTCGAGAAATGCCTCGATGCACGGCCAGCGAACGATTTCCACATCGTTCCAGTAATCGCAACCAGCGCGCTTCAGGTTCTTCTCCGTCGGCCGAAACCCCATGGGCTCCACCAGATGCAGCCGCGCTTCCACGCACGCGCACGTGCGCGCGATGTTCCCCGTATTCTGGGGAATCTCAGGTTCCACAAGAACGATATTCAACATTACCCTTGCTCCTGCTGACGGGCCATTTCGGCCTCAAGCTCCTCGGTGAGCGTGAACCATTCCTCCTCGGCCGCGGCCAGACGCCGCTTCAGCTGGGCGTGCTCAGCGATAGCGTCAGACGAGGCATCCTCGTTCACGTAGAAGTCCGGGTCGGCCATCAGCGCCAGCAACTCCTCCATGCGCGCGTTGTCCCGCTCCATCTGCTCGTCCAGCTGGGCGATGCGCTTGCGGTGGTTCTTGAGCGCAGCATAAGCCCGGTTGCGGGCCTCGGCCTCGCGGCGCTTCTGTTCCTTGGTCTTCGGGGCGCTGCCCTTGGGAGCCGTGAGCTGCCCGTCAGAACGACCAGAAGAAGAGCTCCCGGAGGCTTTCGCAGGCGCGCAGGCCCGACCGGATACGTCCCCCGCGGAACCGCCTTGACCAGCCGGCTGGTTCGAGCCTTGGCGGTCGCGATGGCGGTTCACGGTGATCTTCGTGGGGGCGGCGCCCCCCGCCTTGCGCTTCTCGGGCGCGGTGGCGCTCCCCTTCCCGTGGATGCCCTTGTCGGCCGCAACGTCGTCCACAAGCGAGCGGTCGGCATCGACATCGCCGTCCAGCTGGCCCGACTTGTACAGGTAGTAGTCGTAATCGCCGTCGTAGTTGGTAATCTGGCCGTCCTTCACCTCTACGATGCGGTTGGCCACCCCGCGGATGAGATGGCGGTCGTGGGTGATGAACAGGATAGTGCCCTCGAAGTGCTGCAGAGCCTGCTCCAGCACGTCGGCACTGGAAATATCCAAGTGGTTCGTCGGCTCATCCAAACACAGCAGAGGCTTGGGAGCCACGAGCATCTTCGCCAAGGCGAGACGCCCCTTTTCGCCGCCGGAGAGCACCGCAACCTTTTTGTCCACCGCATCGCCCGTGAACAGAAACGCGCCCAGCAGGCTGCGCACCTGGGAGATGGACCAGCCCGGCGCCGCGTGGTCGAGTTCTTCGAACACGGTGTTGCCGCCGTGCAGCTCTTCCAGCTGATGCTGGGCGTAATAGGTCAAATCGACGTTCACGCCGTAGTCAATGGTGCCCGCATCGGGCTTCGACACGCCCGCGATCATCTTCAGAAGCGTGGACTTGCCCGCGCCGTTGGGGCCCACGAGCGCTACCTTGTCGCCGCGGTACATGGTGAAGTCCACGCCGTCGTACACCGTGTGGTCGCCGTAGCGCTTCACGAGCCCCCGGGCCCGTACCACCTCATCGCCGGTGCGCGGCGGCTGCACGAAGTTGAAGTGCACCGTCTTCTTCTCTTCGGGAATGATCGGCAGCGTCTCTTTAATTTTCTCGATGCGGCGCTCGCGCTCCTGGGCCTGCTTGGCCTTGGTGGCCTTGTAGCGGAAGCGGTCGACGAAGGCCTGCAGGTGCGCGATCTCCTCAAGCGATTTGGCGCGCTCGGCTTTGATGCGCTCCAGGCGCTCCTCGCGCGCGACCAGGTATTTCGAGTAGTTGCCCTTATACAGGTTCACTTCCCCGTTGTCGATTTCAGCCACGCGGTCCACCATATTGTCCATGAACGCGCGATCGTGGGACACGACGATGACCGTGCCCGCGTAGCCGCGCAGAAAGCCCTCGAGCCACTTCACCGATTCCAGGTCCAGATGGTTTGTCGGCTCGTCGAGCAGCAGCACTTCAGGGTTGCGGATGAGCAGCTTCGCCAGGGCGATGCGCATCTGCCAGCCGCCGGAGAACTCCGTAGTGGAGCGGGCCATGTCGCGCTCGGTGAAGCCGAGGCCGAACAACACGCTGCGCACCTTCGACTCCAGCGAGTAGCCGCCGAGCATCTCGTAGGCATCGCGCGCCCGGCCCACGGCCGCCAGCTGCGCCTCGGTGGGGTTCGCCCCCAGCTCGGCCTCCAGTTTGTGCAGGCGCTGCTCGGCTTCCAGAACCTCGATCTGCGAGGAGATGACCTCTTCGAAGACGGGCAAGTCGCCCATCTCGATGGCCTCCTGCTCCAGATAGCCCACGCGCGCGCCCTTGGCGAACAGCACGCGCCCCTCGTCCGGATCGTCCTCGCCCGAGATGATGTTCAGAAGCGTCGTCTTGCCCGCGCCGTTGGGACCCACGAGCGCCAGCCGGTCGTATTCCTCCAGCCGGAACGTCACGTCATGAAACAGCGTGCGCCCGCCGTAAGATTTGGAAAGATGTTCAGTTTGCAGGATCATGAGAGTCCATCTTCTTGTTCGTACAAAAAACAAGCCCCTAGTTTAACGCATTACCCGAATCGCGCATTCCAAAGTGCAACCCCAAAGTGCAACCCAGCGCACTTTGGAGCAAGATCTGCCCTTTGGACGACTTGACGGGTCGAATAGAGGTCGGCCGGGAAGGTCATCCCATCGACCCCTGCAACAAAAAGGCCCCTCCGCAGAGGGGCCTGTGATTATGGTGGTCGCTACAGGATTTGAACCTGTGACCCCCGCCGTGTGAAGGCGATGCTCTCCCGCTGAGCCAAGCGACCGTAGGGTTCGTGCAAGCCGCCTTGCGACTTGCGACGGCTGTATATAATACACGGGTTCTAAGACGTGCGCAAGAGGTAATCTTGTATACTATCCCAATATATTCACAACTTTCCGGCGAGTGCTCGGCTACACGCCCGCAACCCGCCCGAAGAGCCATACGAGAAAGAAAGGCTGAGCCCCATGGCAAGCGATTTGACGAGCGAAACATTCCTCGCCTCCAAGAAGATCAGCGACGAGATCAATGCCGATCTGCCCCTGCACCCCGAGAAGTACACCATGCTCTCGGGCGACCGCCCCACGGGCCGTTTGCACATGGGCCACTACTTCGGCACCATCAAAGAGCGCGTGGCGCATCAGAACCTCGGCATCGCCACGCGCATCGTCATCGCCGACTACCAGGTCATCACCGATCGCGACACCACGGCCAACATCGCCGACAACGTGCACAACATGGTCATCGATTACTTGGCCTGCGGCATCGATCCGGAGAAGACCATCATCTTCACCCACTCCGCCGTGCCAGCCTTAAACCAGCTGATGCTCCCCTTCCTGTCGCTCGTCACCGAGGCCGAGCTCATGCGCAACCCCACGGTGAAGGCCGAGCAAGAGGCCTCGGGCCACGCGCTTACGGGCCTGCTCCTCAGCTATCCGGTGCACCAGGCCTGCGACATCCTGTTCTGCAAGGGCAACATCGTGCCGGTGGGCAAAGACCAGCTGCCCCATATCGAGCAGACGCGCCAGATCGCCCGTCGCTTCAACGAGCGCTACGGCCACGTCTTCCCCGAGCCCCACGGCCTGCTCACCGAGGCGGTGGAAATCCCGGGGCTCGACGGCCGCAAGATGTCGAAGAGCTACGGCAACGCCATCGCCCTTTCGGCCACCGAAGAGGAAACGGCCAAGCTCGTCA
>CANEDU010000163.1 GCA_947426355.1 uncultured Adlercreutzia sp. | reverse complement strand
CCCATCCCGGCACCGACCCCCGACCATCGCCCCGCCATCCGCATCAGCGTCAACGGCGCGGGCGTCGAGGTGCCCGCAGGCGCGGCGGAGGCCGACATCGCCGCGGTGCTCAGGGCGGTGGCGTCGCCGTAATCGCTCGCCATTCTCGGCCCCTTCCGCATCGGCGGAAGGTCGCGCCTCCCGCTTCCTCAAACAGATTGCTCGCCATGCCTCGGGCATGGCGAAGGCGGTGGGAAGGCCGATGGCGCGAAAATGCAGGGCAGGGCTATGAGTGCCGAGAGGGCGGCGGTCCGGGCGGTATGCCTGGCGGCGCGGTCCATGCGGCACCTCCTCGCTAGAATCGGAAAGGGCCCGCATGGCTCGCCGGCCCGTAGTCCTCCGCCATCCTCCTGCGTGTTTCGGCCAGGTCGCTCGCCTGCTCCTTCGTGAGGAAGCAGGCGAGGCTCATGTCGCGCCCGCTCTATCCTTGCGACTATGAGATTGGCCTGGTTCATCCGCCTCCCCGCTCTGAAAACTTCTTTCGTGTCTCGGAAAACTCGGATTGCCAATTCTTCCGAATTTCCGTGAACCTTATCAATTGACCTACGCATCGCGGAGAAAATGGCCTGTTTCGAGGCCCTTTGTCTCCATTCTGGGAATATTTCCTGCTCATTTGGGGCTATTCGCGCTGAAAGATTTTGACTAGCTTGGTGTCCTTTATTTCGTAGACAATGTCTGCAACGTTCTCGACTAGCCTCTTGTCGTGCGTGACGAACACTATCGTTCCGGCGTAGGCGCTCATCATCTGTTCGAGGGCTTCGGTACTCTTGACGTCCAGGTAATTTCCGGGCTCGTCCATGAGCAAGATGTTGTATCTGCCCAGCAGCATCTTCGCGAGCAGCAGCTTGATGACCTCTCCTCCCGAGAGAACGCCAACGTCCTTTGTCAGGTCACGCGGTCCGATTCCCATAGAGGCGAGGATGCCTCGAATTTCGGTCATGCTGTACTCGCAACCATCCTGCATGAACGAGATCGCAGACTGACGGGCGTCGAACTTGTAGCCTGTCTGCTCGAAGTAACCGATCTCTGCCTTGGGAGAGATGTTGATACCGTCGGCGCGTCGAGCGATTGCCTTCAGCAGGCTGGTCTTTCCCGTACCGTTGCCACCGGTGATGGCCACTTTGGCACCGAGCGGTATCTCGAATTTCGCGTGGTCATAGAGCACGCAGCCGTCGAAGCTCAAGCTGAAATCGTCTGCCGAGATGGGAAATTTACTATGCAGCTCCAGGGCCTTGCTCTGGCGGAACCGCACGGTGCGAATGCTGTCGGGGGCCTCAATCCCTTCGAGCGCTTCGAGGCGCTTCTCCATGTTCTTAGCCGCCTGGTACATCCTCTTCTGTTTGGTGCCGGTTGCCTTCTGATGCCCCAATCGACCTGCATATTCGTTGCTTTTCTTTGCGCCCTTCTGCTTGGCGTCGACCTGCCGTGCTTTTTTCCGCTGTTTTTCGATGGCGGCTTCAAGGCGCTTGCGCTCGCGCATCGCCTCTTCGTATCGAGCCGCCTGAACTTTGCGCTCTTCTTCTTTCTGTCGCAGATAGTCTGAGTAGTCACCCCAGAATTCGGAAATACCGCCGTCTTTGAGCTCCCAGATCTTGTCCACCACCTGGTCGAGAAAATGACGGTCATGGCTCACAATGAGCAGGGCCCCATCAAATGCCTTGAGCTGCCCGACGAGAAGGCTGATGCCGTCTTGATCGAGGTGGCTCGTAGGCTCGTCGGCGAAGATCGCGCTTGCATGCTGGGAGAGCGCAGAGGCAATCTTGGCGCGCGTTTCCTCTCCGCCGCTCATCGTCTCCGGCGCCACGCCGGCGACGTTGAGACGGGAGAGCATTTCGCCGCTACCCGGGGCCGTATCAAGGTCGAGTTCGTCGAGCTGGCTGATGAGGGCAATGCTGCCAAAGCGCCTGACGTCGGCGCCAGCAATGGTAAGATCACCGCTCAGGATTTTTAGCAGGCTGGTTTTGCCTGCACCGTTATCTCCTACCAAGCCGATGCGATCGTAGGAGTAGATTTCCAACCCTTCGATGTCCAGGATATCGCGGCCGGCATATTCCAAAAAGATGTCTTTAGCTTTGACTGTAAGTTCCATAGGTTGAACCGCCTTTTGTGTATTGGTGTTTTACTGGAAGCGCAGCCATGCCAATAAAGGATCGTTCACGTCGATTTTTCGCCTCTGTCCATCCGCAGGCGCGAGCGTTTTGGCCTTGCGCAAGCCGGTGAATCCGAAAAATATGGTTGGCAGCGAATGAGGAGCGCATTACGGGATGCCGGCGCAATACCTCGTCGTCGTGAGAGCTTGAAGGCTGACGCGTGAATCGGTGGCTACTGCCCCCCTTGTTTTCGAATGCTTGGGCTATTGAATCTGCCCGGTATTTCTTTTCCCCACGTTTCGTACACTTGGAGCGAGAAGCATCGCCATCGCAAGCAGTGCCATGGTCGCTCCAGAGCCGACGAACCATAACGGAGCTCCGAGCAGGTCCGCAAAAACGGAGGGGGCTGCGAGGCCCATGGGCATGGCCCACGCCATGATGGTTCCGTAGAGGCCGAAAACGCGGCCTAGGTACTCAGGAGGTATCTGCTCCTGCACAAGGGCGGTCTGGGTTCCCGCGTACAACGGGGAGCATGCGCCCATAAGAAAGCTCGCCGGTAGGAAAGCGGCGAACAACGACGAGCCGAGCAATCCGGATACGATTGCGGCAATGCCGAAGCCGGCAATCGCGGCGACCATGGTGAACGACCTATTGCGGAACCCTCCCGTAACTGCCAAGATGCCGGACCCAGCCAGCATGCCTGCAGAAAAAAGGATTTCCACCAAAGCAGCATCCCCCGTGCTACCGCCAAAATGCCCCAAGGTCATTATTGGGAACAATGCCGCGAGTGGGGAGCACGCGAAAGCGAAGACGAACCCGCACCAAAGAAGGGCGAACAACCCCCTGTGCCCTCTAATCAGCTTGTAGCCGTCCGAAATCTCAGAGAAGAGCTCTCGAACTTTATTGGAAAAGGACGAACTGCGGTCGGCTTCGTCGAGTCCTCCTGCGTCTATCCGCGCGGCGAGGACAGCTAGAGAAGCGAAAAGCGCTCCCAGCACGTCGAGGGCAATCATGGCGGTAATGCCCGCCACAGGATAAATCACTGCCGCGAGCGCGGCGCCAAGAATGTATCCGCCGGACTGAATCGCCTGCATCACTCCCGATAGGCGAACGAGATGCTCTGGCGGGGCGAGATGGGGCGTGAGGGATTGGGAGGCCGGCGTGTAGAACGAAGTGCCAACTGCGCGGAGAAACAGGGCGATGAGGATTGGCCATGCAGGTAAGCTGCCGCCCAACAAGGCAATCGCCAAAGCGGCGCCCACCGCGGCAATGAAGAGGTCGGCGCCGATAAGAACACGTTTCAAAGGCAGTCTGTCGACAACGGCACCCGCAAGGCCTCCGAACAAAGCAATCGGCAGAAAGCCTGCTAACGATGCCAGGGAGAGGAGAGAAGACGACCCTGTCGTGAGGGCGAGATGCCAAATAAGACCCATTTGGAGAATCGAGCTCGTCAATGTCGAAACGAGCTCGCCGCCCCATACGAAACAAAGCTTGAATTGCCATGAATGACACAGCAGAGCAGACCTGCCCCGAGAGGTTTCAAATATCATGGTTATGTCCAATTGTGAGATGGCGTGCAGAAAAACAGCGCGACGCCACAACAGCGCCGCTTTCTAGGCGCTCATCCACGTGCGGAAAAGACCAACCACGACACCCCTCCTTTGTTAATTCGGTCTGGCAAACCATGTAATATTAACAAGGCTTGAGTTTGCCTGTCAAGAATCGACCATCGGTAAGCGCAGTCCTCTCTGGCCATTCGATTCCTTTTGTATCTATGGCTGCATTTACGTTATGTGGTTATTTATTTCGTTAGAAGTAAGCGCCATAACTGCCGCGTAGGGCACACGAAAGCTTCCTAGGAACCCTCCCGAAAGGTTCCTAGGAGATCTCCCGAAAAGTTACTAGGAAGCCTTCGGCTCTACTCCTGGGTGCGCTCCGGGGCAGCTCCAGCGTAAGGACCTCGTCCTCCGCAGGCCCGTACTCGACCTCGTCCTCGAAGACCGCGGGGTCCACGTTGAGGATCGGCTCGTCGCGCATCTCCCTGACCTTCTCCCAGACCTCGGGCTTGAGCTTGCACTCCTGCGGCACCTTGTCAGACCACGGCAGGAAGCCGTCCACGACCTCGTCGGTGAGCTCGCCGGCGTTGGGCATGATCCTGTCCGGTGAGGTGAGCGGGTTCACAGCGACGCCACCGCCCTGAGCAC
>CANEDU010000162.1 GCA_947426355.1 uncultured Adlercreutzia sp. | reverse complement strand
ACCGGGATCTCGGAGTAGTTCACTTCCTTGATGTCCTGGGCGAACTCCAGCGTGTCGGTCTTCAGCACATTGGAGTACTTCTCGGCGTTGCCCGGGAAGATGGCCATGGACATGACGGCGCCGATGGCCACCAGCACCACCACCGCCACGGGGATGAACGACAACACGCGGAAGGTCTTGGCCTTGCCCTCGTTCTTCACCACTTCTTTAGTGCCGTTTTTGTACTGACGCGAGCGCGTCCAGAGCACAAGGAACACCGGCAGCAGGACGACGATGAAGACGAAGCTCCAGAAGTCCGTCGAGTGGATATTGATAGCCGGATGGAACCACCAGTACGCGCCCGCGATGACGAGCAGCGCCAAAACGATGATGAGCGCGAGCCACTTTTTGGAAGGCAGGTGGAAATCGTTAGCGAGAAACTCGAAGTTCACCGGCGTGGCGCCGTCGCCGCCCGAGCCGCCATGGCCCTTGCCGCCACCGCCGCCGACACCGCCGCCGAAGCCTCCAAACCCGCTGAAGGGGAAGCCGCCGAAGCCGCCCACGCCTCCGCGCGAGCCCGATGCGCCCTGTCCGCCAGCCGAGCCGGAGCCCGAGCCTGCGCCCGAACCGCCCGGCGTCTGCGGACCAGCCGAACTGGCGCTGCCGCCCGCACCCACATTGTCGGTGTTCACGCCCGATTGGCGCAACGCCTCCAGCAGGGAATCCAGACCAGATTGTGCCACTAAAATCATCCTCTCTAAATTGCCGGCCCTGCCATGAAACGCGGCGCGCCAACGCACCGCGCGAGCCATGGCGCCGACGCCGCTCCTTCCGCAACGCCCGGGCACAGTCCCTATCTCACGGGGCCTTCCCGACCCCCTAAAGGTTTCGTGACACTATACAGGAAGCCCCCGCACCCGCGCCCAACCCGTCAAATACCCGAAAGAAAACCACGGGCCGCGCCCGCCTTGGGCCAAAGCTCCGGCTATCGCCCGCTGCGACCCCTAGAAATCGACCTCCGCCCAGGACTCCAGGAGCAATCCCTCAACGCGACTAAACTCTCTCACGTTGTTCGACACGAGCGTCGCGCCGTGGGCGAGCGCTGTCGCGGCGATCAGCAAATCGTTCGGCCCTATCATGCAGCCCCGCTGCTTCAAATCGGCCCGGATTTGGGCGTAGCAGGCAGCGCATCGGGAATCGAAGGGGATAACGCGCAACGGTGATAGGAGGCTCTCCACGAAATAGCGCCCCTCCTCGGGGTTGCTGCTGTTCTCGGCACCGTACAGCAGCTCAGCCTCGACAATGGCCGGCACGCCGAACAAATCCGGCGAGCTTCTCCGCATGATCTCCTGGGCCCGCGGCAGGTGCCCCCGCAGAATCTCAATGCACACATCGGAATCGAAGAAGTACACGGCAGCCCCCTAAGCGAACAGAGCGATCTCGTCGAGGTCTCCCTCTTCCTCGGGAACGACGAACGTCGGGTCCTTCAGGCAGCCGTAAACGTTGTCCCAGTAACCCGCCGGCCAGCCCCGTCCTTCCCCGCTTTCGCGAATGAGCCCCGTCACATATCTCGACATCGACTGATGCGCCCGCGACGACTTCTCGCGCAGCATTTCCATCGTCGGCTCATCCAGATACAAAGACAACTGCGGCATGGCGCACCTCCTGTATACTTGTAACCCAAGTATACTTGCAAGTATACTTGCCCGTCAAGAAAGGAGGACGCGGAAGCAGTTCGCCCTTCGACGTTCTCGCGTGCTGAACTGCGTCAGACGAGCCGCTACAGAATCGCGCGGCCCAGCTCGCCGACGACTTCCTCCAGGCGCACCTTGGCCTCGGTGTGGGTGCCCATGTCGCGCAGGGTCACAACACCCTCGGCCAGCTCGTCGGGGCCGAGCACGGCCACGCGGGCCGCGCCCAACTTGTCGGCCAGCTTGAACTGGCTCTTCAGGCTGCGCTTCTGGTGGTCCATCTCGGTGGCAAAGCCGGCGTCGCGGCACTCCTGCACCAGCGCGAAGGCCCGGGCGCGCACCGAATCATCGACGCAGGCCACGAACAGGTCGCACTTCTGGGCGCGCGGGAATTGAACGCCCGCCGCCTCCAGGGCCAGCACGCAGCGCTCGAAGCCGAGGGCGAAGCCCAGACCCGGCGTGGGACGACCGCCCACCTCCTCGGCCAGCTTGTCGTAGCGCCCGCCGCCGCCGATGGCGTTCTGGCTTCCCATGCCGTTGTCCACCTGCACCTCGAACACCGTGCGGGTGTAGTAGTCAAGCCCGCGCACGAGCTTGTAGTCCTCCTCGTAGGCCACCCCCGCGCCGTCGAGCAGCGCCTTCACCGCGCCGTAGTGCTCAAGACACTCGTCGCACAAGTGGTCGGTAATCTTCGGGGCCTCGGCCATCACAGATGCACACTGGGGGTTCTTGCAATCGAAGGCGCGCAGCGGATTCACCTCGGCGCGCGTGAGGCAGGTCTCGCACAGCTCGTCGGCGCGCTCGTCCATGTAGGCGCGCACCTTCTCGCGGTAAGCCGGGCGGCACTTCTCGCAGCCCATGGAATTCAGCAGAAGGCGCATGGAGTCGCGCGGGATGCCCACCTTCTCGTAGAAGCGCATGAGCATGATGATGGCCTCGGCATCAATCGTGGGCTCCTCGGCGCCCAGGCATTCCACGCCCACCTGGTTGAACTGGCGCTGGCGGCCCTTCTGCGGGCGCTCGGCGCGAAACATGGGGCCCGCGTACATCAGCTTCGCCGGCGCAGCCCCCTGGGGCACCAGATCGTGCTGCACAACGGCGCGCACCACGCCGGCCGTGCCCTCGGGGCGCAGGCTCAGGCGGCTCTTCGCCTTCGGGGCCTTCCCCTCCTCTACCCAGCGGCGCAGATTCTCACCGGAAATGGCCGTGAACATCTCCTTGGACACCACGTCGGTGGCCTCGCCGATGCCGCGGACGAAAAGCTCGGTCTGCTCCATGATGGGAGTCTCGATGGGCAGGTAGCCGTAGGCGCCGAACACCTCGGCCGCCGTCTGCTTGAACCGGCTCCAGAACAGCGCCTCGTCGGGCAGAAGATCGCGGGTTCCCTCGGGAGCGTTAATGGCCATGATGGTGTCCTTCGTCGTCGGCGGAGCGCCGCCCTCAAGGCGCAGGGCGCGTCCCCGCAAGCCCGGGGCGCACGTCCCCGCTTTCGGTAAACTTCGGGTATTGTAACGCAGAAAGGACGACCCTGCGGGCCGTCCTTTCCCAATGGCTTTTCAGCCGCGTTCCTAGTGATGGTGCTGGCAGGCCTGGGAGGGGTCCATGATGGGGGCCTCGCCGGCGGCCACGGCGGCGGCGGCATCGCCCACAATCGGATGCTCGTTGTCGAAGTACACGGTGATGCCCGCCTGGTTGAAGCCCATGAGCGGACGACCACCCATGCCTGCGGCCACGATGGCGTCCACGCCCGCATCGGCCAAGAGGCCCACGGGGCGCAGGCAGCCGCCAGCCTCGTGCGGCGGGTTCTCCACCACGGCGGTTTCCTCGGCAACCGCGCCGTCCTCAATGGTCACGATGGTGAAGCGGTCGCAGTGGCCGAAATGGCCCGCGCGCTGGGCGGAAAGCCCTGCCTCGCCCATAGTGGGAACGGCCAACTTAATCGTCGTCATACGCTGTTTCCTTTCGCTTGCTCTCTCTTGGTACCGCTCCATTTAACCGCAACTCAGAATAATTGGCAACCAAAAAAGGCGGCCGCCCCGCGCGAAACGGGACGACCGCCTCATGAAGGCGCGCAGGCGCCTTGAGGGAGGGCGCTTACAGGGCGGCCAGGGTCTCGCCGACGTAATAGCCAGTGGCCATGCAGGTGGACACGCTGGCGAAAGACTGCAGCGTCACCGCACCGGCGGCGTACAGGCCGGGAATCTCGGCATCGGCCGTGTCGAGCACCTGGTTGTTCGGGCCGACCATCAGACCGCCAGACGTCTTGTAGCGGCTGACGTTCAGCTTCAGCGCGTGATAGGGCGGCTTAAGCGACTCCAGCCACGCCTTCTTGCCGAAATCAGCATCCTCGCCAGAGGCAACCAGCTCGTCGTAGCGGGCGAAAGTGGCCACGAGCGTATCGACGGGCACATCCATGCCGACGGCAAGCTCCTCGATGGTGTCCGCCTTCACGTACACATCCTCGTGGCTCTTGATGTTGCCCTCCACCGAGTGCGCGATGGCACGGGCCTCGAAGGCGCGCTGGTCGAAGATGGACCACCACTGGCGGTAGCCCGCATCAATCGCGGCCTAGGCGGCGTAGTGGGACTGAGCCTGCTCGATGAAGCGCTTTCCGTTGGGCAGCACCAGCACCACGGGCGTCCAGTAGCCCCAGGTGGTGCAGTTC
>CANEDU010000161.1 GCA_947426355.1 uncultured Adlercreutzia sp. | reverse complement strand
CGGCGCAGCGAAAGCCCCCGCCTCGCCGGTGGCCGGCCGCGCCAACGTGCTCGTGTTCCCCGATATCGACGCAGGCCACATCGGCTACAAGCTCGTTCAGCGCCTGGCCAAGGCCGAGGCCTACGGCCCCATCCTCCAGGGTATCGCCGCCCCGGTGAACGACCTGTCCCGAGGATGCTCGGCCGAGGACATCGTGGGCGTGGTGGCCATCACCGCCGTCCAGGCCCAGGGAAAGTAGGCACCCGCCTTCCACCTCTCGCACGATGAAGCGCCCCTGCAGCAACCAAGCCGCAGGGGCGCTCGAATGTAGGGGGGCGCCTATGCGCGCTCACCGCGCCGGCCTCGGTGCTCTTAGTCGCGCGGCGCGCCGAACATCTCGAAGAGCTCGTCGCGGCTGTGCACGCCGAGCTTCTTGTACACGTGGCGAATGTGCGACTTCACCGTGCCATTGGCCACCACCATGGCCCGAGCCACCTCGCTGGCCGACTTCCCTTCCAGCAAAAGCACGAGCACCTCCTTCTCGCGCTCGCCCAGATTGTGCTCGGCGGCAATGCGATCAAGCGTCTCGCGCCGGGCCGCAGCGCGCGCCTCCTCAGGATCTGCCGGCGCGCGGTCGTCGAGCACCCCATCGGCGCGACGCGTCATAAGGCCGCGGCGGATGAGCGTGAACATCGCCGCATTGGCCGCGAGGACCGACAAAATGACCATGACATCGGACGCGAAGGACGGCGCGAACAAAAAGCACGCGACCATGCACAAGCGGCCGACGATGCAGCCGCCCGTGAACGCCACCATCAGGCGCAGAAGCCCCGCGGCCGCTCGACGGCGGTTTCCGCCCATGCCGGCGCACAGCAGCACCACCGCGTAGGCGAGAAACAGAAACATGCCGAGCGCCGCTAGGTCAAAGGAGAGGGCGGGGTCGATATTGAGGGAGGAGGCCGCGATGGTGGCCATGACGATGGCCGGCACCGCAACGCTCGTGAGCGGGAAGGCCGACACGTTCACCAAAAGACCCAAAGCGCACACAAGCAGCATGGGGGCAAAGAAGGCCCCCGCCGAGAACGAGGTTCTCTCGCCATCGATGCCCGCGAACGAGATGGCGGTGATGAAGGCGAAGCTGAACAGGCACGTTGCCAGAATAAGGTAGCGGAAGGGATGCTCGCCCTCTGCCGGAATCGCGACGGCTTCCTCGTCCATCTCGGCTCGCACCGTCTTGAGCTTACGGACGAGGACGAAGGTGGCGATGAAGAGGAGCACGGCCATGCAGGCGCAGATCTTCACGCCAACAAGCCCCGAGAAAATCCAGATGGCAAACCCCGCGAACATGGCCGCCAACATGACGTTCCACACCACTGCCGAGGGGCGCAGGCCCGCATGCACGGCGATCCACGACACCATGGCCGCGGGCAAATAGACGCCGAACACTCCGCCGAACGCCCAATTCACCGAATCGGGCACGTCGATGCCCAGCTCGAACAGGATGCAGTACGTCACGAGCGTGGCCTGCACAAGCCCAGCGAGGACCCACAGCACCCGCCCACTTGGCACAAGAGGCGCGCCTCCGCGCCCCCTCACGATAAGCGCGATGGCACACAGCAGCTCGGCGACATAGGTGGCATCGGTGTAGGACACCATGAGCGCCGAGGTATGCCACATGGCCGGCCAGAAGTATACCTGCCCCACGAAGGCAAGGTTGCAGGCCAGGCCCACGAACAGGCTCGCCGATCCGGGGACCCGGAACTGCTCCTCGAACCCGGAGCGAAGGACCGCGGCGGCCTTTTCCAAACGATTCATTTGTTCCCTCCCTATATAGGCATTTTCATCAAACCACATCCCGAACGATAACGCCACCCTTGACTTTGGGCTGCACCTATACGGGTTAGCGCTGGGTTAGCGAGCTAGGTTAGCGAATTCTTCACGCCGTTATCCCCTGGTTACTCCTCACGCTAACCGCGAGGACCTCGATATAGTGACCACCGTCAACGAGGGCAGCGCGCCCTCACCGGTCGCAACCCAGGGAGGGACGGCCGAAAGAAAACCAACCGTAAGGGAGTGGAAATGGGAAAGTTTACCCGTCGACAGTTCATCACCGGCGGCGCCGCTGGCGTCGCGGCCATCGCGGGCCTGGGCCTTGCAGGCTGCGCCCCCGAGACTAAGGGCAGCAAGAGCATGGCTGCCACCGGCGAGGGCTCTACCTTTGCCGACACCATCGCCTGGGACGGCGAGTACGACGTCGTCGTCATCGGCTTCGGCGCCGCAGGTGCCGTGTCCGCCTGCTACGCCGCCGACGCCGGCGCGAAGGTCCTGCTTCTCGACAAGGCCCCTCAGGGCATGGAGGGCGGCAACTCGCGCTTCTGCGGCCAGATCATCCTGAACTCCGACAACAAGGAGTCCATGCTCGCCTACAACAAGGCCATGGCCGGCGACTTTGAGATCGACGAGGAGCTCTTCGACGTGTACGCCGAGGGCCTCACTCAGACCAAGAACATGCTGCGCGACTTCTTCGGCGTGCCCGAGGAGAACTTCATGGACTGGAAGTACGACTCCTCTCCGCAGCCGCTCATCGGCATGTTCTGCCCCGAGTACCCCGAGCTCGAGGGCGGCGAGGACCTGCACGTGCTGACCGTCAGCGACAACGTGTGCAACTCCGCCCTGTGGAAGGTGTACCGCAACAAGGTGCTGTCCATGTCCGACAACATCGACGTGTGGTACATGTCCCCCGGCTTGAGCCTGTTCCAGGATCCGGTCAGCAAGGCCGTTATCGGCGTCGAGGTGGACAAGGCCGGCGAGACCGTGAACATCCGCGCCAAGAACGGCGTCGTCATGACCATGGGCGGCTTCGAGAACAACAAGCAGATGGTCGAGGACTACCTGGGCCTGACCAAGAGCACCCCGGCCGGCACCCTGTTCAACACCGGCGACGGCATCAAGATGGCCATGGGCGTGGGCGCTGATCTGTGGCACATGGAGGCCTTCGAGGGCAACTGCTTCGCTCTGGGCGGCATCTCCTTCGTGGTGCCCGAGGACCAGCACGCCAAGACCTTCAACGACCTGCGCAACCTTTCCGGCAGCATCGTCGTGGTGGGCAACGGCGGCGAGCGCTACCTGCGCGAGGACGTGTACAACCGCCATGGCCACGTGCCGAGCAACGGCGACTGGATCAGCCCGAAGCGTCCCCGCAACACCTACATGGTGTGGGACGCCGCTCAGAACAAGGCGATCACCGAGGAGTACCACGGCATTCCGGCCGGCTTCGAGGATCAGGTCGTGACGGCCAACACCATCGCCGAGCTGGAGGCCGCCCTCGGCATCCCGGCCGGCAAGCTCGAGCAGACCATCACCGACTTCAACAAGATGGCCAACGACGGCTACGACCCGGCCTTCTACCGTGCCGCTGAGACCATGCGCGCCTTCGGCGACGGCCCCTTCTACGCCATCGAGATGATTCAGGCCTTCCTGAACACCCAAGGCGGCGCCCGCCGCAACGCCCGTGCCGAGGTTGTGGGCACCGACGGCGAGCCCATCCCGCACCTCTACTCCGCTGGCGAGTTCGGCGGCATGACCCCCTACCAGTACAATGGTGGCGGCAACATGGCCGAGTGCCTCATCTTCGGCGCGCTGGCCGGTGCCAACGCGGCCGTCGAGAAGGACCCGCTGCCGGCGCTTCCCATGGGTGTCGTGTCCGAGATCGTGTACACCCAGGGCAGCGGTAGCCACCAGGTCGACCCCGACCCGTCTCAGTCCGTGCAGCTCGGCGAGGGCGAGTACCTCGGCACCTCGAAGCTGTGCATGGGCAACGAGCTGGCCGTCAAGGTGACCATGGACGGCGACAAGATCGCGGCCATCGAGGTTGTGCAGCAGCAGGAGACCGCCGGCGTGGGCAGCAAGGCCCTGGACGCCCTGCCCGCCCAGATCATCGAGGCCCAGTCCACCGAGGTCGACGCCGTTGCCGGCGCCACGGTCTCGAGCACGGCTCTCAAGGACGCCGTGAACAACGCCCTCGCCCAGGTGAAGTAAGTAACCTGATGCGATAAGGGACGCGCGAGCGCCCCACAATCCCTCCCCATTGGAAAGGCGGAGTCCCTAACGGGCTCCGCCTTTCCTCTCTTTGCGGGACTTTTGACCCGCCGCGGGTCCCTCGGTCTGCTTCGAGGACAGCGACTCCTTGCGCCCAACCGCCATCGCAGGGAGCCAGGCCTCACCGACCGCAAAGAAATGGCCCCGAGCGCGTCATGCGCACTCGGGGCCAGCAAAGCCGCAGGAAGAAGCGAGCTTATGCCAGCTCGGAGACCTCCAGGGAACCCTCTTTCACCAGCTGGTAGGTGTCGCGAGCGATCATGTACTCCTCGTTGGTGGGGATGACCACGATGCGCACCGCCGAGTCGTCGGTAGAAATCTCGCGCTCGGATCCGCGCAGTTTGTTTTTCTCGGGATCAATCT
>CANEDU010000160.1 GCA_947426355.1 uncultured Adlercreutzia sp. | reverse complement strand
CATCGAGGACGCCGCCGACCTCATCGCCGACATCGACCAAGCTCTGGCCGCCGTTGAGTAGCCGAGCCGCCGCTGAAAGGAGCGATTCATGCCCATTCGCATTCCCGACGCGCTGCCGGCCACCGCGGCGCTTGAGAGCGAGAACATCTTCGTCATGACGGAGCATCGCGCCATGCACCAGGACATTCGTCCCCTGCGCGTGCTGCTGCTGAACCTCATGCCCACGAAGATCACCACCGAGACGCAGATTCTGCGCAAGCTCTCCAACACCCCCATCCAGGTGGAAATAGAGCTGTTGCAGACGGCAAGTCACGACTCGAAGAACACGGCGGCCGAGCACCTCGAGGCCTTCTACACCACCTTCGATGAGGTGCGCGACCAGCATTTCGACGGCCTCATCATCACTGGCGCGCCGGTGGAGCGGCTCGAATTCGAAGACGTGGACTACTGGCCGGAGCTGTGCGAGATTATGGAATGGTCGAAGACCCACGTGCATTCCACGCTGCATATTTGCTGGGGCGCCCAGGCGGGCATCTACTACCATTACGGCGTGCCCAAGTACGAGCTGCCGGCGAAGATGTTCGGCGTGTTTCCCCACGAGGTGGTCAAGCGCACCTCTCCGCTCGTGCGCGGGTTCGATGACGTGTTCTGCGCGCCGCACTCGCGCTTCACCGAGGTGCGGGCTGCCGACATTGAGGCTCATCCCGACCTTGAGATTATCGCGGTGTCCGACGAGGCGGGCGTCTATGTGGCGAAGTCGACCGACTCGCAGAACTTCTTCGTGTTCGGACATCCCGAGTACGACCGCGATACTTTGAAGGCCGAATACGACCGCGACATCGCCAAGGGTATGGACATGGCCGTGCCGGCCCACTATTACCCCGATGATGATCCGGCGCGCGAGCCGGTGTCCAACTGGTTCTCTCACGCCCAGCTGCTCTATACCAACTGGCTGAACTACTACGTGTACCAGACAACCCCCTACGACATCACCCGCGCTGGCGACAGGGAGGGGGAGTAGCCGTGGGCCTCGATCCGAAACGCGATCCGAACGCCCGCATTGTAGTGAAGCCGCTGCCGAGTCAGCTCAAAAAGCAGCAGGAAGAGCGGCGGGCTTCGAAGCCCGCCGACGACCCGTTCATCCGCGCGGAAAACGAAGACGACGACGGCTACGACCCCTATTCCGACCGCCCCGCCGAGCGCGAGCCCTTGTTCTCGGAAGACCCCTGGGCGTAGAAAGACCCCGGCATAGGAGGGCCGGGGTGGCGGGCGACGCTTCTAGAAGAAGATCATGAGCATGCCGAGCGCCAGGCCGACCATGACGGCGAAGGCGGGGAGCTTGCTGCGATAGATGAGGTAGCTTTCGGGCATGATCTCGCCGAATACTACGTACAGCATGGCGCCCGAGGCGAAGCCGAGCGACAGGGTCAGGCCCAAGGGCCCGATATCGCCGAGCCAGAAGCCGAGCCACGCGCCGAGCAGGGTGGGCAGGCCGCAGGCCGCCGTGATGAGCGTGGCCTTTACGCGCCCGGTGCCGCCCGAGATAAGGGGCACGGCCACGGCCATGCCCTCGGGGATGTTGTGCAGGCCGATGAGCACAGCCATAATCATGCCGGTGCCCCACATGAGGTTGTCGGACACGGCGAAGCTCGCGCCGATAGTCATGCCCTCGGGAATGTTGTGCAGGGCGATGGCGCAGGCCATGACGACGCCGGCCACGAACAACGACAGCTTGGAATCGTTGTGACGCTTGTGCATGTTCAGGTGGTCGGCATGCACCAGCTCGTCAATGTTGTCGTGGGTGTCGGGGTGCGTCGCGTCGGCGGTATGTGACACCTCCTTGCGCGTCTTGCGGTCGATAAGGTGGTTCAGCAGGTACACCACGGCCACGCCCAGAGCCACGGCGAGGATAACGAGCAGCACGCCGTGCTCGGCGATCTGGCTGGCGGCCTCCTCGGCCTCGGCAAGAAGGTCGAAGCACACCATGGCAGTCATGACGCCGCCGGCGAACGCCAGAAGAAGGCTGATGGTCCGATTCGACTCGCTCTTGAACAGCGCGCCGATAAGGCCGCCGAGTCCCGTGCCGCCGGCACCGGATATGAGCGTGACCAACGTGATGAACGCGAACGGCGATAGTGCTTCCATAATTTGCAGGCTTCCTTACACCCCAAGGTTTCACACAGCGCCGCCTATTGTGAGTCAACTCCGGTCCGCAGAAACGCTCTGCTCGCCCAAACGTTAGTCGAAGGTAACATTTCCCACGGCAACGGCGCACCCACGAACGTGCTGTCGATAGGAAGCTAGAGGTTGTCGGTGTCTAGGCAGAGGGTGAAGGGACCGCGGTTTACCAGTGCCACGTCCATCATGGCGCCGAAGACGCCCGTGCCTACCTGCGGCACATCGCGCCGTGCGAGAGAGACGAAATACTCGTAGAGTCGCTTCGCCTCATCGGGTGCGCCGGCCTCGGTGAACGAGGGGCGGTTGCCCTTTTTGCAGTTGGCGAAGAGCGTGAACTGGCTGACCACGAGCACATCGCCTTCGATATCGGCCAGACTTAGATTGGTCTTGCCCATCTCGTCCTCGAACACGCGCATCTTGCGAATCTTCTCCCACAGCCGTTCTGCCTGGGCCTCGCCATCGCCGTGTCCAACGCCCAAAAGAATCAGATACCCGCGCCCGATGCGGCCGACCTCGGCCCCCTCAACGCTCACGCTCGCTTCACTGACACATTGAATGACGGCTCGCATAAGCTTCCCTTCTGCGGAGGCGGGCTGATAACTTGCATTTCGTGAGTATGGCAAAAAGTGGGAAGAAAAGGGCGTTTTTCGTAGTATCTCGCTGAAAAGAATAGACGAGTCCATCCGTTTGCCCAGGTGGAAATGGGGCGGAAAGCGAAAATGTGCTTTCGGGACTACGAAAAACGTACGTTTCTTCCCAAAAAAACGCCTCAGCAGTGTGCCGCTGGCCGGTGGAGTTTTGACGATTCTTCGCATTCTGAAAGTAGCTTCGTTGACATATACGCGCGTGCGGGCGAAAATGCAAAAGTTCGCTTTCAAAAGCCCCGTAAACGCATGGCTTCAATGAGGCGCACTCGCTGAGGGAGTCCAGGCCCGAAGCACCGCGCGTCGGCGTAGGAAACCGGCATCGGAGAAGCGTGCACTTTTGAAAACAAACACCTCTGGCGGACGGTTCCGCCCCCGGCATGTGCGGCTACCACGCCGTCGCGGGGGAGGAGGCTTCACCCGCCCGACAGAACCTGCAATCTATTGGAGGAAAACAGTGAAGACGTATCATGCAAAGCCCGGTGAGGTTGAGCGCGAGTGGGTCATCATCGACGCTGAGGACCAGGTCCTCGGTCGTGTCGCGACCCGCGCTGCTCAGATTCTGAAGGGCAAGCACAAGCCGCAGTACACCCCCCATGTGGACACGGGCGACTTTGTCATCATCATCAATGCTGACAAGATCAAGGTCACCGGTACCAAGGCTGCCACCAAGACCTACTATCGTCACAGCGGGTTCCCGGGTGGGCTCAAGCAGGAGACGTTCACCGAGGCCATGACCAAGCACCCCGAGCGCGTCATCGAGCATGCCGTCAAGGGCATGCTGCCGAAGAACACGCTTGGCCGTGCGATGGGCAAGAAGCTGAAGGTGTACGTCGGCTCTGAGCATCCCCATGCCGCTCAGCAGCCCCGCAAGATCGATCTGGAGGGTTAATCATGGCAGATGAGGCTTTGTACTACGGCACTGGCCGCCGCAAGAACGCGGTGGCGCGCGTCCGTCTCGTTCCCGGCACCGGCAAGGTGACCATCAATGGTCGCGACGGCCAGGAGTACTTCGGTCGCGAGGCGCTGTTCAACTATGCGATGACCCCCTTCAAGGTGACCGACACCGCTGGTCACTTCGACGTGAAGGCCAACATCGACGGTGGCGGCGTGTCCGGCCAGGCCGGCGCTCTGCGTCACGGCATCTCCCGTGCGCTGCTCGAGGCTGGCGACTATCGCGCCGAGCTGAAGAAGGCCGGTTACCTCACCCGCGACGCCCGTATGGTGGAGCGCAAGAAGTACGGTCTGAAGAAGGCCCGCAAGCGCCCGCAGTTCTCCAAGCGCTAAGCTTACCGAGAACGCGAAGCTGCTGGAGCAAGCCGCAGCGCGCAAGCGATACTATCGCGAACAAAAGAGGCTCGCACCTTCGGGTGCGAGCCTCTTTCTTTGTGCGTGGTCGACACGCTGCGCGGAGATTATCGGGCAAAAGCGATCTGCGAGAATACAAAAAGGCCCGCCAGCAACAGGAGAGGAGTTGTTGCTGGCGGGCGCGGCGCAGAGAACGATTTACTCTTGGGAAGGGCGCTCGGAAAGAGAGATGGCCTTGGTGGGGCAGTGCTCTTTGCAGTCGAGGCAGAGCGTGCAGTCCTCGAGGTCGAAGGCATCGGCGGTGGCAGCGCTGATGTTCTCGGGGCACACGGTG
>CANEDU010000159.1 GCA_947426355.1 uncultured Adlercreutzia sp. | reverse complement strand
GGGATACCGAGAACATGCCCGGATCCCAGCCGACCGAGATGACGGCCACGTGTCCCGCTTCGCGGGCGGCGGCATCCACGGCGGCGAAGTGCGCCGGAATGTTGGCATGGGTGTCGAAGGAGTCAACCACGTTGTACAGGCGCGCGGCCGCCGGCGTCTGCTCCGGCAGGTCGGTGGCGCTTCCGCCGGCCAGCACGAGCACGTCGATGTCGTCGGTGTGGTCGGCCAGCTCGCTGGCGTTCCATACGGCCACGTTCGCGTCGTAGGGCTTCACCGTTGCCGGGTCGCGGCGGGTGAACACGCCCACCAGTTCCATGTCTTTGTTGGCCGCGACGGCGAGTTCAACGCCGCGCCCGAGGTTTCCGTAGCCGAGAATGCCGATGCGGATGGGGTTCAAAACTGCCTCCTAGACCGATGGTTTCGCGTATAGACCGGAACGCGGGGCTCATCGGTCAGTGCGATGGCCCGCGGCGTCGCGGTTCGCCGGTATTATCGCGCACCGGCTTGCGTGCGGGAACCGACCTTGGGCGAGCGTTACAAGGATTTAACCGAGCCGGACTCTGGCGGTGCGTGGCGGGCCGCTCCTCTGCATGGCGGGCGGTGGCGCGTGCCGGGCGAGCAGCGCGGGCGGAAGCAAGCGGCTGCGCGGGGGATGCCGGCCCGTCGCCGCGGGTGGGAACGCGCAGGGTGAACACGGTGACGCCACCCTGGCTCGCCGCCTCAATGTCACCATGATGGGCCACGACGATTTCCTTGGCGATGGCTAGGCCTAGCCCTGCGCCACCGCTCTTAGAAGTGCGGGCGCCGTCTTCGCGGTAGAACTTCTCGAAGATCGTCTCCAGGTGTGCATCGGAAATCTCGCGACCACGGTTGGCCACGGTGATGGTGGTCCAGCGCGCGTCCTGACGGGCGGCGATGGCGATGGTGGAGTTCGCATCGGCATAGGCCACGGCGTTGCGCAGCACGTTGCCGAGGGCTCGGGCGAGCTTGTCCGGGTCGACGAAGAACTGTTCGGTGGCGGCCACGTCCACGGAGATGCGGATATTGCGCCCCGAGGCCTCGGGGAAGAACGACTCGGCCACTTGCTGGCAGAACAGGCGCACACCCACGGTCTCGCGCTCGATGGGGATGGCGGACAGGTTGTAGCGGGTGATTTCGAAGAACTCGTTGATGAGGGTCTCGAGGCGCTCGGCCTTGGAGTAGGCGATGTCGGCGTAGCGGCGCAGGGTGTCCCGGGGCAGGTCCGTCGTCTCGCGCAGCAAATCGAGGTAGCCGAGTACCGAGGTGAGCGGCGTGCGAATGTCGTGGGCTAGGTAGGCCACGAGCTCGTTTTTGCGCTGCTCGGCGGCGTGGGCGGCGCGCTCGTCGGCCAGCGATTGGGCGCGGATGACTGCTAGCTCGTTTCGAGCAATGGAAAGATCGGCAGGCAAATCGATAGGTGCTTCTTTGTCGGCCAGTAGTCTGGCCACAGCGCCGGACAGGTCGTCGAAGTAGTGAAGCGAGCGATTGAGAGCACGCAAGATGATAATGAGCCAACCGAGGGCGAAAGCTAACAGCGCAAGCGGTATTTTAAAGGATTTGACCATGGAATAGATTGCGATGTCACGTATCTCGTAGGTGCCGTTTTCGCTTACCTCGACCTGCCAGACTGGGCTGTCGTCGGAAACACCGAGACTGCGGGCCTGCTCGGATGGTGTGAGCATCTCCCAGTTATCGAAGGCCTGCTTCTGGGAATCAGCATAGGCCTGATTCGCCAAGTCGCGCAGGGTGGCCCCATCGAAGCCGCCTATGGCGGCGCTGATAATAAAGGGCAACGAGTCGATAGCGATACCGGAGGGCAAATCGAGTGCGAGTTGCAGATCTTGGATCGAGGCGCTTATGCGCAAGGCGGCGAAGGCCTGTGCGGCGCTTGCCTCGTCGGGGTTGATGCCGTAGCTGCGCAAGATGTCTTCGTAACTGACGAAGGGGGTTGTTTCGGTCGATGTTGTTGCTGAAGCTCCTGCAGATTCGCCGTCAAAATCGTTTTCGGTTGCCGCGATGGCAGCTTCATTAAAGGTGGTACTTTTGGCGGCATAGCTTCGAATCGACTCGTCGATTTCATCGATTTCGTCACTGTTCTCTTTGAAGGACCCTGGCTCGCTCGATCGCCCACTTGCTTCCTCCTCCGCGCTCCAGAAATGAAATAAATCATTGTCGAGAGCGAGCCCTTTGTCGGCCATGATGTACTCGAATTGGGATGAAGAATCAAGGGTGCGCCAGACAGAAGTTGAGTCGGCGACTCTTTCTGCGATGAGCGGCACCGCAAAGGTTTCGAGTGCAAGGCAGAGTGCCAGGTAAATTGCTGTGAATAATGCTAGATTGCGTACAACGCCTCCGAGTACGCGCTGACGAAGAGCCTGCGCCTGCTCACTCTTAAGCGCCATGGCTCCCACCGGAGCAGGGTTCTCCGCGCAGCTTGTAGCCAACGCCCCAAGCTGTCTCAATGAAGGTGGTTGAAGAGTCGATGCTTGCAAGCTTCTTTCGCAAGCGTCTGATATGTACCATTACCGTATTTGCCGCTGCATCATCAAAGCGTTCGTGCCAAGCTCCCTCAAAAAGGTCCGCTGCCGAAACGGGGGACCCCGCCGATTGGGAGAGCAGCGCAAGAATAGCGAACTCCTTGGGAGTGAGGTGCAAGGCTTCTCCATGAAGGGTGGCGAGATGGGTGCGCAAATCAACTTCAATAGCGCCAGCACGCAGAAGCGTAGATGAGGTTTCGGGTCGGGCTGATTGACGCCGGCGCAACCGCGCCTTTACTCGAGCCATGAGCTCGCGGGGACGAAAGGGCTTGGTGACGTAATCTTCGGCTCCCAGCGTAAAGCCCACCACTTGATCGGCTTCCTCGTCTTTGGCCGAAAGGAAGATGACGGGGATGTCGCTTTTCTGTCGCAGACGCACGCATAATTCGAAGCCGTCAATGCCTGGCATCATGATGTCGATGATGGCCAAATCGAAAGACTCGCGATTAACGAGATCGAGAGCTGCTTGTCCACTGTAGCAAGCCAGCGCGTCCATGCCCTCGGCCACGAGAAGATTCACGACCAAATCGGCAATAGCCCGTTCATCGTCAACAACCAATATGTGCGCACGCTTCTCCATGGGTTCATTGTAAGCGATTGCCTCTGTTGCGTTGCGGGTGTATGGCGCGGTTGCAGCAGTTTTCAGGAAAAGTTAAGGCCTCTTCTGAAAACTTCAGATTTTGCTATGGGATGCGTAAGGCGATTTGTCGATAAGGTGTGACGCGGAGAAAGGAGGCAATCATGTACGTGAGAAGCACGGCTGCGCGACGAACGCTTAGAGGTCGAAGACAGGGTCGCCGAATTTTCGCAGCTCCTCCCTCGCCGATTTGGTGGCATGTGCTGCTTTTTGGGGCAATGATGGCTGCTGCGTTGATGGCGTTTGGATTTGCGGCACCGGACTGTGGGGCAGCTGCTGAGGATTTGTCTCAATCGCGAGGAAGGTTGGAAACGCTCGCAAGAAGTTTTAAGTATTCCGAAAAGGAAGATCTTCAGCTTCCGGAGCTCCCGACCGGTTGTGAGGCCACGGCGATTTCAACGCTTTTACGTCTGCATGGAGTACCTGTCACCAAAATAGCAGTGGCTGACGCGATGCCTCGAAGTGACGGTGATTTTGTTAATGCCTTCTGGGGTAACCCCTATGCGGAAGACGGAGGATTCTGTCTTGCCCCTTGTGCCGCAGCTACGGCTAACAGCTTCTTGTCAGAATCTTGCGTCGTGGCGACGAGGGGAGAGCGGCTTGGAGATTTGCCGTTGCCTGCGTGTGTCTGGATTACTGAAGGCCTTGTCGAGCCCGTAGCCGCCCATACGCAAGGCTCTTACACGGCTTTTTTCGATACCCATTGTGTAACCGTGGTGTTTTTGGACGATCAGTCGGTTCACGTTATTGATCCGCTATTGGGGCCGACTGTTTATCCACGAGATCGTTTTGAGACTATCTATGAAGAGACGGGCGGTCAGGTCGTCTACTTTAAGGAGCTGTGATACGCATGAGTCTTTTTGTTGATGAACGTTTCAGGAGGAGCTACCGCCGGTCTCGACTCAGGTGCGTCGCTTTAGCGGGGCTTGCGCTGTTCACGCTTGTCGCTTTGGTTCAGATGGCAACAATCTACGCATCGGGCTTATCTTCCGAATGCGAAGGCTCGACATTGATTGACGAAAACACAGCGTCAAGCACGCCTAAGAGTCAGTGGCGTGCTGGTGAGGTCCCTTTTCTTTTCCAGATTGATCCAGCTTTTGCCAGCGCCCCTTACGCGGGCACGGACGTAAGAGAGGCGGGTTGTGGTCCAACGAGCCTTTCCATGGTGTACATTGCGCTGACAGGCAAAGCCGACTACGATCCGGTCGCTATGGCTGCGTTTAGCGAAGCCGGTGGATTTGTGGAAGATGGCTTGACTGCGTGGCGCCTTATGATCGAAGGTG
>CANEDU010000158.1 GCA_947426355.1 uncultured Adlercreutzia sp. | reverse complement strand
AAGCTGCCGGCCCTGCGCGGGCTGGATGCCGATATCGACTCGTTCTTCTACGCCTACGCCGACTACTATGACACCGCTATGGATGCCGTGGCGAAGCGCTACGGCACTTTTGACGCCTATCTTGCCGAGGCGCTGGACTTCGGCCCCGAGAAGCAGGCGGCCCTGCGCGCGAAGTATTTGGCGTAATTCAGCGATATTTCATCCCGCAGAAATATGCCCCCGCGTGCGGAGGTGTAAAATCGCCCTCGAACATTTCGCAACCCAAGGAGGCACCGTGGCCGAGTCCGCAACCCCGGAACAGATTGTCATCGTCGTCGATTTCGGCGCCCAGTACGGGCAGCTCATTGCCCGTCGCGTGCGTGATTTGCACGTGTATTCCGAAATCGTGCCGTGCGACATCACGGCCGAGGAAGTGCGCGCTATGGCGCCCGCGGCCATCATCCTGTCCGGTGGCCCGGCCAGCGTGTACGCGGAAGACGCGCCCTCTATAGACCCGGAGATTCTCTCGCTCGGCATTCCCGTGCTGGGCTTTTGCTACGGTCAGCAGGCCATGGCCGTGGCGCTCGGCGGGGAAGTGGCCCACACCGAGAAGGGCGAGTACGGCCCGGCGGTCATCACGCGGGCAGGCGAGTCGGCGCTGTTCGACGGCACCCCCGGCGAGCAGACCGTGTGGATGAGCCACCGCGACGCCGTGAGCCGCGTGCCCGAGGGCTTCTCCATCACGTCGCGCACCGAGGTGTGCCCGGTGGCGTCGATGGAATATCCCGAGCGGCGCCTGTTCGCCACGCAGTTCCATCCCGAGGTGCGCCACACCGAGTTCGGCCAGACGCTGCTGCGCAATTTCCTGTTCGGCGTGTGCGAGCTTGAGCCCGATTGGACCATGGACTCCATCATCGAGGACTCGGTGGAGGCCATCCGCGCCGAGGTGGGGGACGACCGTGTGATTCTGGGCCTTTCGGGCGGCGTGGACTCGTCGGTGGTGGCGGCGCTGTGCGCTCGCGCTATCGGCAAGCAGCTGACCTGCGTGTTCGTGAACCATGGGCTTTTGCGCAAGGGCGAGCCCGAGGAAGTGGAAGAGGTGTTCACGAAGCAGTTCGACGTGGACTTCATCCACGTGCATGCCGAGGAGCGCTACCTGGAGCTTCTGGCCGGTGTGACCGATCCGGAGGAAAAACGCCGCATTATCGGCACGCAGTTCTGGAAGGAGTTCTTCGCTGTGGCGGAGGATTTGGCCCAGGACGGGCGCCCGGTGAAGTACCTGGCCCAGGGCACCATTTACCCCGACATCATCGAGAGCGGCGCCCGCAAGACCGGCGGGAAGGCGAGCACCATCAAGAGCCACCACAACCTCATCCCGTTCCCCGAGGGCGTGCATTTCGACCTGATTGAGCCGCTTGACCACTTTTTCAAGGACGAGGTACGCGCGCTGGGCACGGCGCTGGGCCTGCCCGACTACATCGTGCACCGTCAGCCCTTCCCGGGGCCAGGTCTGGCCATTCGCATCATCGGTGATGTGGATGCCGAGAAGCTGAACATCCTGAAGAACGCCGACGCCATTGTGCGGGCGGAGCTGGACGCCTACAACGAGCGCCTGTTCGCCGAGACGGGCGAGCGCAACAGCGAGCACGCCGTGTGGCAGTACTTCGCCGTGCTGCCCGACATCAAGAGCGTAGGCGTCATGGGCGACGAGCGCACCTACGCCCGTCCCGTAATCCTGCGCGCCGTAGAAAGCTCCGACGCCATGACCGCCGACTGGGCCCGCTTGCCCTACGACGTGCTAGCCCGCATTTCCGGCCGCATAGTAGCCGAAGTCCCCGGCGTGAACCGCGTGGTATACGACATCACCAGCAAGCCCCCGGCGACCATTGAGTGGGAGTAGGCTGATAGGGTTCTGACCTGCATTTTTGAGTGCCGCACTGTGCCGCTGAGTTTCGTTTCGTACGAGAGTCATGGCAAAGCCGCCAGCGATGTTGGTGAGTAAATACGATAACCGAGCCTCCGTTCCCGCGTTGGGACGGAGGCTTTTTCTTTGTCGTTTTACTCCCTTTCACCTGCGATTTCGCAATTTACTCCCCCGTGTTTCAAGACGGCAAGGCACGGTGCGGCATTCGGAGGAACGGGAGTAAGGATTCATCCCAAGTGAGTAGACGCGCGATTTTTGTCTCCGAGAGCCAAACGGGGCCGTTTCGGGGCCTGTGAAACTCAAATCGAACTCAATAGGCTTTTCGGCGGTCTTCTCACAGCGTTTTCCCAGGTGGTTAATGGGGAGTAAAGAATCTCGCCGCCTCAATGAAAACGGGAGTAACCAGGGGAAATGCCGCGGCGTACTGCCGCGTGCCGCCGTGTAAGCCACCGCGTCATTTACTCCCCAGGTGCGCCGGAAATGCCTTGGCATGCAATGGGGAGTAAAAACTCAGCTTACGCAGGCCCGAGCGGCGCTCGCCGCCTGGTCCACCGTCCTGATTCGGTTGCGTTGATCGCGAAATGCGGAGAGCCGCTACAGCGAGGCTTTCCAGTCCTCGTATTCGTCGGCGTCGATCTTGCCGTTTTCGAGCTGCGCGCGCTTCTCTGCCCACAGTTCGATCGCCATCGCGGCTTTGGGCGCGTGCGGCGCCTTGGGGTTCAGGGAGAGGCCCGTGCCGTCGGCTGCGGGCACGATGCCGAAGGAGTCCTCGAGCCGCACGAGCAGCGACATGAGGTCGCCCGCAGTCTCGACGCCGTAATCCTTGAGGGCGTTGACGGACACGCCGAGCGCCGCGGAGATGGACTCGAGCAGCTCGGGCTTCACGGCGCGGATGCCGCTCTCGTAGTGGCGCACGGCCCCCTCGGTCAGGCCGACCGCCTCGGCGAGCTGCGCCTGCGTCATGCCGCGCGACTTGCGGTACCGCCTTATGTTCTCGCCTACGGACATGAGCCCTCCTCCTGGAATTACGTACCAGCACATCTTATCAGCGTACGCAAATGTACGCAATTCTATTGACAGTACAGATATGTACGTTTACTCTGAATCTGTGAACCGTACGTATCCGTACGCCATTGATTGGAGGAGCCATGGACGAGAAGGTGGCGAAGATGCCGAGGCCGCACATGCTGGACGCCGACGAGGTCGCGGAGCTGCTGAGGATCAAGAAAGGCAGCGCCTACGAGGTGATCAGGAAGATAAACGCCGAGCAGGAGGCGCGCGGGCGCGTGGTCATCCGCGGGCGCGTTCGAAGCGACGTCTTCGACGCCCTGTACTTCCCGGAGGTGGACTGACATGCCCGTGTACAAGGACGACGGCAACGGCACGTTCTACGTGCAGTGCTACTACCGCGACGCCCGCGGCTCGAAGCGCCACAAGACGAAGCGCGGCTTCTCCTCCGAGGTGGAGGCCGCAGTGTGGGAGAGCCAGTTCAAGAGCCTTAACGGCGGGGCCATGGACATGACGTTCTCCGAGTTCGTCGAGGTGTACGCCTCCGAGGTGAAGCCGCGCATACGCGAGCACACGTGGATCACCAAGGAGTACATCATCAACGACAAGCTCGTGCCGTTCTTCGGGGACATGCGCATGTGCGACGTGAGGCCGATCGACGTCATCAGGTGGCAAAACGAGCTCACCGAGCACCGGGACGCCGACGGGAAGCCCTGGGCACCGACGTACCTGCGCACAGTGAACAACCAGCTCAACGCCATCTTCAACCACGCCGAGCGCTACTACGGCCTCAGCGACAACCCGGTGCGCAGGGTCGACAAGATAGGCTCGAAGAAGGGCGGCGAGATGCAGTTCTGGACCAAGGACGAGTACCTGAGGTTCAGCGAGGCCGTCATGGACAAGCCTCTCTCATTCCACGCCTTCGAGCTGCTTTACTGGACGGGCATACGCTGCGGCGAGCTCCTGGCGCTCACGCCGTCCGACTTCATGCTGGAGAGCTCGCGGCTGCGCATCAACAAGTCGTACCAGAGCCTCAACGGCGTTGACACCGTGACCGACCCCAAGACGCCCAAGTCCGTGCGCACGATCGTCATGCCCGCCTTCCTGCGCGACGAGATGGCGGACTTCATCGAGATGCGCGACGACGTCGCCCCCGACGAGCGCCTGTTCGCCGTGACCAAGCACTTCCTAGCCCACGAGATGGAGCGCGGGTGCAAGGCGTCGGGCGTGAAGCGCATCCGCATACACGACATACGCCACAGCCATGTGAGCCTGCTGATAGAGATGGGCTTCTCCGCGCTGGCCATCGCCGAGCGCATGGGCCACGAGGCGGTGGACATCACCTACCGCTACGCGCACCTGTTCCCCACGAAGCAGGACGAGATGGCCGCCGCGCTCGACGGGGCGAGGGGGTAAGAAGGATGCCGTGCGAGAACAGCGCCCGCAAGCGCAGCAAGACGATGGCGTTCCGCTGCACGCCCGAGGAGCGCAAGCTCATATGCGAGATGGCAGCCTGGAGCGGCATGAACAGGCAGGACTACATCATCGCCAAGCTCACCGATACCCAGGTC
>CANEDU010000157.1 GCA_947426355.1 uncultured Adlercreutzia sp. | reverse complement strand
CGCCCACGAACGTGACCGTATTGCACCGCTCCGGCTCGCCGACGACCGCTGTCCCCTCGGCCGCCTCGGCGGCCACCTCGTCCGTTGCGTCTTCCCTGCGCTTCTCTTCCAAAACCGTCCCCTTCTCTAGCTTTTGTCCTGCGAGCATTCTACAAGCTTGACCAGCTCGCCAGACGAATGCACTCCCGTCTTCGTATAAATGGCATGGACGTGGGAGCGCACCGTGGCCACGGTCACCACGAGCACGTCGCCGATCTCGCGCGGGCGCTTGTTCTGGGCAAGCAGGCGCAGCACCTCGGCTTCGCGCTCCGTGAGACCGAACTGGGCGGCCACCTCGCGGCAGCGCTCTTCCCGTGCGCGCTCGTAGCGGCCGCGAGGGTCCTCGCGGGGCAGAAGGCCCCAGACCGTCTTGGCATACCGCTCCGAGTTCATGTTGAAGGTAACGAGCGCCAGCAGAACGAACACCGCCGTTCCGATGACGCTGAACGCCGCCGTATCCAGCTCCACGTGCTCGTAAACCGCGCTGCCGATGAGGTTTCCGAGCAGAAACCCGATCGAGCGAATGAGGAAGGCGCGAGCGAACACCTGAAACGGCGCCGCGTTGATGGCTCGGCTGATGACCGAGCAGGCCATGGCGAGCAGGGCGTCGAAATAGTAAAGCGCGCAGGCCTGCATGATAAGCGCCGGCAGAAACTCCGTGCTGTTGGTGAGCGGGCCCAGAAGCGCGGCCACGCACACCACGGGAAAGACGAAGCGATAGAAGCGATTCCAGATAAGCGATACATCGACCCCGCTGCCGCCGCGCAGCGTAAGCGCGAAGAGCGCCAGCGCGATAAGCGCCCCCACGATGAACGACGCCACGCGCGAGACCACGCCCAGAGGCAGCGCCAGCGGAATGACATGGAGAAAGCCGAACACGGTGCTGTAGGCGCCGACGATGACGAACAGGCGGACGCACAAGGGCACGCGCCGCCGCGAAACCGTCGGCTGCGCGCCGCTCGCCAGCGAGGCGTCGCCCTCGTCAGAGGACGCCGCCTCGGCAACCCTCGAATCGTCACGAGAGCGAATCGGAGCGAAGGCAACCTCGCCGTAGCCGTTCGCAAAGCACGAGTGCGGCGCCATGGCGCGCATCAGGCACAAGGCGGCCACCACCACAAGGCCCAGGTGCAGCAGCTCGGACACAAGCAGCGGCGCGGTAGCCTCCAGCATGCTGAAGAGCCCCTGGACGATGAGCGTGGTGAGGCCAACGACGGCCACCACGGTCGTCATGAACAGCCGCGAATCGGCCGCCCAGGCAACCTGGCTTACCGCCACGAGAAACCACGCACCGGCCGCCGCGCTGACGAACTGCACAGCAACGACGACGAAGACGGCGCTGGGAGCGGAAAGGCACCAGTAGAAGGCGAGCACGTCGACGAGCATTGCGATGAAGAACAGCGTCCAGAACAGACCCTCGCGCACAAGGCGGGCGAAGCGGGAGCCGCAGACCTGGGTGACGGCATAGCCGAACACGAGGCCGAGCGAGTGCGCATCGCAGGAATAGGCGCGGATATTGACCGGCGCTCCCCACAAAGGAGCAAGATCGAGCACCCAGCTGGCCGATTCGTGCATGAGCATCGTCGCCGACACCAGCGCCACGAGCGACGCCACCGCCCACCAGTAGCCGTCGGGGGCTCCGCTCAATATCCGTCGTCCGCGCACCGTCTTCCCGCTTCCCTCTTCCACGATCAAGCCCCGCCCCCTATCGCTCATGTGCCCTCGCGCATCCGCCCGAGAGCAGCCCCGCGCCTGTGCGCGCAAAGTTCTTCCCTGCGGCGCTCCACAAGCTCTATTCATCCGACGTAATCATATCACCAGGTGTTTCTTCGAAATCAACAATAGTTGTTGAGATGGGTTCCCAACCTCAACAAACGTTGCTGATTTCTCGCTCGCTTCATCTCCCTAGAGTAGGCGATGCGCATCGGGAAGCGGCATCTCGCCCATCTGCCGCCCGAGACGCAACACGGGAAAACCTCAGAAAAGGAGAAGGAAGGAGAAGAGGATGAAAGTACAGGAAAGCAAAGGCACGTCCCGTCTGCTCATGGCCGTGGCCATGGCAGCGGCCATCGCCGCCATCGCGCTGGCGCTGTGGGGCTGTGCGCCTCAGGCCACCACGACCATGGCGGCCACCGGCGACGAGGCCGGCGACGAGGCGGCCATCGAGCTTATGTACCCCGATTTCACGGACAAGGCGTCCGGCAACTTCAACGACACCTACAGCACCACCGACATGCTGAATGCGGGCAACCGCGGATGCAACGCGTGCCACGAGAATCTGTGGGATGTCATGAACAAGAAGGATGGCTACAACCACATCCTGACCCATGTGGGCTACGACAAGGCCCTCACCTACCAGGACTGCGAGCCGTGCCACCGCGGACACACCGCGCTTACCGGCCCGTATCTGGGCGATATGATTCACGCGAGCCACTACTGCAGCAAGGTCTTCCAGGAAGCCAACGGCAACTGCTGGAGCTGCCACGCCATGAACTCTGCTGGCAACCAGGGCGATTACCAGATGATTCTGTGGGACGATTTCTACGACGATCCGGCCCTGGGCGGCTACCCGAACATCGACGGCAACGAGATGGAGCAGAACTGGGTTGATTCCCGCGGCTTCTTCGGCGGGTTCGTGAACGGCATGACCCAGGACAGCGAGCCGACCGTCAGCGTGAAGCTCGACCAGGCCATCACCGACCACGACGACGTGTTCATCGTGAACAACTGGGGCCCCGAGGTGACCGAGAAGAACGGCGAGCCCTTCAGCTTCGATGCCGTGTGCGACGAGAACAACACCGTCACCATCAATGGCGTGAAGAACCCCCGCAGCTTCACCAAAGCCGAGCTTGAGGCCATGCCCCAGACCGAGTTCGCCGGCGCGCTGGCCTGCGCCACGAACGGCCGCGGCGGATCGCTCGTATCCAACATCCCGATGTCCGGCGTCTCCATGGCCTACCTCATCGAGCAGTGCGGCGGCTTGGCCGATGGCGTGAACGCCGTCAACGCCGAGTCCTGGGACGGCTGGATGGCCTTCCCGCCCATGGACCTGGAGGCCAGCACCTACACCGAGAACGCCTACATCGTCCTGAAGTACTACGGCGAGGACCTCTCCAAGGACGATGGCGCCCCCATGACGCTCATCACGCTGGGCAACCCCGGCGCCCGCCAGGTCAAGCACATCAAGTCCGTCGACTTCAAGCAGGCCGAGAGCTTCTTCGAGGGCCCGATGATGGCCGAGTCCGACGAGCCCTCCCCCAGCTACCCCATCAACGGCATGTGGTTCCAGGAGGACGGCGTGACCGCGAAGGTGGGCGAGCCGATCACCCTGACCGGCGCCGTGTACAGCTGGAACCGCGTCGTGGGCGATCTGGCCAGCGTGAGCTTCAGCTTCGATATGGGCAAGACCTGGACCGACGTTGCGATTGCCGACCAGATCACCGACTTCGATCCGTTCCAGTGGGTCACCTACTCTCTGGATTGGACGCCGACCAAGGCCGGCAAGTATCAGGTGAAGCTGCAGGCCACCGATGTTGACGGCACCCAGATTAAAAAGCCCATCACCCTGTTCGTGAACGTCGAGGAATAGAAAGGGACGGTGTATTCGATGAAATCTCAAACGATTAAAACGCTCGGCGGTGTCATGAGCGCCGTGGCCCTGGTCTCCGGCGGCGCCGGCGTGGCCGCAGCCGTTCCGGCCGTTGCCGATGCGGCTCCCGCCGCCACGGTGGCCGAGAGCACGGCACCTGCCGCTTCCGCCGATGCCGTGCGTGCCGTCGAGGGCACCTTCAGCTACAGCCAGGATGCCGTTACTTCCAACGCGGAGATCGGCAGTGTCTTCAGCAAGGCGGCCGCCACGCTGTGCGCCTCGCTTCCGACTTACAGCTGCGAGGCCATGAAGGCCGCAACGATCACCGTTGCGGGCCCGGCCGCCTCCTTCGAGGCTACCGTTGACGACATGGCCGGCGACGATGAGGCCACTTCTTACGTGATGGCCTGTTCGTGCGCCACCAACGTGGCCGGCGGCGGCGCTATCGCGAACGCCGAGGTCGAAGGCGTCTCGTTGGCCACCATCGTTCAGATGGCCTGCGCTTAGGCCTCAACAGAAGCCCTCCCCCTCAAGAAGGCCCGGAAGCCTCGCTTCCGGGCCTTCTCTTTTTGCTCGGACTGGCAGGGTTTTTATTGTCCAGGCTGACGAGCTTGCTCATTGTCCATTGGGCGGCTTACGTGCCTCTTGCGGCCCTTCTCTGGGCTCCTCCTCCGCCTTCCCTAGCTGCCTCTCTCACCACGCGAGGCTCGCTGCATCGACCCCGTGCCACCTAGGGGAAAAGTTCAGCCTATGCAAAAAGCCCCGCCTCAAACGAGACGGGGCTTTGCGCTAACGATTGTCAGCTTGTGCTAGGCGCTGAAGACCTCGATGGTCTCGCCCTCGGCCAGGGTGACCATGGCCTTCTTCC
>CANEDU010000156.1 GCA_947426355.1 uncultured Adlercreutzia sp. | reverse complement strand
CTGCTTTGGGAGCAGGATGTCGCAGGTTCGAATCCTGTCATCCCGACCATTTTTGTTTCCCCGCTGTGCAGCAACGACGAACGAGGGCGCTGCTGCGGTTTTCTTGGTCGAACCTGGGCTACAAAAAGTTTACTGTGTTAGCCCTCTCTGGCTTGTTTTACCGTCAGCATGGATAATGGGAGCATGGAAAAGACGAGGACATATCGGCTGAAAAGACTGCGGCTTTTGGTACCCGGCGCGGTGGCGCTGGCGCTGACGTGGCTTGCCCAGGGAAACCCCGGAGCGACCGATGCCGTGTTCAGCCGAAGCATATACCCGTGGATCTCCTCAGCTTGGGGCTTTTTGCCGTCGCTGGCGCCGTTTTCGGTCGCGCAGTGGGTCGTGGTCGTCTTTTTGGTCTTCTGCGTCGGATGGCTCGCGTTCTACGTTATCGCTTTCGTGCGGGGCAAAGGCGAGCGCGGGCTTGTGATCTGGAAGGCGCTGACAACGCTTCTGGCCGTCGTCTCTGTCGGCTATTTCATCTTCGCGCTCATGTGCGGGTTGAACTACTATCGACACACCTTCGCGGAAGAGGCCGGTTTCACCTTGCAGGAATCGACCACCGACGAGCTGGCGGCGCTCTGTGAGAGCCTGGCCGAGAACATAAACGAGACGCGAGGCGAAGTCACCGAGACCGTCGAGGGCCCCGATAGCAAGAGCGAGGCAGACGGCGTGAGCGCGAAGGCGCCCGACATCTACGCCGAATCCCGTGGCGGCTTCTGGACCTACTCCCACGAGGCCGTGGAAAACATACAGGTGCTGGCCAAGCAGTACCCGGCGCTCTCGCGCCCGCTCTACTCCCCTCCCAAGCCCGTGCTTTTCTCCGAGCTCATGAGTTATGCCGACATCGCCGGCATGTACTTCCCCTTCACCGTGGAGTCGAACATCAATACCGACGGGCCGTTCTTCACCATCCCGGCCACCATGGGCCACGAGATGGCCCATCAGTGCGGCTTCATGCGCGAAGACGAGGCGAACTTTATCGGGTACCTCGTCTGCAAGGACGCCGCCGACCCGCTGACACGCTACAGCGGCTACTCGCTTGCCTACGATTACGCCATCGGCGCGCTGAACCGCGTCGACCACGAACGCGCCGTCGCTATCAACGATACGTTGTCCGAAGCCGTGAAAGCCGATCGCCAGGCCCGTTCGGAGTATCTGAAGCAATTCGAGGGACCCGTGGCCAAAGCATCAAACGCCGCAAACAACGCCTACCTGAAAGCCAACCAGCAAACCGACGGCACCCGCAGCTACGGCCGCATGGTAGACCTACTGCTGGCCGAGGCGCGACAATATGAGGAGAAGGCAACTGTCCGATAGTTTTATCTCAGACGGAAGCTCTCCCTTGTATCCCCCTTGCCTATTCCCACGACTGAACGAGGGAAATTATGTCTTGCTTTGAGTGGATCCCCAGTTTTTCGTAAACATTGCGCATATGAGATCGGGCAGTATTGTACGAGATAACCAAATCGTCAGCTATAAAACGAGCACTCCTGCCTTCAGCAATGAGACAAAGCACCTCGATCTCTCGGGCGGTAAGCCTGTAATCTTCTCCGATTTTACGACAAACCTCTTCCGTCCATAGATCCCGCGCAGCCCCCTGAGTATTTTCAGTCCCTGGCAACCCACCAACGTCCGCGCTATCTGCAGCGAGATCGATGTTTTCAACAGGACCGCCAGAAGCCGATTCCTTCGGCACAGCATATCCATCCTTCCTATCGATCAGTTTTAAAACCGCTGCTACATAGGTGCATGAGGCAACGCCCGCGACCAACCAAAACCACGGGTTACCGAAAAGTATCACGGCCAGCGCAATCAACTGACCAAAACACCATGCCGCGAACATCACCCCTATCACCATTCCTTGAATAAGATAGAGAGACGTTCTCATGCCTAAAGCCAAAGCGGCCACAACAAGAACCCAAACTGAAGCCTCCCATAAAAGGCCGTTTCCGTTATTAGCAGCAAGCGCGACTCCCGACACCGCGCCTAACAAAAGCAGAATCGTGAGCGAGGCAGCCGAATAAGCCCTTGCCGAGCCAACGGATGCCAGTCTTCCCGAACGCAGCAACCGATTGCCCACAACGCAGAGAAGGGCGATAGTGACAGCACCGATGATTTCCAAGATAAAATAAGGCGTGAATTGAGCCTGCTGCCCACTGCCGGGAAACCCTGCCAAAAACGCCAGCAGACCCCCTCCCGTCGCGAACACCGCAGCCACGCCGCCCAATAAGAGGAACGGACGAACCGCTCCATTTTCCGCTTCAGGTTCGTTATATTCTGGCGAATACGCTAAAAGAAGTGCGAGCATGCCCACAACACCAACGGTTACATGCCAGCCATCTGCCGCTGCAAGAGAGAAAAACGACAGTAAGCGATACACGAAATAACAGCCCACTGCGACGAGTAGCGCCGCGGGAAGCGCAAACAAATCTGCACGAACGGGCATGCGCGACAACCCACGATCCCACGACAAGGTTAAGAGCACGCAAGCGCAACCAGTCAGCAAAGCGCCGACATAAAGAAGCGACCTTAATGGGCCGAACATAGAGAAGCAGGCGCAAACCATTGCGGCGAGCACTATTACGACGAAGCTCAGTCCTTGTCGATCAGCAAGGTAATCGTAAAGACGCGTCACAAGCGCCGAAGCCATTGTGGCACATAAAAGCACAGCCGATAGGAGCGCGAAAAACAGAGCCATGTCTTGATCGCTGCGGCTGTCGCTCGCATAGTTGACCACTCCGATTACCGCTGTCGAGGCGATGTAGTAGAATGCGCCGATACCTATCTGCTCGATGCCAATGTCGGCAAGCGCGGGACAACCCCGCCGAATCCAAATCTTTTCCATCACGCCCTCCCTCAAGCGTCTCTGTCTGTGCTCTCATAGCACGAAAACAAGAGAAGCGCATGGTACATTTTGCACGGTTTTCCATAAAACAGCAGGTAAACCCAATATCGAAGTCAAATTACCTCATTTCGTACCATGCGCATTTCGTTGATAGCTTCTAGGGTATTTTGCGTCATGGAACACAACAGAAGGAGGAGGAACATGACAGAGTCTCGAAACCAGCAGAGCGCCATGGACCGTCGCAGCTTTCTCAAGGGGACGCTTGGAGTCGGAGCCCTGGCAGCAGTAAGTGCAGGGGCCGCAGGAACCCTGTCGGGATGCCAGCCTATGGCGAAAACAGGCGAAGAAGACACCGGCGTTGTTCTCGATGCAGAAACCTATACCGAGTCGAAATGGAGCTTCGAAATTCCCCCCGAGCCCATTCCCGAAGATGAGATCACCGAGACCATCGAAACGGAAGTCATCATTATCGGGGCCGGCACTTCAGGCCTCGTCACCGGCATGGCCGCCGCCGAAGAAGGCGTCGACGTATGCGTCATCGCATCCAGCGACAAACCTGTTTCGCGTGGAGGATCGAACGCGGCCTTTAACTCAAAGCTGCAAAAAGAACTTGGACGCGAGTTCCCCCTGGATGAAGCAAAAGCCTATTTCCAAGAGGAGTTCGCCGCTGCCAGCTGGCGCCTTGATCAAGACAAGTGGTGGGATTTCTACAACTACAGCGGCGAGGCTATGGACTGGCTCATGGACAAAATGGCCGAGTACGACATCCAGACCGTAATCGAGAACACGCGTACCGACCCCACGGGCAACATGAGCATCCCTTCGTTTTCCCACACATTTGTTACCGCGGAGAATCCCGCCGCCGGAGCGTCCCAGCAAGTTGCGGTCGAGGCCATGGCAGAGGAGATCTTGAAGCTGGGAGGCCGCATCGATTACCTGACCACTGCTGAGCAGCTCGAAAAAGACGACAACGGCCGTGTGGTCGCCGCCATCGCTAAACGCGATGGGAAGTACATCCGTTATCGCGGTACCAAAGGCGTGGTGCTCGCTACGGGCGATTTCTCTATGGACAAGGACATGGTGGCAAAATACTGCCCCATCGCCCTTCCCTATGGTCTGGGCGGCGTATTCGACGGCTCTGGCCACAAGATGGGTCTTTGGGCGGGAGCGGCGTGGCAGAAGTACACCCCCAATGCCCCGATGATCGTGACCATGGGAGACGAAGTGCTGCCCTGTCGCTGGTGGGCTGACGGCGCCGGCACCACCTTCCCCGGCCTTCTCGTAAACGCCAAGGGCCTGCGCTATGCCGACGAAGACAGCCTGTACGGCTATGCCTGCTGGCCCCAGAAGGTCCAACCAGGCGGATACAGCTTCCTAATTTGGGACGACGAATGGGTTGAGAAGTCGGCTCCCTGGGTGGGCGACCACATTGGAGCCCCCGATCGCGACACGCAAGAAGTCTACGACCAAATCAAAAGCATCTTCACGAGTGATGCCGGCAGCGAGGCAACGGAGGAATACGCAGGCTTTAATGCGTCCATGGGCGTTGCCGTGATGGCCGACACGCTTGAGGAGCTCGCCGACGGACTTGGGTTCGAAGGAGAAGCCCAGCAGGCTTTCCTCGATCAAGTTCAGCGGTACAACTCCTA
>CANEDU010000155.1 GCA_947426355.1 uncultured Adlercreutzia sp. | reverse complement strand
ACCTATAAGGAGGTGTACGCATGGAAAATCAGGCAACGATGTCAGAGTTCGACAGCATCCTTGCCTCGCGTGGCGTTTCCCGCCGCAGCTTCATGAAGCTGTGCGCCGGCATCGCCGCCGCAGCCGGCTTGTCCCAGCTCGCGGTCCCGCGCGTGGCACAGGCTCTGGAAGAGTCTGTTATCGGCGCGACGTCTGGCAACCTGTACCCGGTCATCTGGATCGAGGGTGCTTCCTGCACCGGTTGCACGGAGTCTTTCGCCCAGGTGGAGACCCCGGATGTCGCCTCGGTCGTGCTCGACTTGATCTCCCTGAACTACTCGGAGACCCTGTCGGCCGCCGCTGGCCACTCTGTTGAGGAGGCCAAGGCCCAGACCATCGCGGCAGGCAACTACATTCTGATCTACGAGGGTGCGGTGCTCGAGGCCTTCGACGGCAACGCCCTGCGCGTGGCCGGCGAGACCGGCATCACGGCGCTCGTGGAGGCTGCCGAGTCTGCCAACGCCGTCGTGGCCGTCGGCTCCTGCGCCGTCAACGGCGGTTGGATGGCCGCCGCCCCGAACCCGGCTCAGGCCCTTGGCGTCCAGCAGTACCTGAAGAAGGTCGGCGTGGAAACGCCGGTCGTGAACGTTCCCGGCTGCCCGGTGAACCCCGAGTGGGTCATGTCGGTGCTGGTCGACGTCGTGGTCATGAAGGACATGGATCTGCTGTTGAACCGCCTGAACGAGTTCGGCATGCCGGGCGATCTGTTCAACCAGACCATCCACGACAACTGCGAGCGTCGCGGCCACTTCGAGAACGGCGAGTTCGTCTACGAGTTCGGTTCCGAGGAAGAGGCCCTGGGCTACTGCCTGTATCCCGTCGGCTGCAAGGGCCCCCAGACCCGCTCGCTGTGCGGTGTCACCCTGTGGAACAACCGCCGCAGCTGGTGCGTCCAGTCCGGCGCCCCCTGCGTCGGCTGCTGCGAGGCCAACCCGAACAACCCGGGCGACAACTGGGTGGAAGTGAACACCCCGTTCTACAAGCGCATGCGCGATCTGCGCATCGGGCCGCTGAACCTGCAGCCCACCACCATCGCCGTGACCATCACCGGTCTTGTGGCGGCCGCCCTCGTTGTCCATGGCTTCGGCATGAAGATGTCCGGCCGTATGGACGGCGGCGCTCCCTTCGAGAAGATCCGCAAGTGGGATGCCAAGCATCCGGACCAGGAGATCGGCACCTATGCCGACCCGGTCGCCGGCGGTCCGGTTCTCGATGACGAGCTGCTCCACAAGAATGCCGATCCCCGCAACAACGACTAAGAAGGAGGTGAGCTGACTTGACACGTTCTGTTATTGATCCCATTACCCGTATCGAGGGCCATCTCCGCGTCGAGATGGAGGTCGAAAACGGCGTGGTCGCCGACGCTTGGGTGTCCGGCGGCTGCTTCCGCGGCATGGAGCTCGTCGTGCAGAACCGCACCCCCGAGGATGCGGCTCAAATCGTCGAGCGCATCTGCGGCGTGTGCCCCATTTCGCACGCCCATGCTTCCTCTATCGCCGGCGACAAGGCCTACGGCATCACCATCTCGAACAACGCCCGTATCATCCGCAACCTGCTGGAGGGCGCTCAGTTCCTGCACAGCAACATCCTGTGGCTGTACAACCTGGCGGCTCTCGACTACGTGAACCCGCTGAACGCCCTGAACGCCAATGTGGACGAGGCTTACGCCGTGGCCCTGGAGAACGGCCTGGCGCTGCACTCCGACCTGAACCAGCTTTACGACAAGCTGGCGGCTTTCGCGGCCAACGGACAGCTGTCCATCTTCTCGGGCAACTGGTTCGACGCCGACAACGGCGAGGCCTACAAGCTCACTCCCGAGCTCGACCTCATCCTCACCTCCCATTATCTGGAGGCCCTGAAGATGCAGGCCCGCGCTTCCGAGATGAGCGCCCTGCTCGGCGGCAAGATGCCCCACATCATGACCTCCATCCCCGGCGGCAACATGTGGGTGCCCACCGAGTCGAAGCTCGACGACCTTCTGGCCATGGCCATCGAGGTCCGCGACTGGGTCAACGACACCGTGCTCGCCGACACCGTGGCGCTCGCTGGCCCCTACGCCGAGGCGCTCACCTTCGGCAAGGGCTGCGGCCGCTACATCGCCTGGGGCGTCTTCGAGGGTCCTGATTGGCCCTACGGCGACAACTACACCGAGCAGATGCTCAACCGCTACATGCCCATGGCCGTGCTCAACGAGCAGTTCCAGGCTTCTGACGTGGTGGAGAGCTCCATCACCGAGTACATGGGCCGCTCCTGGTACAAGGGCAGCGATACCTACACCTCGCCCTACTTCGTCACCGAGCCGGAGTACACCGACTACAACGTGGACGACCGCTACAGCTGGGTCAAGTGCCCCGCCTACGACGGCAAGCCCATGGAGGCCGGTTCCATGGCCCGTATCTTCGCGGCCTACGTGCGCGGCGTGCCCTTCATCAAGGAGAACGTCGACGCCGTTCTCGGCATCCTCGGCGCTCAGCCGGGCGATTTGTCCGCGTTCCAGTCTACGCTTGGCCGTACGGCTATCCGCCAGGTCGAGACGATGTACATCGCCAACCTCATGGTCGACTGGGTCAACGAGTTGGCCGAGGCCATCAAGGGCGGCGACTCCGAGTACTTCCGCGAGCCCGCCCGCCTCACCGGCGAGGGCACCGGTTTCTGGGAGGCCCCCCGCGGCGCCCTCTACCACTCCGAGAAGGTGGTCGACGGCAAGATCGAGGGCTACCAGATCATCATCCCGTCCACGTGGAACCTGGCTCCCATGAACGCCGACGGCGAGCATGGCCCGCTGGAGCAGGCGCTTATCGGCGCCCCCGTGGCCGACATCGAGAAGCCCATCAACGCCCTGCGCACGGTCCACAGCTTCGACCCCTGCACCGCCTGCGCCGTGCATGTCACGGAGCGCGAGACGGGCAAGCACTTCGAGACCGTTACCAGCCCTTGGGGGGTGAAGTAAGATGGCCCATCTCGCACACTACAAAGAGGCCCATCCGATGGTGTTCGTGGTGACCCACTGGATCAACCTCATCGCCATGATCATGCTCATCCTTTCGGGCATCATCATCCACTTCCCGGTGTTGCCCTATCTCACGGGCATCTCCCGCGGCTGCCATCTGTTCTTCGGCTTCGTGCTGTTCATCAACTGCGTGGCCCGCGTGATCATGGCCTTCTTCGTGAAGACCGCGCCCACCGGCGGCACCCGCCAGCAGGTCCCCGACTACAAGACCTGGCTGCCCCAGAAGGACAACCGTCATCAGGCGCTGGAGTGGATCAAGTACTACCTGTTCCTGAAGAAGGACCATCCCTTGGGCGCCAAGCTGGGCGTGCCGCAGAAGATCAGCTACCTTCTGATTCCCATTCTCATCGTGCTGATGTTCTGGACGGGACTCTGCCTGTGGGGCGTGACCATGAACGTGCCCGTGTTCGCCGCGACGACGAACCTCGTGGGCGGTCTCATGTCCATGCGCATCATCCACTACTTCGGCATGTACGTGTTCATCATCTTCATGTTCATCCACATCTACCTGGCGAACGTGGAGGGCTTCGAGCCCACCAAGCTCATGTTCATCCGTAAGGAGCATGGCGGACTCGTGTACGACCCCGACTTGCACAACATCGTCGGCGAGGATGCCGATTTGCACTAGCGGGTCTGCGCTTAGCGCAAGGAAACCATAGGTTTACCGTAGAGCCGGCGATCTGTTTAGGTCGCCGGCTTTGCGTTAGGCTAGAATAATTGTTGCACTTAGGAACTAAACGGCCGTGCGGTCGTTGAAGACGGCGGGGAGGAGCTGTCCCTGCGTGGCTTAGGGAAGGGGGCTTGGCGATGGGAAACGTGCTCAAGATACTCAAGCGCGACTTGAAGCGTTTGGCCCACACCCCGCCGGCCATCGTAGTCGTGCTCGCGCTTCTGCTTCTGCCCTCGCTTTACACGTGGTACAACGTCATCGGGTTTTGGAACCCCTACGACAACACCGGCAATCTCACGGTGTGCGTGGTGAACCAGGATGCAGGCGGCAGCTCGGATGTCACGGGCGACTTGAACGTTGGCGACCGTATTGTTGACGAGCTGCGCAACAACGACCAGCTGCACTGGGAGTTCACCGACTACGATGCCGCCATGGACGAGCTGAAAAGCGGCCGGGCCTATGCGGCCTTCGTCATCCCGAAGAAGTTCACTGCCGATCTGCTCACTATCACGACCGGCGATTTCACCCAGCCGAATCTGGAATACTACGTGAACGAGAAGTCGGGGCCGGTGGCGCCCAAGATCACCGACACCGGCGCTACCACGCTGGACGAGACCATCAACTCCACGTTCGTGGCCACGGTAAGCGATGTCGTGGTGAAGACCATCGACGAGAAGGTGGACGAAAGCCGCGAGAGCGCGCGGGCGACCCAGTCGAGGGCGGCCGAGAAGGTCTCGGCGGCGGTGGACGCCACCGGCGAGGTGCGTCGCGTGCTGGCAAGCCTTAGCGAGGCCACCACGCAGGCCAAGGACAAGGCCGCCTCGGCCCGCGAGGCGCTTTCCCGTGCCAGCGAGGGCATCGACGATGCCGATGCGTCCT
>CANEDU010000154.1 GCA_947426355.1 uncultured Adlercreutzia sp. | reverse complement strand
CGGGTATTGCCTTGTTTGCCCTGAGTGCCGACGCGGGCATTCCGACAGCCGATGGTGGCGCCACCTTCGCGGCGCAAGTGTCCTCGAAGAGCGCCTGGGCTGTTTCCAATGTGTTTGGCGAGGAGGCGCTTACCTCCACCGATAGCCTCAAAGAGGCTTTCGAGGCCCTGCAGTCCGGCTCGGTGCAGTACGTGGCCGCCGACGCCATCATTGGGCTGTACGCCGCTCATGGCCAAGGGCTCGATGTGTCTATCGTGTCTATGCTCATGAAGCCGACGGGATACTGCATGGGGGTTGCGAGCGACAACGCCGATCTCCAAACGGCCGCAGGTGACGTGCTCGCTCGCTTGGTAAGCGATGGCACCATCCAGGTCATCGAACGCAAATGGCTCGGTACGGCCGTTGTTCTTGATAACCTTACGGTCATCAGCGATACCGCGGTAGACACCGATCCCGATAAGAAGAAGGACGAAGAAGAGCCCGAAGGCGAAGATGAATCGACCGACGAGACAGGCGAGGGAGCCCCGGCCGAGGAAGATACCTCCGGCTACGAGGATGCTTCGGGTTACGATGACGGCACCTATGACGACGGCACAGGTTACGACGATGGTTCGGGCTACGACGAGAGCTACGGCACTGCGGAAAGCGATGGTACGGTGTAGTCCGGATTTGCGATAAGCGAAGAAAACGCCCCCGCGAGCTTAGATTGCTCGCGGGGGCGTTCTTTTGTAGCAGATGCTTTGTGGATAAGCGTCGCCCTTCGCGGCTCAGGGCCCTAGCTCAGGAAGTCATCGAGAATCTCGGCCTCGGCCTCTTCCTCGGTCAGCCCCAGCGTCATGAGCTTCACGATCTGGTCGCCGGCGATCTTGCCGATGGCCGCCTCGTGCACCAGCATGGCATCCTCGCTGGCGGCCTCGATGCCGGGGATGGCCTTCACCTTGGCGTTGCCCATGATGATGGCGTCGCACTGCACGTGTCCGCGGCAGGCGCACTCGCCGATGACGAGCGGGTTGAATACCTGCACGGAATCGTCCTGAGCCACCGAGCGGGAGATCACCTGCACTGAAGAGCCCTCGCCCTTAAGCTCCACCTTCATGTTGGAGACGGCGGTCTGGGTGCCGTGGGTGAGCAGCTTCTCGGTGAGCACGAGCTTCGCGCCCGCGCCCAGCTCGGCGTTGGTGTCGCGCACGGTGCTCGTTACGCCGCGCAGCTGCACCATCTCCATCTCGCAGGAGGCGTTCTCCTCCATGTACACGTTGGTGGTGGGGTTCAGGATGCGCTCGCCTGTGCCCTCGCCCTCGCCGTAATGCTTCTCCACATAGCGCACGCGGCTGTTCTTGCCCAGGTAGAAGCTGTGGATGCCATCGTGCTCGGAGGCGTCGTGGGAATCGTTGTGGATGCCGCAGCCGGCGATGATGGTCACATCGCAGTCCTCGCCGACGTAGAAGGTGTTGTACACCACGTCCTTCAGGCCGCTCTTCGTGACAATGACGGGGATGTACACCGTCTCGCCCTTGGTGCCCGGCGCGATGCGGATGTCGATGCCGGGGTTGTCGGTCTTGGTCTCGATGTCGATATAGGCCGACGAGTGGCGCTCGACGAGCTCGCCGTCCTTGCGCACGTTGAAGGCGCCCTTGGGCATCCCGTGCATGCCGGCGATCTCTGCCAGCAGGTTCTCGTCAATGGGGGAAAGGTCTACAGCCATGGTGGTCTCCTTTGGCAACTATGATAAACGTGCGGCGGGCGGGATGTCGGGCGTTTCGACCGAGCGAGTTCCGCAGCGACTGGAAGTGCCCAGTGGGCACTTCCACAAAGCGAGGACTGTCTGAGCGAATCGAAATGTCCGGCAGTCCGCCCGCATTCGTGACGTTAGCAGGTAGTGGGAATCTCGGTCAGGTGCAGCTCGGTGGGGATGGAGAGCGGGCAGCCGTGGTCGTCCAGCGAGCGGGCGGCGAAGCCCAGACGCGGCATGAGCTCGGCGGGCGTTCCCACCTCGGCGACGCGGCCGGCCTTCAGGAGCACGATCTCGTCGGCGAGCGAGATGATGCGCTCCTGGTGCGAGATGATGACGATGGAGCGGCCGTCGCGGGCCTCGTGGATGTCGCGGAAGGTCTCGGTGAGGCGATCGAAGCTCCAAAGATCGATGCCGGCCTCGGGCTCGTCGTAGATGGCAAGCTTCGGATCGCGGGCCAAGATGGTGGCGATCTCGATGCGCTTCACCTCGCCGCCGGAAAGCGACTTGTCCACCTCGCGGGTGAGGTAGCTGGCCGAGCACAGGCCCACCTTCGAGAGGTACTCGTTGCAGGCGAGCATGGGGAGCTTCTTGCCCGCGGCGATGTCGAGCAGCTTCTTCACCTTCATGCCGCGGAAGCGGGCCGGCTGCTGGAAGCCGTAGCCGATGCCCAGACGGGCGCGCTCGGTGATGGACTTGCTCGTGATGTCCTCGCCGTTGAACAGGATGGTGCCGCTTGTGGGCTCCTCGATGCCCATGATGAGCTTGGCCAGGGTGGATTTGCCACCGCCGTTGGGGCCGGTGATGACCGTGAAGCGGTCATCGGGGATGGTAAGCGACAGGTCGTCGATGATGCGCTTGGTGCCGTCCTCGTCGGAGGGCACCTCGAACACCAGGTTCTTCAGTTCGAGCATGGAATACTCCGTATCTCGTCTCGTCTTGTTTGTTCGGGGCTGATTATAGCGAAATTAACCTTCCCCGAGGAGAAATAATAACGACACCATGAAGGATGCAGGAAGCCGGGCGCGGGACGGGTAGAATACGGACAAGCAAACACGGGAAGGAAATCCGATGACCGATATGAAAGCCACTGCCGCAGACCACGGGTTTATCTGGGAGAGCACCGAGTCCCTCGCCGAGGTGGAAGGCGCGGTGCACCTCATGCATCACGCCGCCTCGGGCGCGCGCCTCATGTTCATTCAAAACGACGATGCCAACAAGGCCTTCTCCATCACCTTCAAGACTCCGGCCGCCGACGACACCGGCGTCTTCCACATCCTGGAGCACTCGGTGCTGTGCGGTTCCGAGAAGTTTCCGGTGAAGGAGCCCTTCGTCAATTTGCTGAAGAGCTCGATGCAGACGTTTCTGAACGCCATGACGTTTCCGGATAAGACGATGTATCCGGTGGCCTCCACCAACGAGCGCGATCTGCTGAATCTCATGGACGTGTATTTGGATGCGGTGTTTCACCCCGACATCTACCGCCGCCCGACCATCTTCGAGCAGGAGGGCTGGCACCTCGAGCTGGAGGGGGAGGGCGCTGAAGAGCGCCTCGTCACCAACGGCGTGGTGTACAACGAGATGAAAGGCGCGCTGTCCGAGCCCGACTCGGTGCTCTACGACGGGCTGTCGGCGGCGCTGTTTCCCGATACCACCTACCGCTTCGAATCCGGCGGCACGCCAGCGGCCATTCCGACGCTTACCTACGAGGGGTTCCTCGGCAACCACCGTCGCCATTATCGGCCGGATAACGCCTACATCATCCTGTACGGCAACGTGGATGCCGATGTGTTCCTCTCCTTTTTGGACGAGGCCTATCTGGCGCCGCTGGCCCAAGAAGAGCGCGCGCCGCTTGCCGTGAATCCTCTCGAGCTGCAGGCGCCCGTGGCCCCAGCGCCGGTGTCGGTGCCCATGGACACCGCTCCCGAGAACGCCTGCGCCGCGGTGGGCTTCGTCATAGGGCGGGCCTGCGAGCGTGAGCGCGTCATCGCGGCCGACATTTTGTTGGACGCCATCATGGGGGCCAACGAGTCGCCCATGAAGCGGGCCCTTTTGGATGCGGGCATTGCCGATGACGCCTTCGGGTACGTGGCCGATTCCGTAGCCCAACCCTTCGCCGTGGTGTCCCTGCGCGGCGCTCGTCCCGGGGCGGCCGAGAAATTGCGCCAAGTGGTGGAAGACGAGGCGCGGCGTTTGGCTTCAGGCGAACTCGACCGCGAGCTGGTGCGCGCGGCGCTCTCCCACGCCGAGTTCGTCATGCGCGAGCGCAACTTCGGCTATGCCGACGGCGTGGTGCTCGCCATGTCCGCCATGGCCGGCTGGCTGTACGCCGATGACGACCCGGCGGCGTATCTGCGCTACGAGGACGCCTTCGCGAGCCTGCGCGAAAAGGTGGAGGAGGACTACTTCGAGACGCTCCTTGCCGAACTGTTCTTGGAAAACGATCACCGCGCCTGCGCCGAGGTGGTTCCCTCCGCTGCCGACGAGGAAGCGGTCGAGGAAGCCGCCGAGCGTGCCCGTGCCGCGGCGCTCTCGCCCGATGAGGCTCGGGCCATCCGCGATGCCGTGGCCGCCCTGCGCGCCGCCCAGGAGGCGCCCGACGCGCCGGAGAACTTGGCGAAGCTGCCCCAGCTCACCCGTGCCGAGATTGGTGCGGCGCCGGCCGAAGAGCCCTGGGAGGTGCGCGAGGAGGGCCTGGTGACCCTCATCCGCCATCACGTGCCCTGCCGCGGCATCGCCTATGCCTACCGCTACTTCGATCTTGCGGGTCTCACCTTCGATGAGCTGCCCTACGCCACGGTGCTCGCCTGTGTGCTGGGCAAGCTGGGCACCGCCCGTCATACGGCGGCCGAAATAGACACGCTCGTCCAGGCCCATCTGGGCAATCTGGGCTTTGCCACCGAGGTGCACGAGAAGGCCGATAATCGCGAGGCTCTCTGCCCCGTGCTCGTCTGTGGCGCCTCGGCGCTTTCCGAAGAGGTCCCGTGGGCCGCGCGTCTGGCCGAGGAGGTGCTCACGCA
>CANEDU010000153.1 GCA_947426355.1 uncultured Adlercreutzia sp. | reverse complement strand
CTCGGCGGGCCCGTGCGCCCGGCGGTGGGCCTGGCCTACGAGTGCGACCGCCCCGGGCCCGGCAAGTTCACGCAGCCGGTAAGCGAGCTGGTGTTCAGCCTGTAAGGGGCGGGGAAGCTGGAGGGCGCGTCGCCGGGCGCGCCTCGCTCAGCGTCGTGCGAGGGCCTTCGGGTCCTCTTTCATTTCGGTGAGGTTCTTCCAGAAGCGCTTGGGCATGAAGCGGCGGCGCAGCTCGGGGTTCATGCGGGCGTCGATGGAGACGCTGCGGTAGAACGTGCGCCAGGCCTCGGCATAGAGCGCCTCGTCGGCGGTGCTTGCGGGCAAGGCGCGGGCCAAATCGCCCTGGCCTGCCGTGTTTACCAGATACCAATCGCCGCCGTCGTAGACGCCGGCCATCTCGTGCACCTCGTCGTAGATGATAAAGGGCATGTCGGAGAGTCGTTCGACGAAGTGGTCCATGACAAGCGGAATGACGGCAGCTTTGGGATTGCAGCGGGCGAACCAGAGGCTTGCGCCCTCGCCTCCCAAATGCTCGAAGCGAATGAACTGGCGCATGTGCTCGCACTCCTGGCTGATGGAACGGGAAATCTGGAAGAGGCGCTCCACGGCCGGGTGAGTGATGTCCGAGAAGGCGCGGCCCCGCTGCTTGGGGCAAGGGCCCATGCCGCCGCGGCCCTTGCAGGTGGCGCGCTTGCGGCAGTGGTCGCAGTCGCGGCGCTTCTGCTCGTCGGTGGCATAGCGCACGAAACGGTAGGCTGCCGTGCCCGCGTCGGGTTCATCGGAGACGGCGGCGCGCTTGAGGGCCAGGGCTGCCTGCCAGCCGCAACGGTTCCGCACGCCCCGCAGCACGCGAAGGGCGTAATCTGGGTTGGTCTCGATGACGGCAACGCGCTGGCCGAGCCGGGGCTGCAGGCGCCGGGCAGGCTCGACATCGGTGGGGTCTTCGTGGTTCGCATAAGAAGAGAAGATGGCTGTGAGCAGGCCTTCCAAGGTGCCATCGTACGCGTAGGCTACCTCGTCGTACATTTCGGGAGAATCGCCCATGGTGCGCTCCTACGCGACGGCCTTTGCGGCTTCAAGGGCCTTGCTCTGGGCTGCGAAGGCGACCTCGAGGGCCGCTTGGTTCGCGGCGGAGGCCTCGGGGAGCACCGGTGGCTGCTCGACGGATTCGAAGAGCGTCATCTGGCCCGGGACCGCCTTGTCTGCGCGCCGTCCGTGGCGTCCGCCATCGATGGGGGCCGACAGACGCGCGTGCAGGGCATCCCGCGAGAAATCTATCCCCGAGCCGCCCCAGGCGCCGTTCATGGTGATGAAGTAGCGCGCCCGCTTGTACGCGACGCCGAGCTTTCTCAGCTCCGCCTCGCCGAGCGTGGACTGCCGGCGCGCCCGACAGATGAGCTTTGCCCCGCGCACCCCGATGCCGGGCACCCGCACGAGGGTTTCCAGGGGAGCGGTGTTCACTTCCACGGGGAAGAAGTCCAGGTGATTAAGCGCCCAGTTCGCCTTAGGGTCAAGATCGGGGGCGAGAAAGGGGTTTTCCGCGTCGATGATCTCGCTCACGTTAAAGCCGTAGAAGCGCAGCAGCCAGTCGGCTTGGTAGAGTCGGTGCTCGCGATTGAGCTGCACGGCGTCGGTGGAGGGGAGCAGCGGATTTTTCACCACGGGCAGATAGGCGCTGAAGAACACGCGCTTCAGGTTCACGGTTTGGTACAGCGATGCCGACAGGTTCAGAATTTGGAAATCGCTTTCCGGAGTGGCGCCGATGATCATTTGCGTGGACTGGCCGGCCGGGGCGAAGGCGCGGCTTTTGCGCACAGGCAAGGCGTGCGACTGGTACATCGTGAGCCTCTTGCGACGGCTGGCGCGGCTTTCCTTGTCCTCGGCAATGGACTCGTGAATGTGGCGCATGGGCGAGAGAATGGCGTGGCGCGACTTGGCCGGTGCCAGAAGTCCGAGGCTCTGCTGGCTGGGCAGCTCGAGGTTCACCGAGAGACGGTCGGACAACCGTCCCAGCGCATCGAGCAGCTCTACCGAGGTGCCCGGAATGGCCTTGGCGTGGATGTAGCCGCGAAAGCCGTACTCTTCGCGCAGGATGCGCAGGGCCTCAACCATAAGCTCGCTCGTGCGATCGGGGGAGCCGACCACGCCGGAGGAGAGGAAAAGCCCCTCGATGTAGTTGCGACGGTAGAACCCGATGGTGAGGTCGGCCAGCTCGCGCGGGGTGAAGGACGCCCGCGCGACGGCATCGTTGCTCTTGCGGTTTACGCAGTAGGCGCAGTCGTAGACGCACACGTTGGTCATGAGCACCTTGAGCAGGGTGATGCAACGCCCGTCCGGCGTGAACGAATGGCAGCAGCCGGCGTTGCTCGTCGCTCCCAGCTGCCCCTTCTTCCCCTCGCGCTGGACACCCGAGGAGGTGCAGGCGACATCGTACTTCGCCGCATCGGAGAGAATCTCCAGCTTCTCGATGAGGTTCATCGCGCCGCCCCTTCCATCGCTGACCTTAACAGGCACATATGTTCGCCCGAATGAATGTACGCTATACTACTCGAATGGATGTTCGCGTGTCAAGCAACGCGTCGTTGCGGCGCCTCGGTGGCCCCGGCCGTTGGAGCCCGCACTCGCGCCCACGGCTGTTTTCGCCTGCTTTGCGGAAACGGGCGGGGAATCGGGTATCATGTTCCCCATGGAAAATATGAGGGTGGACCTCATGGGACGAAAGGGCGGCCATGGAGGCTTACAAGCGCGAGTTCATTGAGTTCATGGTGGAAAGCGACGTGCTGAAGTTCGGCGACTTCACGTTGAAGAGCGGGCGCAAGTCGCCGTTCTTCATGAACGCGGGCGCGTACGTGACCGGCGAGCAGCTGCATCGGTTGGGTCTGTACTACGCTCAAGCTATCAACGACAACTTCGGGCTCGATTTCGACGTGGTGTTCGGGCCGGCCTACAAGGGCATCCCGCTGGCGGTGGTCACAGCCATGGCGCTTGAGGAGCTCTACGGCAAGGAAGTGAAGTACTGCTGCAACCGCAAGGAAGTGAAGGACCACGGCGCCGACGCGGGCAACCTGCTGGGCGCCGAGCTGCACGATGGCGACAAGGTCATCATGGTGGAGGACGTGACCACCTCGGGCAAGTCCATCGACGAGACCTATCCCATCCTGAAGGCGGCGGCCGATGTGGACGTGCGCGGGCTCATCGTGTCGCTCAACCGCATGGAGGTGGGGAAGGGCGGCGTCACCACGGCCCAGAAGGAGATCGAGGCGAAGTACGGCTTCCCGGTGGCCTCCATCGTGTCCATGGCCGAGGTGAAGGAGTGCCTGCACAATCATGAGGTGGCCGGGCGCGTGGTCATCGACGACGATATCGCGGCAGCCATCGACGCCTACTACGAGCAGTGGGGCGCCAAGGAGTAGTCCGCCTGTCGCAGAGCCTACGCCAGTGCGCGCGACCGCCCGCGGACGCAGGAAGCGCCGAATCGCCTTTGGAGGTTTCTGAGCCTTTTCCGAATCTTCCGGTTGTCGTACAATAGGCTGATGCGAGGGCTCGCTGCTCGATGGGGCAACGCGGGCGCCTTCGCGAATCACCTTGCCGGCGTGGCTCAACGGTAGAGCAACTGATTTGTAATCAGTGGGTTGCGGGTTCGATTCCTGTCGCCGGCTCCAGAAAGGCAGAGGCCGGGGTCAAGTGCCCCGGCCTTTTCTGTGTTTTCCCGTGCAAATGCCCGTTAGTGCCCGAAATGGCACGGTTTTCTGCCATTCCGGGCACTAACGGGCATTTTCGTTGCTTATTCTGCGGAGCGGAAGGCGACTTGCGCTTGTGCGCTCTGCTATCATGGCTCGGGTACAGACAGAGAAAGGAAGCACGCGAGCTCATGCAGACTTACATCGCCCATTACCAATCGCCCAAAGGATCGCACGACCGCGAGCGCGGCCTGTTCGAGTTTGAAAGCGATGCGCGGGCGGGCACCAAGGCCAACGCTCATGACGCGCGGCTGAAGATGCTGGAGCTGTTCGGAGCGAGCGCGGTTTCCTGGACCATCGAGAAGGTGGAGCGCAAGGCGGCGGCTCCGGCGGAGAAGAAGGAGCGGCAGACTGACGGTCAGCTGGCACTGGATTTCCGTCCGCCCAAGCCGGAGCGCAAGCGCAAGCATTCCAAAGGTTATTGGTAGGCCGGCGCTCGGGCGTTTGGCTGCATCGTTTGTTATAAGGAGTACTCCCCATGAAGAAAAAGCATATGAAGTTCTTGAAGCAGCTGCTTGAGACGCCCTCGCCGACGGGCTTCGAGGAGCCGGCGGCGGCGCTCGTGCGCGAGCGCATGGGCGCGGTGGCCGACGAGGTGACCACCGACACCATGGGTTCGGTGCGCGCGGTGCTCGCCGGTCGCAACGAAGGCGCCCCCTCGCTTATGCTGGCCGCCCACATGGACGAGATCGGCCTGATGGTCACCTACATCTCCGACGAGGGCTTCCTCTCCGTGGCCTCTCTCGGCGGCGTGGACGCGGCTATTCTGCCCGGCATGCGCGTCGATGTGCACACGAAGGCGGGTGTGCTGCGCGGGGTGGTGGGCCGCAAGCCCATCCATCTCATCGAGCCCGAGGAGCGCAAGAGCGTCACGCCGCTTTCGGGCCTCGTGATTGATCTGGGACTGGCGCCCAAGCGGGTGAAGAAGCTTGTGTCTGTGGGCGACCCCATCACCTTCGGCGTCGGCTTCGAGCGTTTCGGCGACGATATGGCCGTGTCGAAGTGCTTCGACGACAAGT
>CANEDU010000152.1 GCA_947426355.1 uncultured Adlercreutzia sp. | reverse complement strand
TCTACCAGTGGTTCCAGATTACTGTGGGTTTTGTCACCATGGCCTTCTTCGTGCTGGCGGCCATATCCTATATGGTGGGATGGGACGCCCTCTACAACAACCCGCTCGTCATGTTCGTCGGCGTGGCCATTATCGTATGGGCGCTGACCCTGACGCAGCTCGGCGGCACGAAGCTGACGGCCCGCATCGCTAAGATCGGCTTTTTCGGCGGCGTGCTCGTGCCTGCCGTGGTGCTGATGGTTGGCCTGGTTGCCTACCTCGCGACCGGCGGCGTCTCGCAGCTCGCCCTGAATGCGGATGCCATCGTGCCCGATTTCACCCAAACCGGCACGCTGGTCATCTTCGCCTCGTTCATTCTGGCCTTCGCCGGCGTCGAGGCCTCGGCCTCCCATGTCAACGAGCTCAAGAACCCCGGCAAGATCTACCCGCTCGTCATGATCGTGCTGTGCGTGCTCACGATTCTGCTCGACACCCTCGGCGGCATGGCCGTGGCCATGACCATTCCGCTCGAGCAGCTCGAGGGCAACATGAGCGATGGCGTCATCGCCTCGTTCGCCGCCATCTTCGATGCCCACTTCCATATGGGCTGGCTCGTGTACGTGGTGGCCTTCCTCTTAGCCGCCGGCGTGCTGGCCGAAATCTCCTCGTGGATCGTCGGCCCCTCCCGTGCCCTTCTGGCCACGGCCGACGAGGGCATTCTTCCGAAATCGTTCGCCAAAACCAACAAGAACGGCGTCAGCGTGAAGACCGTCGTCATCCAGGGCATCATCGTTACCATCTGGGATGCCGTGCTGTGCGGCTCCATGGCCCTGTCGGGCGGCTCCAGCTCGTCGGTGGCTTATCTGACCGCCGTCGGCCTGACCGTGGTCATCTACCTGGTCGGCTACGTGCTGTTCTTCCTCGGCTACTTCAAGCTGGTGCTGAAGGATGCCGACAAGCCCCGCGTGTTCAACGTGTTCGGCGGCAAGGTGGGCAAGTGCATCGTCGCCGCCTGCGGCTTGGCGCTGTCCCTGTTCGCCCTGGTGGTTTCGTTCTTCCCCTCCAGCGAGCTGACAGCTGAGGCCAATGTGGTCTATGTGGTCACCCTGCTCATCTGCTGGGCCGTGTCGGTGGCTATCCCGTTTGTCATCTACGGGCTGCGCCACCACTGGGACGGCACCAAGAACGCCGCCCAGAAGCAAGCGCCGTCCAAGACGCCGACCGGCGGCCCTCACGCCCCGCACCCGGCAGGCTAGAAACCAGCTTCTTCGGGGCGCGGGCCGAAACCCCGCGCCCCCATCCGGCGTCCATGCAACGCCGCCCCCTCAGCGACTCGCGGGCGCTTCCCGTCGATGCGCCCGCTGCGCATAACATCTACCCACCCCGACCATTCTATTCCCTGGTGCCCCGTCGAAAACCCGGTACCGCACGCAGCAAAGGAGACTGCCATGACCGACAAAGACGTAAAGCTCGTTTCAACCGAGGAGCTCGGCGAAATGGACTCCCAGACCGGGTATTTGAGCCCGATTTTCGGCTCCTACGCCTCTGACGCCGAGATGCCCACGACCAAGCTCAACCACGACCCCATCGAGCCCCGCATCGCCAGCGAGATTATTCGCGAGTACATCGGCACCGAGGGCAACGCCCATCAGAACCTGTGCACCTTCGTCCAGACCTACATGGAGCCCGAGGCAACCGAGCTCATGACAGAGACGCTCGACAAGAACGCCATCGACAAGGACGAGTACCCGATGACGGCCGATCTGGAGAACCGCTGCGTGCGCATTATCCAGGATCTGTGGCACGCCGACCAGAACGAGCAGCCTATGGGCACCTCTACCGTGGGCTCCTCCGAGGCCTGCATGCTCGGCGGCCTGGCTGCCCTGTTCCGCTGGAAGGCCCTGGCGAAAGAGGCCGGCATCGACATCTACTCGTCGCATCGCCCCAACCTCGTCATTACCAGCGGCTACCAGATCTGCTGGGAGAAGTTCTGCCGCTACTGGGATATCGAGATGCGCGAGGTCCCCATGGATGCCGACCACCTGTATATGACGCCTGAGGAGTGCATGAAGTACGTCGACGACCACACCATCGCCGTTGTCTGCATCTTGGGCATCACCTACACCGGTCGCTACGACGACGTGAAGGGCATCGACGCCGCCCTGACCGAGTACAACAAGACCACCAACATGCCCGTGCGCATCCACGTGGACGCTGCCTCCGGCGGTTTCGTGGCCCCCTTCATCGAGCCCGACCTCGAGTGGGACTTCCGCCTGCCCAACGTGTGGTCCATTTCCACCTCCGGCCATAAGTACGGCCTGGTGTATCCGGGCATCGGCTGGATCGAGTGGCGCTCCAAGGAAGCCCTGCCCGAGGATCTGATTTTCTGGGTGAGCTACCTGGGCGGCCAGGAGGCCACCATGGCCATCAACTTCAGCCGCTCGGCCTCTCAGATTATCGGCCAGTACTACGTGTTCATGCGCAATGGCTTCGAAGGCTACAAAGAAATTCAGCAGCGCACCATGGATGTGGCGCATCATTTGGTAGAGGGCATCAAGAAGATGGGCATCTTCATCATGTACGAAGAGGCCACCGAGATTCCGATTCTCTGCTGGAGCCTGGACCCGGCCGCCGGCAAGAAGTGGACGCTCTACGATTTGGACGACCGTCTGCGCATGCACGGTTGGCAGATTCCGGCCTACCCGCTGCCGGCGAACATGGAAGACGTCATCTGCCAGCGCATCGTGACCCGTGCCGACCTGTCCATGACCATGGCCGACAAGTTCCTGAAGGACATGGCCGCCGAGGTCAAGAACCTCGACAACGCCACCGTCATCGGCGCCCAGGACACCAACATATCGAAGAAGTCCTTCGATCATAGCGGACGCTAAGCGCGCGCCGAAGCAAGCGTAACCGAAACGGGCGAGCCCGCAGCCGACATCTCGGCTCGCGGGGCTCGCCCGTTGTTTGCCCTCGGGGCCCACGTGGGCCGAAAGGATGCCTTACGGCAGAAGCAGCTGGGCAATCTGGACGGCGTTCAGAGCCGCGCCCTTGCGGATCTGGTCGGCCACATCCCAGAAGGCCAGGCCGTGCTCAACGGTCGGGTCCTTGCGCAGACGACCGATGAAGGTGCCATCGGTGCCGGCGAGCAGGCCGGGCATGGGGTACACCTTGTTCTCAGGCTCGTCCATCATCTGCACGCCGGGAGCGGCCTCAAGAGCCGCGCGAGCCGCCTCGACCGTCACCTCATCAGCGAACTCGACATTGATGGACTCGCCGTGGCAGCGCAGCACCGGCACGCGCACGCAGGTGGCGGCCACCTCGATGTTCTCATCGCCCATGATCTTCTTGGTCTCGACGACCATCTTCCACTCCTCTTTGGTGGAGCCGTCGTCCAAAAAGACGTCGATATGAGGAATGGTGTTGAACGCGATGCGATGGGCGAAGGCCTCAATGGTCAGCTCATCGTCGGGCGTCCCGTTCAGGTAATCGCGCGTCTGGTCGAAGAGCTCGGCCATAGCAGGCGCACCGGCGCCCGAGGCGGCCTGGTAGGTGGACACCACCACGCGCTTAATGGGCGACAGGTCGTAAAGCGGCTTTAAGGCCACCACCATCTGAATGGTGGAGCAGTTCGGGTTCGCGATAACGCCGGAGTGCCACGCCACATCCTGCGGGTTCACCTCGGGCACCACCAGCGGCACGTCCTCATCCATGCGAAACGCGCTGGAATTGTCGATCATCACCGCGCCGGCAGCCGTCACCGCATCGCGCATGGCCTTGGAAACAGAGGCGCCGGCCGAGAACAAGGCGATATCGACGCCCTCGAACGACTCGGGCGTCATCTCCTGCACCACAAGCTCGCCTGCGGGCACCTGCCCGCAACCCTCGAAAGCCACCGTCTTGCCGGCAGAGCGGGCACTCGCCAGCGCGCGCACCTCACTGGCGGGGAAATCGACATCGTGCAGCACGCGCAGAAACTCCTGCCCCACCGCGCCCGTCGCTCCCGCCACGGCCACCACCGGATGAGCCGGCATTTCCTTCGTCCACGTCATGAACAATCCTTTCACTTGATGCCGAGCAGTGCTGTGCCAGTCGGCGGGGGTACGATGAGTTCTCTGAACACATTCTTTTTTGCGCCCGAAGGGCGCCCATGAATGCATGAAGGAGCGTAGCGCCTGAGCCGAAGGCGAACAGCGAAGCGGGCACTCAGCGTACCCCCGCCGACTGGCACAGCGCGTACGACCTTCTAGCGCCCCTTCTTCATTTTGGCCGCAATCTCCTCAGCCGAAAGCTGGGTCTCCACGAACACGTCGTCGGAATCCAGCCCGAAGGCCGTGTGCAGGCACTGCACGGCCTGGGTGGCCTGGGCCGCGTCCACGATCATGGACAAGCGGATGGGAGAGGTGGAGATAGCCATGATGTTGATGTTGTTGTCGCCCAAGGTTTGGAAGGTGCGCGAGGCCACGCCCGGAGAGGACTTCATGCCCGTGCCCACAAGCGACACCTTGGCGATGTCCTCGTCGACGATAAACTCGCGGGCGCCGATTTCCGGCACGATGCGCTCCATGGTCTCCACCGCGCGAGGCAGGTCGGCTCCCGGCGTGGTGAAGGAGATGTCGGTGTAACCGGCCTCGGAGACGTTCTGGATGATCATGTCCAAATTCACGTTGGCGGCGGCCAAAGCGCCGAACACGCGGGCGGCCACGCTCGGCGCATCGGGCACCTGGCGAACGGTCACCTTCACCTCCGACGTGTCGCTGGCGATGCCGGTGATGACGGCTTCTTCCATAACGTACTCCTCCTTGACGTAGGTTCCCTCAG
>CANEDU010000151.1 GCA_947426355.1 uncultured Adlercreutzia sp. | reverse complement strand
TGCTCAAGCAATGGCTCGCTCGGCGAAACAGTCCACTGGACCGTTTCGTGCGCTGCGCAACCTGCGCGCGGGCACCCCGCCCGTCCTCGCAACCTGCGCAGCCTCTGCTGCTTTTAGTATTCCAATCCGGGGTAAAGCGGGTGGGCGTCCAGCATGGCGTCGACCTTGGCGCGAATGTCGGCGAGCTTCGCCTCGTCGGCGGCGTTGAACACCGCGGCGGCGATGAGCTGGCCCACCTCGTAGAAGTCCTCGGCCGTGAAGCCGCGGGTGGTGGCGGCGGCCGATCCCACGCGGATGCCGCTCGTCACGAACGGCGAGCGCTTCTCGTTGGGGATGGAGTTCTTGTTCACCGTGAGGCCCACAGACTCCAGCAGCTTCTCGGCATCCTTGCCGGTGATGTCGGAGGCAGTGAGGTCCACCAGGCACAGGTGGTTGTCCGTGCTGCCGGACACCAGGCGCAGGCCCCCGTCGGTCATGCCCTCGCCCAGGGTGCGGGCGTTTTCCACGACGCTTTCCATGTAGGTGCGGAACGACGGCGCGAGCGCTTCGCCGAAGGCCACGGCCTTGCCGGCGATGACGTGCATGAGCGGACCGCCCTGGGCGCCGGGGAAAATCGCCTTGTTGATCTTCGCGCCCAGCTCGTCGCTGTTGGTGAGAATGAAGCCGCCGCGCGGGCCGCGCAGGGTCTTGTGGCTCGTGGAGGTGACGATGTCGGCGTGGGGCACCGGGCTCGGGTGCAGGCCCGCGGCCACAAGGCCGGCGATGTGGGCCATGTCCACCATGAGGTAGGCGCCCACCTCGTGGGCGATATCGGCCATGCGGGCGAAATCGATGAAGCGCGGGTAGGCGCTCGCTCCGCCGACGATGACCTTCGGGCGCACTTCCTTGGCGATGCGCTCAAGCTCGTCGTAGTCGATGACTTCGGTTTCGGGATCGACGCCGTAGGAGACGATGTTGTAGAGCAGGCCGGAGAAGTTCACGGGGCTTCCGTGGGTGAGGTGCCCGCCGTGATCGAGGCTCATGCCGAGCACCGTGTCGCCGGGCTCGATGATGGAAAGATAGGCGCCGAAGTTCGCGCTCGCGCCAGAGTGGGGCTGCACGTTGGCGTACTTGGCGCCGTACAGCTCGCAGGCGCGGTCGCGGGCGAGGTCTTCCACCATATCGACCTTCTCGCAGCCGCCGTAGTAGCGCTTGCCGGGATAGCCCTCGGCGTACTTGTTGGTAAGCACGCTGCCCACGGCCTCCATGACCGCGCGGGAGGTGAAGTTCTCCGAGGCGATGAGCTCCACCGAGCCGCGCTGGCGGGCAAGCTCGGCGCGCAAGCAGTCAGCCACCTGCGGATCTTGCGTGTTCAGAAATTCCAAGGCCATGTAGTACTCCTTAATCCAGCGACATGATCTTCTCGACGCGGCCTTCGTGGCGGCCGCCGCCGAACTCGGTGGCGAGGAAGGTGTCCAGGATACGCTCGTTGTCCTCAAGCGACACGAAACGACCCGAGAGCGTGATGACGTTCGCGTCGTTGTGCTCGCGGCACAAGGCGGCGAATTCGGAGTTGATGATGTTCGCCGCGCGCACGCCGGGCACCTTGTCGGCGGCCATGGCCATGCCGATGCCGGTGCCGCACACGAGCACGCCGCGTTCGGAGGCGCCCTCGGCCACATCGCGGGCCACGGGAGCGGCGAAGTCGGGGTAATCGACCCGATCGTCGCTATCGGGCCCGCGGTCGATCACGTCGTAGCCCTTTTCGACCAGATAGGCAGCCAGGGCCTGCTTCTGCTCGAATCCGGCATGGTCGCTTCCAATGCTTATGCGCATGGCATCGTCCTTCCCCGTAAGGTTTTGCTTGACCGACCCATTGTAGGCGCTCAGACCCACGCGCGCACCAGGGTTTCCGCAAGAAGCGAAAAGTCGCCACGGGCGCAGCGGCTAGCTGCGAACGCGGGCGACGGCCTGGTGCCAGGCGGCGAGGCGCAAGGCGCGCGTTGCCTCGTCGAAGGTGGGCAGGAAGCGGTCCTCCCCCTCCCTGAGCGCGAGCAGCTCCTCGATGCTCTCCCAGAAGCCCGTGGCCAGACCGGCGAGGTAGGCAGCGCCCAGAGCGGTGGTCTCGGCGTTGTCCGGGCGGCGCAGGGGCACGCCGAGCATGTCGGACTGGAACTGCATGAGGAAGTCGTTGGCCGAGGCTCCCCCGTCGACGTTCAGCACGCTGGGCGGCATGCCGGCATCCTCGGCCATGGCCTGGGCCAAGTCGCACACCTGGTACGCGAGCGCCTCGAGCGCGGCGCGCACAATGTGGGCGCGGCCCGTGCCGCGCGTAAGGCCCAGGATGGCGCCGCGGGCCTCGGCGTCCCACCAGGGCGCGCCCAGGCCAGTGAAGGCGGGCACGACGAAAACGCCGTCAGTGGAGGGCACGCTGCGGGCGATGGCGTCGGTGTCGGAGGCGCGCTCGATGATGCCGAGCTCGTCGCGCAGCCACTGGATGAGGGCGCCGGCCACAAAGACGCTGCCCTCGAGGGCGTATTCGGTGCCAACGGTGCCCGGCGCCGAGGCGGCCACCGTGGCCACAAGCCCGTTGCGGCTCGCGCAAACCTCGTGACCGGTGTGCATGAGCAGAAAGCAGCCGGTGCCGTAGGTGTTCTTCGCCTGGCCCGCATGGAAGCAGCACTGGCCGAAGAGCGCCGCCTGCTGGTCGCCCGCCACGCCGCGGATGGGCACGCCCTGCACAATGCCCGGGTTCGCCGTGGTGCCGAAGTCGCCGGCCGAGGGGCGCACCTCGGGAAGGATGGCCTCGGGAATGCCGAAGAGCTCCAGCAGGAAGGGGTCCCAACAGCCCTCGTGGATGTTGTAGAGCATAGTGCGGCTCGCGTTGGTCACGTCGGTGGCGTGCACCGCCCCGTACGTGAGCTTCCAGATAAGCCAGCTGTCCACCGTGCCGAAGGCGAGCTCGCCGGCCTCGGCGCGCTCGCGAGCGCCGGGCACCTCGCCTAAGATCCAGGCGAGCTTGCTGGCAGAGAAGTACGCATCGGGAATAAGCCCCGTGCGCGCGGTAATCTCGGCGGACGTGGCCGCATCGCTGGCGATGGCCTCCACCATAGGAGCGGTGCGGCGGCACTGCCAGACGATGGCGTTCATAATCGGCTCGCCGGTGGCTCGGTCCCACACGATGGTGGTCTCGCGCTGGTTGGTGATGCCGATGGAGTCGATTTCGGCGGTATCCACGTTCGACGACAAGATGAGCTCGGTAAGAGCCCCCAGCTGCGAGGAGAGGATGTCCTGGGGGTCGTGCTCGACCCAGCCGGGCTGCGGGTAGATCTGCGGAAAGGGGCGCTGCACGGAAGCGGCGACGCGGCCGGCATGGTCGATGAGCATGGCACGGGAGGACGTGGTGCCTTGGTCAAGGGCGATGATGTACTTCTTCATAGTGCTCCTCTTGTTGCTGCTTGCGGCCTCTCGGGGGCGGGAACACGGGGTGCCTTGATTCGCTCAGACAGTCCTCGCTTTGTGAAACAGGACATTTAGTCCTGTTTCAGTCGCTGCGGAACTCGCTCGGTCAAGGCACCCCGTGTTCCCGCTTCGCTCTCTCTTAATCGTGCAGATTAATCCATTCCAAGACGAACGCGTACACTTCTTCCTTGCCGAGTTCGTTTAGGATCTCGTGGCGCATGCCCGGGAAGAGGCGCAGGGTGACATCCTCGGCGCCGGCGCGTTCCATGGACTCGGCGGCTTTCGCCACGCCGCGGCCGCAATCCCCCACCGGGTCGGCGTCGCCGGCCACGAAGAGCAGCGGCAGGTCGTGGGGCGTGGCGCGGTAGGCGGCCGGGCTGTTGGCGCGGGCCGCCAGCGCGGTCAGGGTGGCGTAGGCGCCGGCCGAGAACATGAAGCCCGCGCGCTCGTCGGCCATGAAGGCATCGGCCACCGCCGGGTCGCGCGAGAGCCAGTCGAAGGGCGTGCGGGCGTCCTTCACCGCACGGCTGTAGGCGCCGTCGGCCAGGCTGTGCAAAAGCTTGCTCTTGTAATCGGCGCCGCGCACCTTCGCGATAGCGCGGGCCAGCACATTGCCCGCCGCGGCCACCACCTCGGGCTGGTTCGCCGTGCCGCAGATGACCGCGCCGGCAAGGCCCTCGCCGAAACGGGGCAGGTAGTTGCGCAGCACAAGCGAGCCCATGGAGTGTCCGAACATGAAGTAGGACGTGCCGGCAACCACCTGGGCCGTCACGAGGGTGCGCAGCATGTTCGCGTCTTCGATCATGGCATCGGCGCCGGTTTCCGCATCCACCATGCCGAGGTCGTCGGCCGCGGCGGTCCACCCGTGGCCGATATGGTCGTGGCCGGCCACCAGGTAGCCCTCGCCGGCCAAAAAGCGGGCGAAGTCGTCGTAGCGATCGATGTGTTCGGCCATGCCGTGAATGAGCTGCACCACGCCGCGCGGCCTGAAGCAGCCGAGCGTGGCGCCGTCGGCACCCGCATGCACGCGCTCAAGGGCGGCGGGAATCCACAGTACGGCACGGACCGCGCTTTTTCCGTCGGCGGATTCGAAGGTGAAATCGGTGCGGCCTACCGCTTCTCGGACATCGCTCATGGGAGGCATCCTTTCATATCATCCAAGGTGAGGGCGCCTGCGCGCAGCACGCGCGGCGCATCTGCGGTGCAGTCTAGCACGGTAGAGGCCACGCCGGCCGCCGGCGCGGCGCCTGTTGGGAAGCTGTCGGGCAGAAAGATCCCCGCTGTATCCGCGACCAGGCGGGCATCGAGGTCCTCGGGGCGCGCGACGTCGGCATCGCCGGAGCGGTTGGCCGAGGTGACGGCCAGAGGGCA
>CANEDU010000150.1 GCA_947426355.1 uncultured Adlercreutzia sp. | reverse complement strand
TGCCTCCCTGGTCGCGAGGAAACCCAGCAGCAGAAGATCGCCCGCATCAAGCGGGAGCTGGAGGCGGTGCCCACCGAGCCCGGCGTGTATTTGTGGAAGGATGCGGCCGGCGAGGTCATCTACGTGGGCAAGGCCAAGCAGCTGCGGGCCCGCATGCGCCAGTACGTGAACTTCTCCGACGATCGCGCGAAAATTCCACTGCTTGTGGAGGCCATTGACTCGTTCGACTACATCGTCGTGGACAACGAGCATGAAGCGCTCGTGCTGGAGAAGAACCTCATCAACCAGTACAGCCCGTTTTTCAATGCGGACTTCAAAGACAACAAGAGCTATCCCTTCATCGCGCTCACCAAAGGCGATGTGTTCCCGGCCATCAAGTACACTCGCGAGAAGCACCGCGCCGATACGAAGTACTTCGGGCCCTTCACCGACGCCCGGGCTGCCCGCGAGATGATCGATATCGCGCGGCGGGTGGTGCCCTTGTGTGCCGCCTCCTGCGCCGATTGGCGCGGCCTTTCGCGCGCCCTGGAAAAGGACCCCCTCGCCTTTATGAAGCGCGAGAACCGCCCGTGCTTCGACTGCCATGTGGGTATCGGCCCCGGCGCCTGCTGCGGGCAGATAACGCCTGAGGACTACGCGGTGAACGTGCGGCGCATCGAGCGCTTCCTGGCCGGCAACCACCGGGAGTTCATCGACGAGCTTTCCGAGGAGATGGCCGAGGCCGCCGCCGAGCTCGACTTCGAGCGCGCCGGGCGCCTCAAAGGCCGCATCGACACCATCAACTCGCTCGCCGACAAACAGCACGCTGTGTCCTCGCGCAACCTGAACGCCGATGTGGTGGGTTTCTTCCGTGAGGAGACCGTGGCTGGCGTGCAGGTGCTCGTTATCCGCGAGGGGCGCATCGTGAACTCGAACGATTTCGTGCTGAACCGCGGTACCGACGTTCCCGACCAGGACCTTCTGCGCAACTTCCTCATGCGCTACTACGACAACACCACCTCCATTCCCCATGAGGTCATCGTGCGCGTTTTGCCCGAAGACGCCGAGGTCATGGGGGAGTGGCTCACCGAGAAGCTGGAGAGCGCCCACGGGGCGAAGGTGCGCTTCACCGAGCCCCAGCGCGGCGAAAAGGCTGATTTGGTGGCCATGGCCGAAACCAACGCCCGCCACGCGCTCATGCGCTACAAGGTGCGCACGAACTACGACGACAAGCGCATCAACAACGCGCTTCTGCAGTTGGAAAGCGCGCTGGCCCTAGACGCGCCGCCCATGCGCATCGAGTGCTTCGACATCTCCACCATCCACGGCTCCTACACCGTGGCCTCCATGGTGGTGTTCACCGGCGGCAAGCCCGACAAGAACCAATACCGGCGCTTCAAGATAAAGACACCGCTCGATGAGGCCAACGACTTTCTGAGCATGCAGGAGGTGATGCGGCGCCGCTATGCCCCCGAGCGCATGGCCGACGCGCGCTTCGGATCGAAGCCCGACCTCATCATCTTGGACGGCGGCAAGCCCCAGCTGTCGGCGGCCTTGGACATGTTCGAGGAAATGGGCATCGACGACATCGCCATTTGCGGTCTGGCCAAGCGCGACGAGGAGCTGTTCGTGCCCTGGCAGGACACGGGCCCGGTGGTGCTGCCGAGCGGTTCGGCGTCGCTGTATCTGGTGAAGCAGGTGCGCGACGAGGCCCATCGGTTCGCCATCACGTTCCACCGCGAGCTGCGCGGCAAGGGCATGACGGCCTCTATCTTGGATGATGTGGCGGGCTTGGGCCCTGTGCGCAAAAAGGCGCTTTTGAAGCGCTTCAAGTCCTTCAAGCACCTGAAGAACGCGAGTCTGGACGAGATCAAGGCGGCGAAGGTCGTTCCCGAAGAGGTGGCCGAGGAGCTCGTAGCCGTCCTCGCGCAGTATAATGAGACTAAAACCGAAGCGGAGGAGAGCCTCAATGAGCGATGAGACCCAAGAGATGGAATCGATGCCGGACTTTGTGATTGTCACGGGCATGTCCGGCGCCGGGCGCACCGAGGCCATGCATGTGTTCGAGGATTTGGGTTACTACTGTGTGGACAACCTGCCCTCGAGCCTGCTCGGCGAGCTGGTGCGCGTGAACGAGGATACCGAACACGAGGGCGGGCGGCGCCGTCTGGCCGTGGTCTGCGACTCGCGCAACGGCGACTTCTTCGGCGATCTAGAGGCAGAGCTTTCCACCATGGCCGAGGCCGGCATCTCCTACAAGACGCTGTTTTTGGACGCGGCCGACGACAAGCTCATCGCCCGCTACAAGTCGAGCCGCCGCCGCCATCCGCTGTGCACCGACGGCACCACCATCTGGCAGGGCATCCAGCGCGAACGCCATATGCTCATGGGGCTGCGCGATCGGGCCGATTACGTGATCGACACCACCGACATGCTGCCGCAGAAGCTGCGCAGCACCATTCGCAGCCTGTTCTCGTCGGGCAGCGAGCGCAAGGGCCTGGCCGTCACCGTGTACTCCTTCGGCTTCAAGCACGGCGCGCCCTACGACGCCGATCTCGTCATGGACGTGCGCTTCCTTCCGAATCCCTACTACGACCCTGAGCTGCGCCCGCTCACAGGTCTTGACGCCCCGGTGCGCGACTTTGTGCGCATGCGCGAGGAGACCATCGAGTTCGAGCAGAAGTGGCACGATTTGCTCGACGTCGTCATGCCGGGGTACGTGGCCGAGGGCAAACAGCAGCTCGCCATTGGCGTGGGCTGCACCGGCGGCCAGCACCGCTCGGTGGCCCTGGCCGAGGCCACGGGCGATTACCTGAAATCCAAGGGCTACCGCGTGAGCGTGGCCCATCGCGATCTGCGTTTGGCCGAGCGCGGCAAGGACGTGCTGTCCGAGAGCGACAACGTGCTCGACGAGCGCGCCGGCGGCGGGAAGGACGCCTAGGTGGCCGGCCCCAAGAGGAGCGCCGAGGCGTTCCGCGTCGATCCGGCGGCCACGGCCGCCTTCTCGGCGCTGCGCAGCGCCCTTCCGAACTTGCGAAAGCTCGACGAGGACGACAAGGCCTTGAAGGCCGTGGTCATCGGCGGCGGCACCGGCGCGCCGGTATCCATCCGCACCCTGCTTTCCTTGGGCGTGCAGACCAGCGCCGTAGTGGCCATGGCCGACGACGGCGGCAGCACGGGCGTTTTGCGCGAGGAGGCCGACGTGACGCCCCCCGGCGACATCCGCAAGTGCCTCGTGGCCTTCGCGAAAGACCCGGCCGACCCGCTTGTGCGGGCGCTCAAGTACCGTTTCGCCGTGGCCCGTGACCATGCTCTGGGCAATCTGCTTCTGGCTGCGCTCGAAGATGCGACGGGCTCGTTTCCCGAGGCCATCGCCATCTGCGAGAAGCTCGTCGACGCCCAAGGGCATGTGTATCCCTCGACGCTCGACCATGTGATCTTGTCGGCCCAAACCCAAGATGGCCGCATCCTTGACGGCCAGGCCGTGGCCTGCCATTCGAAGACGGCGCTCGCGAAGGTGTGGCTTTCGGCCGAGGATGGCAGGGCGCCGCGTCCCTTCGAGCCGGCCCTGGCGGCCATTCGCGAGGCCGACCTCATCGTGCTCGGTCCGGGGTCGCTCTTCACCTCCATCATCCCGAACCTGCTCATTCCGGGCGTGGTGGACGCCATCCGCGCCTCGCGGGGACGGGTGCTGTTCGTGTGCGCCTTGGCCGACGTGCAGGGGGAGACCTGGGGACTGACGGCCCGCGAGCACTTCGAGGCGCTGGCCGCCCACGGCATGGAAGGGCTCATCGACTACATGCTCGTGCACTCGAAGGTGCCGCTGCGGGCCGAGAGCCCGGCTACGGGCAGCTTCGCGGCCATTTCCGGCGCCGATTTGGAGCACGCCTCCACGAGCGACTTTACCGACGACCAGCTCATCAAAGGGGTGCGCCCCATCTCCATCTCCTATGCGGACATGCTCGCCATTCAGTCCCGGGGACCCATTGTCATCAGCCGCAATCTCGTAGACGCCGAGCAGCCCACGTGGCATTCGCCCTTCGCGCTGCGCGACGCCTTCCAGGGCGTCATCAAGCTCTCGCGGGCGCGGAGAAGCTAGCCTATGTCGTTCACGTCGGAGGTGAAAGACGAGCTGGCCCGCGTGATGCCGGCCTGCCCCGAGTGCGAGAAGGCGACGCTTGCGGCGCTCGTGCGCATCGAGGGCACGCTGTTCGTGAGCGGACCGGCCCGCTACCGCGTGGAGATCGCCACCGATGCTCCGGCCGTGGCGCGTCTGGTGGTGCGCCTGCTCCACTCCATCTACGAGCTGAAGACCAACCTCACCATGCGTCGCAGCGTGCTGCACAAGACGCCGAACTACCTCATCGAGGTGCCGGCTCAGCCCCATCTGGCCGACTCCCTGCGGGACATGGGGGTGCTCTCGGCTGAGGGCGGCCTGGAGATGGGCATCAAGGAGGCGCTCGTGGCCAAGCCCTGCTGCGCGGCGGCCTATCTGCGCGGCGCCTTCCTCGGCAGCGGCTTCGTGTCCAATCCCAAAAGCGACTTCCACTTCGAGATCACCGTGGAGTCCGAGGCGCTGGCCGAGGGCCTCGTGGCGCTCATGGCGCGCAAGGACATCACGGCGCGCATCATGAACCGGCGCAGCTCGTACATGGTGTACCTGAAGAGCGGCAATGCCATCACCGAGTTCCTCGCCTTCACCGGCGCCCACCAGGCGGCTCTTTCCATGGAAGAAGAGCGCGTGGTGAAGTCGGTGCGCAACGACGTGAACCGCCAGATCAACGCCGAGCTCGCCAACCAGCAGAAAGCCTCCAACGCCGCCGTGGAGCAGATCTACGCCATT
>CANEDU010000149.1 GCA_947426355.1 uncultured Adlercreutzia sp. | reverse complement strand
CCGGTCCTGGGGCCTGTGTCGCCGAGCGAGCCATTGCTTGAGCACGGGCACCCCGCCCGTCCTCGCAACCGGACGAAAGGAACCACCTTATGGACAACGATCGCGTAGTCGTTCTCGACCACCCCATCGTGCAGCACAAGCTCTCCATCCTGCGCGATAAGCACACTTCCTCCAATGAGTTTCGCGATATCGTAGGGGAGCTGTCGCTGTTCGAGACCTACGAGGCCACCCGCGACCTGCCCTTGACCAACGTGTTCATCCACACGCCCATAGCCCCCTTCGATGCGAAGCAGATCTCTGGACGCAAGGTGGCCTTCGTGCCCATCCTGCGCGCGGGTTTGGGCATGGTGGACGGAGCGCTCGAGGTTGTCCCCTCTGCCCGCGTGGGGCATTTGGGCATGCAGCGCAACGAGGAGACCCACCAGCCGGAAAGCTACTACGACAAGCTGCCTCGCGACATCGCCAGCCGTCGCGTCTACGTGCTCGACCCCATGCTCGCCACTGGCGGTTCGGCGGCCGCGGCCGTGGAGTACCTGCGCGGCGCCGGCGTCACGGGCACCATTCGCTTTCTGTGCATTGTCGCCGCCCCCGAGGGCATCGAGCGCCTTTTGGCCACCGATGACGATCTGCTCATCTACGCCTGCGCCATCGACGATGGCCTGAACGAGGACGCCTACATCGTCCCCGGCCTGGGAGACGCCGGCGACCGCATCTTCGGCACGGAGTAGCTATCCTGTTTACGTAGGGAAGGGGTGCCGGATGCCCTCTGCTGGCACCCTCTGAACACTAACTAGGCGCGACCGAAGGTCGCCCATGAATGCATGAAAGAGCGAAGCGCCTGAGCCGAAGGCGAACAGCGGAGCGGGGCGTGCCTGCAGAGGGCATCCGGCACCCCTTCCCGGAGGGAGTGATCATGGCAGAAGACAACCGTCCCAGCTGGGACGAGTACTTTATGAAGATGGCCAACGACGTGGCCACCCGCACGACGTGTCTGCGCCGCGGCGTCGGCGCCGTCATCGTGAAGGACCGCCGCATCCTGGCCACGGGCTACAACGGTGTGCCCACCGGCCTTACGCACTGCCGTGAGACGGGGTGTTTGCGCGAGCAGCTCGGCGTGCCGAGCGGTCAGCGCCATGAAATCTGCCGCGGCCTGCATGCCGAGCAGAACGCCATCATCCAGGCGGCCCGCTACGGCATCAACATTGCCGGCGCTACTATGTATGTGAACACCCAGCCCTGCGTGGTGTGCGCCAAGATGCTCATCAACGCCGGCATCACCGAGATTGTCTACCAGAACCCGTATCCCGACGAGCTGTCAAAAGAGCTGTTGGCCGAATCCGGCATTCTCGTCCGCGAATATGTGGGGGAGTAGCCTCTTTTGAAACGATCGTGAGGGAGGGCCCAACCGCGCCCTCCCTCACTTTTCGTGCACGTGCACAAATTTTGCCTGCTCAGAGGCGCAAGCCGCCGCCGCGAACTTTTCACCGCTCACCCAGAAATCGACTGAATCATTCAGCTTCTTTGGCCAAACCGCTATCATAGGCAACGGTTTACATTGGGTATAACAGCGCGCAAGCGCTCAGACGAAAGCAGGTTATGGCACTGGCAATCGCACTCGGTGTTCTGGCTGGCATCGCGGGGTTCGCTCCGCTCGTGTTCGGTTTGCACCGGGTCAAGCACATGACGGACTCGGGCAATTTGGGACACATGGGTGTGCTCATGCTCTGCCTTATCGTCTCTTTCGTCCTCATGTTCGCCTTCGCAATCATCTGCATAAACGTCAACCGCGATGCCGCGCTGCCCTTTGTCCTGTCGGAAGCAGGGGCCCTGTCCGTCACCGCCATTGTCTTCGGCGTGAGTCGGCTGGCTCGGAAAAGCTAGGAAAGGTTGATACGTGGACGCTCTTTCAACTCTCTCGGCGGAGGTGCCTCATCTTCAGCACTCCTTCGACCCCACCGTGGTATTCGGTGGCGTCACCCAGTACATCCTGTGGATGGTCATCTGCTGGATCATCACGCTGGTACTGATTCTCGTGGTGGGCCGCAAGCTCACGCTCATCCCGACGAACAAATTCGTCAATACCGTTGAGTACGGTTACCAGTTCGTGCGCAACGATATGGGCGAGGGCATCATCGGCCACGGCTTCAAGAAGCATGTGCCGTTTTTGGCCACGATGTTCTTCTTCATCCTCATCTCGAACTTCGTGGGTCTGATCCCCGGCTGCAAGACGCCGACGGGCACCATCTCGGTGACCTGGGCTCTGGCTACCATCTCCTTTGTCTACTTCAACTTCTGGGGCATTAAGGCCAAGGGCGGCCTGGGCTACCTGAAGTCCTTCGCGCCGGCGGGCCTTCCGGCCCCTATGGTGCCGATCATTTGGTTCCTGGAGCTCATCTCCACCGTCATCCGCTGGCTGACGCTTGCCGTCCGACTTTACGGCAACATGTTCGCCGGCCACATGGTGCTGGGCATCTTCGCCCTGGCTGCCAGCGTGTTCCTCACCTGCGGCATCCAGGCTCTCGACCCGCTGACCGGCGTGCTGTCGCTGCCCTGGTTCCTGCTGCTCGTGGCCATGTACGCCCTGGAGACGCTGGTGGCGTTCTTACAGGCCTACGTGTTCACGGTGCTCTCCGCGGTCTACGTCCAGATCGCCACGAGCGCTCACTAGGAACGCTGCGCCCGCGCGGCGCTCATGTTCGGGGCGTCTCGCCCCATCCCCATCTGGGTTTAGCCGGCGCGAAAAGGAAGTGCCGGAAACCATAATCCGTAAGTGTTTTTGGGAAACAGGCTCAAAAACGACCTAAAGGAGGAAACTGTGGAAACTGTATTCGTCATTGCTGCGCTGAAGCTCGTCGGCTATGGCCTGGCCACCATCGGCCCCGGCCTCGGCATCGGCATCGCCTGCTACGGCTGCTGCGTGGGCACCGCCCGCCAGCCTGAAGTGGGTGGCCGTCTGTTCACGAACTTCATCATCGGTGCCGCTCTGGCCGAGGCCCTGGCCCTCATCGGCTTCGTTCTCGCCTTCATCCTCTAGTTCTAGTCTTTAACCGGTTGTAATAGCCGCAAAAGGCTGGAAGGAGGAATGCACGTGAAGACAAGAGCGAACAAAGTAGCTGCTAAGGCCGCCTTCGGCGCCCTGGCCCTCAATGCTGCTTTCCCGGCGCTCGCGTTCGCTGCTGAAGCGGAGGAGGAGGGCGGCATCTCCGCCATCCTTCCGGACATGGCGGAGTTCATCCCCATGCTCATCGCCTTCATCATCCTCTGGATCATCCTCGCGAAGTTCGGCTGGCCCATGTTTGCCGGCATGCTCGAGAAGCGCGAGAGCACCATCCGCGAGGCCCTGAAGAAGTCTGAGGAAGCTCAGATCGAGAGCGAGCGCGTGCTTGCTGAGTATCAGAAGCAGCTGGCCGAGGCCAAGGCCCAGTCCGCGCAGATCGTTGCCGACGCCCGCTCGGTGGGCGAGGCCGTCAAGGCCGACATCACGGCCCAGGCCCAGTCCGAGGCCGCCGACATGATCGCGAAGGCGAAGGCCGCCATCGAGGCCGAGAAGAAGCAGGCCGTCGCTGAGCTGCAGGCCACCGTGGCCGACACCTCGGTCGATGTGGCTGCGCGCCTGATCGGCGAGGATCTCACCGAGGGTGAGCACCGCGCCATCATCGAGCGCTACGTCAAAGAGGCGGGTAGTTTCAATGGCAACTAATCGTCTCGTCGTGAAAGAGGAAGTCGCGGTTTACGCATCGGTGCTCTTCGATGCCGCCAATACCGCCGGCGGTCAGGAAGCTGTGCTTGAGGTGCGTGAGCAGATGGGCGAGATTATTCGCCTCATGCGCGCCGATCTGCAGCTCACCATGAGCCTGTCGAACCCGGACTTCACCCCCGCCCAGCGCAAAGAGCTGGTGGAAGGCACGTTTGCCGACTGCCATCTGGCGCTGCGCGAGGTGCTCGCGGTCATGGCCGAGCGCGGCCAGGCCGACCTGCTGCCGCGGGTCTACGATACCTATCGCGAGCTTCTGGGCGACAAGCTGGGCATTTGCGTGGTCGATGTGACCACGGCCGTGCCGCTCGACGACGGACTGCGCCAACTCATTACGGAAAAAGCCGAGGCCGACTTGGGACGCAAGGCGGTGCTGCGCGAGCGCATCGACAAGTCCATCTTGGGCGGCATCATCATGGATGTTGACGGCAACTACATTGACGCGAGCATGATCTCGCAGCTCAATCGCGCCCGCAACGTCCTCAAGGACACAACAGATGGAGGTGAATGCTAGTGACTGAAATCACCGCACAGTCCATCGACGAGGCGCTGAAGAAGCAGCTGGAGCAGCTGAACGTCAGCGTCGAGTCTCGCGAAGTGGGCACGGTCATCCAGGTCGGCGACGGCATTGCGCGCGTTGACGGCCTTCGCGATGCCATGGCCGGCGAGCTGCTCGAGTTCATCGGAGAGGGCGGCAAGACCGTGTATGGTCTGGCCCAGAACCTCGAAGAGGACGAGGTCGGCGCCGTGCTTCTGGGTGACGTCACCGCAATCAAGGAAAATGACCAGGTCCGCACGACTGGTCGTATCGTCGAGGTTCCCGCGGGCAAGGCTATGCTCGGCCGCGTCGTGAACCCCCTGGGCCAGCCGATCGACGGCAAGGGCCCCATCAAGGCCGAGGGCACGCGCCCCGTGGAGTTCAAGGCTCCCGGCGTTATTTCCCGCCAGCCCGTTAACGAGCCGATGCAGACCGGTATTCTGGCCATCGACTCCATGGTGCCGATCGGACGCGGCCAGCGCGAGCTTATCATTGGCGACCGCCAGACCGGTAAGACCGCTATCGCCATCGACGCGATCATCAACCAGAAGGACACTGACATGATCTGCATCTATGTTGCGATCGGGCAGAAGGCCTCTACGGTTGCCGGCGTGGTGGAGACCCTCGAGCGCCACGGCGCCATGA
>CANEDU010000148.1 GCA_947426355.1 uncultured Adlercreutzia sp. | reverse complement strand
AGATCACCCTGGCCGAGCACGGCTTCCGCCTGCCCAGCTGCCTGGACAACCGCCCTTTGCGCTTCGACGAGTTCGAAGAGCGCATTCCGCAGTTCATCTACGTGTCGGCCACGCCGGGCGATTACGAGGAGAAGGTGAGCCAGGCGAAGATTGACCAGGTCATCCGCCCTACGGGCCTCTTGGACCCGGAGATCGTGGTGCGCACGAGCAAAAGCCAGATCGACGACATCATCGATGAGGCGAAGGAGCGCGCGGCTCGCGACGAGCGCGTGCTCATCACCACGCTCACGAAGAAGATGGCCGAGGACCTCACCGACCACTTGCTGGACCAAGGCGTGAAAGCCCGCTATATGCACTCGGACATCGCCACCCTGGAGCGCACCGAGATTCTGCGCGATCTGCGCCGCGGCGAGTTCGACGTGCTTGTGGGCATCAACCTTCTGCGCGAGGGCCTGGATTTGCCCGAGGTATCGCTCGTGGCCATCTTAGATGCCGACAAAGAGGGCTTTTTGCGCAACCACCGCTCGCTCATCCAGACCATCGGGCGCGCGGCCCGCAACGTGTCGGGCGAGGTCATCATGTACGCCGACCGCATCACCGATTCCATGCGCCGGGCCATCGATGAGACGCGCCGGCGCCGCGAGATCCAGATGGCCTACAACGAGAAGCACGGCATCGAGCCTCAGACCATCCGCAAGGCCATCAACGACATCATGGGATTTATCACCGATGAGACGGCGAACACCACAGCCGAGCAGGTGAACAAGGAGCTCGCCGAGCTGTCGCGGGAGGAGGTGCTGCGCATCATCTCGTCTATGGAGGACGACATGGCCGAGGCCTCTCGCTCGATGGACTTCGAGGAGGCGGCCCGTCTGCGCGACCAGGTGGTGAAGCTGCGCGCCTCGGTGGAGGGCGCAAGCGAGGACGACGTCCTGAAGGATTTGAAGAAGAGCGCCCGCAAGGGAAGCGCCTACGGCAACCGCAAGCACGCCGCCTACGGCAGCAGCCGCAGCAGTTAGGGCGGCTTGCGGCTAGCGCGCGTAACTGCCGGTCGTTCAGGGCGCGGCATCGCCCTGGCGCTATGGAAGTATTACGGAATTCGAACTATACGAAAACGTAAGGTTTCAGTGCGCTTCTGGGGAAAGTGCGTGACGTATAATCGCAGGGCAAGATTTCGATAACTTGCGATTCGTTGAGGAGAGAACGATGCTGCGCCAGGCCGCCAGCCCAGGCCCACATATCCAGCGCAACAACCCGCGCCAGCACAGAGCGCCTACCCGTCGCAGTGGCGGGGACGTTCAGGGCGACGCGCGTTTGCCTCACGAGGGATGCAAGGAAAAAAGCGGGGGATATGCCGGTTATGCGGCAACGGCAGGTAGTCGGATGGCGCAAAGCGCATCGCTTTCTGGAACTACTTCTCTTGACGATGCCGCAGCGCCCTATGCCGATATGGAGCGCTATCGGCAACATGGGCGCAAAAAGGCGAGTGTTGCCTCAATCGTCGTGGCGGTTGTCCTGCTCGCTCTTATCGGCGTCGGCGTTTATCTCTATCTGGACCCGCCCACTTATAACGTTACGGTAAACGGAATGAGCCGCACGGTAAACAAGGGGACGACTTTGGGCGAGATCATCTCAGAGGGCATCGTGTCGCCTAAGGCGGGAAACCTCGTCGCGGTAGATGGCGAGGTGCTTGAGGAGGGCGCTGGGGCGCCGTTTGCCGGACTTGTTAACGGCGCCGAGACGAGCGATCCTGCGTTAGAGCTCCACAAGGGAGACAGCGTGCAGATAGGCGATGGGGGCGACGTTTCAGAGGGCTATAGTGCCGAAACGACGACAAGCGAGCCCGGCCATGTGGAGATTGGTGCCGGGGCGGTCCACGTCTATATTCCCGGCGAGCCCGGTGAGGTGGAAACCCGTGTTGGCGAGGTGTCTGGTAAGACCGTGTCCACCACCGTGCGCGAGCCTTCCGACAGCGTTTACCTTAAATACAATCCCGACCCGGGCGATGACAAGGTTGTGGCCCTTACCTTCGACGATGGTCCCTGGTCGACGACAAACGAGCTGTTGGATGTGCTGAAAGAAAATGATGCCAAGGCGACTTTCTTCACCATTGGTGAGCAGATATTCGATGAAGACAATTATGCCGACGTGGTAAAACGGGCTGCCTCTGAGGGGCATGAGATTGCGACCCATTCCTACGATCATGCGGCATCCGGCGGCGGTAACCGCGTTGACATGACGCGACAAAGTACCGACAAGCAGATAGAAGAGGTGCAGCAGGGCCAGCAAGCCATCGCCGACGCCATAGGCCAGGAGCCCTCAAAACTTTTCCGCTCGCCCGGCGGAAACTTCTACGGCGACGTTATCTGGACGCTTCAGCCCTACATTACCGCCGAGATTGGCTGGAACATCGATTCCGAGGATTGGAAGCAGCCGGGCGTTGACGCCATTGTGCAAAAGATTCTCGCTGCTTCGCCGGGCGATGTGATATTGCTTCACGACGGCGGTGGCGATCGCAGCCAGACTATCGAAGCGCTCAAGATTGCCTTGCCTCAGTTAAAAGCCGAGGGCTATCGGTTCGTCACCATTGACCAGCTGCTGGGCTATAACGATCCTAAGGCTTTGGCCCAAAAGCTGCTGCAGCAGGATTCTTAGACGCGCGATCCGAGAAGCTCACGTGCGTGGGCCAGCGAAGTTTCGGTAGCTGTGCCGGACAGAAGCCGCGCCACCTCTGCCACCCGATCGCGCCCTTCTACTTCACGGAGCAGGGTCTCGGGGGTATCGCCCGATGTTTTGGTGACGGTATAGTGGGTGTCGGCCAGCACGGCGACTTGGGCAAGATGCGTGATGACAATGACCTGGTGACTTTCTGCCAATTCCGCCAGCACAGAGGCCAGAGCGTTGGCAGCGCTGCCTCCGACGCCGGCGTCAACTTCATCGAAGATAAGCGTTTCGGTGCCGTCCTTGGCGCCGAGAGCTACCTTGACGGCGAGCATAACGCGGCTGATTTCGCCACCTGAGGCGATGCGTGTTAAGGGGCGCGGCTGCATGGAGGAGCCTGGCTTGAATGCGAAAGCGACGCTTGCGGCGCCGGAGGTGCTCCAGGACTCGCGCGGTAAGGGCGTGACCGTGCAAACAAGCGAGGCCGTTCCCATCTCAAGGCGCCCGAGCACGGTATTTACCTCGCTCTCGAACAGCGGCGCGGCTTTTTCCCGCGCTTTGTTGTAGGCGCGCGCAGCTTTGTCGAGTGCATCTTCGGCGTCGGCTAGAGCTTTTTCGGCTTGAGCTATGCGATCGTCGGCGTCGTCAACGAGGCTGACGAGGGCCGCCGCCGCATCCCAACGCTCGAAGACGGCTTCCATGGTGGGGCCGAAACTGCGCTGTAGGCCCATGAGGGCTCCCATGCGCTCTTGGGCCGCCGCCAGAGATTCCCCATCGAAATCGATGGCGTCGCAGTAGCTCGCCATATCGCGGGCGACATCCTCGATGACAAAGCAGGTCTCCCTTAGCGAGCTGGCAAATGGCGCCAGTTCTTCGTCGGCTCGAGCAGCGTCGTCGATAAGCGCGATGGCGGCATTCAGGGCGTCGAGCGCTCCGCCGTCACCCGAGAGCGCCTCGGCTGCGCCGTGGGAGTTGCGGGCGAGTACCTCGGCGTGCTCCGATCGGGCGAGCCAATCGCGCACTTCTTCATATTCGCCGCCCTGGGGATTTACCGCTTCGATCTGTTGAAGGGTGAAGCGAGCTTCTTCCAGCTGAGCGTTGGAGGCGCTTGCCTGGGAGCGGAGTTCTGCGAGGTTGCTAGCCGCCTCGCGCGCGGTTGCAAACGCGTCGCGAAATGCTGCGGCCTCTTGGTTAGTGATATCGGCCCAGGCATCAAGAATGCGACCATGTTCTGCGGGTTTAAGGAGGGCTTGATATTCGTGCTGACCGCAAAGTTCGACGAGGGGACCGATTGTGCGAGAGAGCTCTGAGACGCTGGCCATAGCGCCGTTAAGTGTGGCTCGGCTGCGTCCGTCGGCGCTGACCTTGCGCGCGACGACAAGATCCTCGGAAGAAGAACGAGCGGGAAACAGACGCCCGCGCACTTCGGCTGCCTGGGCGCCCTCGCGCACACTCGAGCTGTCGGCGCGTTCACCAACGAGCAGTTTCACGGCACTTACGAGGGCTGTTTTGCCGGCGCCGGTTTCGCCCGTGAGCACAGTTAGCCCGCGCGAAGGAGAAAGAGAAGCCTCTTTGATGAGCGCCACGTCCCTCACTTGAATTTCATCGATCATGACGGCCTCCTAGAATTCGATAACGTCGAAGATAAGGCCTTGCTCGGCTTCAAGGACGCCGAACAGTTCATCGGGGCCGACACGCCGTACGGCGCGAGAGACGGCAACGGGGCCTTGCCCGGTGACAATGAAGTCGGCCTGTATTTTTCGAGCGCAGGATTCAGTGAGCGCTGCCCGATAGGGAAGGTTTTCGTGCTCTAGCGCGAAGCGGACATCGGGGCCATCGACCGAGCAAACCGAGAGAAACGCCATGGCAGAGCGTAAGGCTGAGCGCACGTCGTGGTCGGGCAAGGCGTTTGCGAGGCGTTCTCTGACAGCGTTGAAGGCTTCGGCTGTAACCCACAGCTCGGCAGCGCCGGCCAGCTCCATGGCGTTGAGCTTGACCCAGGCGGCGGCGGTGCTCTCGCGCTCGCCGATGAAATCGAGAAGAACGTCACTATCGATGAGAAGGCGCATGGCTACTCTCCCTTAGGTTGAATAAGCTGGGCTTCTTGAGCTTCCCAGAACGAGGCGGGGACGGCGCGCGTGGCGTGGCGAAGCCTGAATCGCAGCTCGTTGGCTTGTGCGTTGGTGAGCGCGATGTGCAGAGGCGCTTCCCCATGCTGAGCGTCGGGCAGCTCGCCGGTAGCGAGTACGTAATCGTAAGCGGCGTTCACCAGCTCGGTAGGGGAGGACCCCATAGCGCGCAGTTTCGCATTCACTTGATCGCGTATTTCAAG
>CANEDU010000147.1 GCA_947426355.1 uncultured Adlercreutzia sp. | reverse complement strand
AAGCACGCCGCCGCGCCGACCGACCCCGAGGCCACCTGCGCGCTGCCGCGCCTGGATGACGCCCCGCTGCCGGCCAAGCCCGTCTTCTACAACGAGGCCGGCGACATCGTGAACTACGACCCGACCGTGCAGGTGGCGTCCCGCGCCTGCATGCATCTGGCCGGCCCCGTGCACGTGAACTTCCCCTTCGACGCCCCGCTCAAGCCCGATTTCGCAGGCGCCGACCTGCAGGCCATGCAACGTGCCGCCCGCGATTGCTTCGCCTTGGGCGCGCGCAACGTAAGCACCGCCGCCAAAGACGGCCTTGCGCTGGACCTCGGTCCGCTGATCGGCCCCGACGGCACCATCTCCGCAGCCAATGTGGAGGCCATCGAGCGCCTGCTTTGGAAGCGCCCGACCGTGGTGGTGGCCGGCGAGGGCACCTGCGAAACCGTGGCCGAGGCCGAAGAGGTGCTCGCCTGGGCCCGCAAGTTGTCGCTGCCGGTGCTCGCCGACCCGCTTTCGGGCCTGCGCTCCATCGACGACCCGCTCATCATCGACAACTACGACAACCTCTGCGCGCGGCTCGATTGCCCCGTGCCTGAGGTGGTCATCCGCTTCGGCCGCTATCCCATTTCGAAGAGCGCCTGCGCGCTGCTAGAGCGCACGCGCCCGATTTCCCTTGTCGTGGATGCCGCCGAAACTCGCGACTTCAACGCCGCTACCGACGTGTTCGTGGGCACCACGCCTCTCGGGTTCATCCGCAGCGGCTGGCACGCCGAAGGTCGCAAGGCCCAGCGCCGCTTCGCCGAATCTTGGGTGGCGGCCAACGACGAGGCGCGCCTGCGCATTCTCGCCGTGGAATGGGACGGCGTCACGGCCCACGATTCCGAGGCCGTCGAGGGCGCCTACGTGCGCTCGCTGCTTGAGCTTGCTCCGGAAGGCTCGTGCCTGTTCTCGGCGAATTCCATGAGCATCCGCGCCCTGGACACCTTCTACGTGAAGGATGGAAAGCCCTTGGCCCTCATGGCGAATCGCGGCCAGAATGGCATCGACGGCGTGGTCTCCACCGCTGTCGGCGTTTCCCAGCACTTCGCCCAAACGACGTTCCTCACGGGCGACTTCACCATGCTTCACGACCTGAACGGCCTGGCGCTGCAGCGTGAGATGCTGCTGCAGCACGCCGACGGCGAGGCTCCGTCGCTCGTCATTGTGCTTCTGAACAACAACGGCGGCGCCATCTTCGACATGCTGCCTCAGGCGTCCGACGACCCTTATTTCGACCGCCTGTTCCTCGCGCCCCAGGACGTGCGCTTCACGGAAGCCGCCGCCGCCTTCGGCATCCCCTCGGCCAGCGTGCACACGGTGGGCGCCTTCCGTAGCGCCTACGAGCACTTCCTCGGCACGCCGGGCATCAGCCTCATCGAGATTGCCCTGCCCCTGCGCGGCGTCCGCGACCGCTACGCGCCCTACCAGCGTTAATGGGAATCGTGCCTGGAGGTGGCGGATTGTCCCGCGGATGCCACGAGGCGTTTTGCGCCACAGCGGGGATGCGCCCGACTGCGAGAGTCTTAAGAGTGGACGGAGTGTTTCGAAGGAGGTGCGAGCTGTGGGGTCAAAACGACGTGCCGAGGCCTTAGCCCCCTACATCTTTCTGCATGGCTTCGCGCAGACGCCCGCTACCTGGGACACGGTGGCGAGTGTTTTGCAGGAACGCGGGCATCGCACGTATGCGATTGACCTGTACCGCCGGGCGGACCGAACGCTTCCCGCGCTGTGCAGCTATGTAGCCGAAGTGGTTGAAAAAGTCGCTGAGGTTGAGGGCGCGCCCGTGCTCGTCGGCTACTCCATGGGCGGCCGCATTGCTGCTGAGACGCTGGTGCGCCGCGGCTGCGAGGCGACGAGCGACGAGCGGCAAAGCCCCGCCGCCCCGTTGCCCCTGGCGGGTCTCGTTCTGGAAAGCGCCGGGCTTGGCCCTCGTGGTGAGGCGGAACGCGCCTTATTGGCTGACCGTAACGCCGTTTGGGCCCAGCGTCTTCGCGATGAGGGCGTGGAACCCTTTATGGACTGGTGGGAAACCCTGCCGCTGTTCGCCTCGCAGCGAGCTCTCTCCTCGGAAGCCCGCGCCGCCTTGCGCGCAGAGCGTACGACTCATAGCGCCGATGAGCTGGCCTGCAGCCTTGAGGCCTGGGGCGCGCATCATCAGGCGCTTGAGTCCGAGACCCTCGCCGCTCTCGCCCGGCTTCGGGAGCGCGGCACCGCTGTTCTCTATGTCGCCGGTTCCCTGGATGAGAAGTATGCCGCCGTCGCCCATCGGGTGTCGGAAGCCGGGCTTCAGGCAGCGCTCGCTTCTGGCGCTGGACTCCAAACGGCGCTCATCTCCGATGCCGGGCACAACGCCCACGTAGAGCAGCCGCATGCATTCATTTCGCTTTTGACGTCAGGCATGAAGCCGTGCGAAGCTCAAGAGCAAATGGAATTATGAGAAACGCAAAAGGATAGGTAGTTGGCCAAAGTCCAAAACGGTCATATTTGCCACAGCTCAGAGAAAACCGGGCAAATAATGTCGATATGGACACCCGAGGGCCTCATTTCTGCCAAATAAAATGGATATGGACACGATTCGGGGTTGCTCGGTGTCCATACCCCTTCTTTTTGGCATGAATTCTGAAAGCGATGGCAAATATCTCGGGTTTGGACAAAGTTGCGATAGCAACGCGCCAATCTTGGAAGCCCCGCAACGGCAGCTATCTCTGGCTCGGGAAGTGCAGCGCAGAAAGCACAGTGCGGGAAGAGCGACGCGGAGAGCACAGCGCGGAGAGCACAGCGGGGAGAGCACAGTGGGGAGGGCGCGACCGTGAAAGCATGGCGGGCCCGACAAAGCGCGCTTCTTGCCGCTGGGTTGGCGGACTGGCGCAAGTTTGACCAATATGTGACTCGCAAACTCTCTTTATTGTGCTAAAGTGTCCGCCATGACGTTCGTTATGGGACATAAAAGCGGGATGGACGACGCGGCGCTCGCCGTGGCGAGCCAGCATATCGCCCAGCAGTCGCGCAGCGAGGCGGCTTGTGCCGTCATGAGCGCCCGCTGGGCCGAGCAGTCTCTCTGCGACGCCGTGGCCTGCGCGCTCATGAGCGCTCACAAGGCCGCGCAGTGTATCGCCGAGGCGGCCCGCGCCGTTGCCAGCCAGCACCTGGCCCAGCAGTCTCAGCGAGCAACCTTCCTCCAATTTGAGTTTCGATACCAATAGCACACGGGTTTTCGCCCGTGGCTATTTTTTTGTAGCCGCAGGCGAAAAGTCGTGTGCGCCTTGCGTGTCGGTTCTCGCATGGGGAATCGAAGGCGGAAGGGGAGCGCGCTTCCCTTCCCAGGCGGCTGCGAGTCCGCGGGGGCGACCAGCCGCCGGAAGTATCCGCACGATTGAAGAAAGAAGAAGGAAATGATCGCGAAAATTCTTTTGGTAATCGCCTTCGTGGCTGTTGCCGTGGCGGTGGGCATCTACTGCCGTCGGCACACGGGCACCGTTGACGGCTTCATCCTGGGCGGCCGCAACGTGGGCCCGTGGATGAGCGCTTTTGCCTATGGCACGAGCTACTTCTCCGCTGTGGTGTTTGTCGGCTATGCGGGCCAGTTCGGCTTCAAGTACGGCATCTCGGCCACCTGGGCCGGCATTGGCAACGCCATTATTGGTTCGCTGCTCGCCTGGTGGATCTTAGGTCCCCGTACCCGCGAGATGACCCATCGCCTGAAGGCCTCCACCATGCCCGAGTTCTTCGGAAAGCGCTACGATTCCCGCGCTCTGCGCATTGCGGCCGCGGCCATCATCTTCGTGTTCCTCATCCCGTATACGGCGAGCGTCTACAACGGTCTGTCGCGCCTGTTCGGTATGGCCTTCGCGCTTCCCTACGATGTGTGCGTCATCGGCATGGCAGTGATTACCTGCATCTATGTGGTGCTCGGCGGGTACATGGCCACGGTTATGAACGACTTCATCCAGGGCATCGTCATGCTGCTCGGCATTGTTGCCGTCATCGTGGCAGTCATCATAAACAACGGAGGCTTCTCCGAGGCCATCATCTCGCTGTCGCAGATTCCCGCCGAGGGAAGCGCCATGCAGGGGCCCTTCGTCAGCTTCTTCGGGCCCGACCTGTTCAACCTGCTTGGCGTGGTCATCCTCACGTCGCTCGGCACCTGGGGCCTGCCCCAGATGGTGCAGAAGTTCTACGCCATCAAAACCGGCCCGGCCATCAAGCAGGGTGCCATCATCTCTACCATCTTCGCCTTCGTGGTGGCAGGCGGCTCCTACTTCCTCGGCGGTTTCGGGCGGCTCTACGAGGGCCAGATCGAGTACGCCGCCAACGGCACGCCCGTCTACGACTCCATTATCCCCACGATGCTGTCTACCCTGCCCGATGTGCTCATCGGTCTTGTGATCGTGCTGGTGCTGTCGGCGTCCATGTCCACGTTGAGCTCGCTCGTGCTGACCTCGTCGTCCACGCTGACCATCGACTTCATCAAGGGCAACCTCATCAAGGACATGTCCGAGAAGAGGCAGCTTCTGTGGATGCGCGGCCTGCTCGTGGTGTTCATCGCCATCTCGGCGCTGATCGCGCTGTTCCAGTACCATTCCAGCGTGGTGTTCATCGCCCAGCTCATGGGCTATTCCTGGGGCGCGCTGGCCGGCTCGTTCCTCGGGCCCTTCCTGTGGGGTCTGTACAGTGGGCGCATTTCGAAGGCGAGCGTGTGGTGCTCGTTTGCCGTGGGCGTGGGGCTCACTGCTGTGAACATGGGTCTGGCGTTGTCGGGCGGTACGCCGCTTATCGCGAGCCCCATCAACTGCGGCGCGCTGTGCATGATCGTCTCGCTCGTGATTGTGCCGGCCGTAAGCCTGTTCACGCCGGCCGTGCCTTTCCAGATTAAGCCGCCCACGCCGGAAAGCGCCATCGACCGCGAGTACGATCGCGAGGTAGAGCAGGAAATGGTGGAAAGCGCCACGGTCGGCGCCGCTGCCGACGTGTAGGCGGCGCATAGGCGGGGGCTCCCGCCAGCGCTCCCCGCCAGCGCT